>JASHOB010000195.1 GCA_030041335.1 Alphaproteobacteria bacterium | reverse complement strand
ATCGCATCGACCCAGACGCCGAGAATGCTGTCGAGCACGCTTTCGTAGAGCGCCTGCTTGGTGCGGAAATAGTAGTGAAGGTTGGGCTTGGGCACGCCGGCGAGACGCGCGATCTCGGCGGTGCTGGCACCGCTGAAGCCCTTTTGCGCGAATACCGTCGTCGCCGCCTTGAGGATCTTGGCGACATTGCGCCGCCGGATCGCCCCCGGTCGCGCGGGCAATACCGGGGGGGCTCGCTTCCTCGCCTTTGTTGCGCGCGCCATGCTCGACCCCTTGGCCCAGGTATTAAAGGGGGCGAGGGTCGATTTGAAGCGATATTGAGGGCAGCCGATGTTGGGCCAAAGCCTGAGCCCGGGCCCGCGTCCGCTGCTCGCCTGAGAGGCCGGGACGGCGGCCGTCGCGGCGCGCCCCAAAACGGCCGCGAGCGAGCGATGGCGGGATGCCTGCCCGATCGGGTCGCCCGGCCGGTTGCCGGACATCTTGAACAATTGGTCAAGTTCTGAATACAGTCGGACACGGGCACACGAGCAGACATGTTGGTCAATGACGCAAACCCCTGAAATCAAGCACGAGGGCCCCGATATTGTTTCGGGCCGTTTGGCTGCAAGCCGGTATGCCGAAAATTTCGCGGACATCCATCCGCCTTTGGCGCGCGAGCAGGCCCTGGTCGAGGCTAATCGTTGCTACTTTTGCTACGACGCGCCCTGTATCGAAGCCTGTCCAACCGGCATCGACATTCCTGGCTTCATCAAGAAGATCGCGACCGACAATGTCGCGGGCGCGGGCATGCGCATTCTCGAGGCCAATATCTTTGGCGGCGCCTGCGCCCGCGTCTGTCCCACCGAGATTCTCTGCGAGGGTGCCTGCGTGCGCGCCGCGCAAGAGGGTGATCCGATTGCGATCGGCCGGCTGCAGCGCTACGCCACCGACCCGATTCTCGCCCGGGCCAGCCATCCGTTTGCGCGCGGCGCTCCCACCGGCAAGAGGATCGCGGTGGTCGGGGGCGGGCCGGCGGGCCTCTCCTGCGCCCATCGGCTAGCCCAACTCGGTCACCAAGTGGCGGTGTTCGAAGCAAGGCCGCGGCTCGGTGGCCTCAACGAATACGGCGTTGCCGAATACAAGGTGCCGGACCGGTTTGCCCGGCGCGAAGTCGATTTCATTCTCGGCATTGGCGGCATCGAGGCGCACGCCAACCAGGCCCTCGGTCGGGACGTGTCGCTGGCGCAATTGCGTCAGGATTATGACGCCGTCTTCCTCGGCATGGGACTTGCAGGCGTCAAGGCGTTGGAGTGTGAGGGAGAAAGTCTGCCTGGCGTGGCCAATGCGGTCGACTATATCGCGCAATTGCGCAGCGCCGAGGATCTAGCACGTTTGCCGGTCGGGCGCCGCGTCGTGGTGATCGGGGGCGGCAATACCGCGATCGACATCGCGGTGCAGACGCGGCGCCTCGGCGCCGACGAAGTCACCCTGGTCTACCGCCGCGGACCCGAGATGATGGGGGCCACGAGCCATGAGCAGGAATTCGCGCAGGTGAATGGCGTCACCATTCGCCATTGGGCGAAGCCCATCCGGCTTCGCGCCGAGGCGGGCCATGTTGCCGCTGCCGAGTTCGAGACAACCCGCATCGAGGAGGGCAAGCTGGTCGGCACCGGCGCGGCGTTCTCGCTGCCGGCAGACATGGTGTTCAAGGCGATCGGCCAGAGCTTCATCGCCGATCCGCTCGAGACGGATCGGCTCGATGCGCTCGAGCTGCGCCATGGCAAGATTGAAGTGGATGACCAGTTTCGCACGACAGTGCGAGGCGTGTGGGCCGGCGGCGACTGCGTCGCGCGCGGCCTGGATTTGACTGTCGAAGCAGTGGAGCAGGGCAAAAGAGCAGCACATTCAATCGATGCTGCGCTCAAGGGGTAGGGAAGGGGAAACGTCCATGGTCGATCTGTCGATCAACTTCGCCGGTATCCAAACGCCCAACCCGTTCTGGCTCGCGTCTGCGCCGCCGACCGACAAGGCCTACAATGTTGAGCGTGCGTTCCGCGCCGGTTGGGGCGGTGCGATATGGAAGACGCTCGGCGAGGACCCCCCGATCGTCAATACCGCGTCGCGTTACGGCGCAATTTCCTACAAGGGACTGCGCGTCGCCGGCTTCAACAATATCGAGCTGATCACCGACCGGCCGCTGCAGGTCAATCTCGACGAGATCACCTCCGTCAAAAGACGCTGGCCGAAGCGCGCTGTCGTCGTCTCGCTGATGGTGCCTTGCACGGAGGATAGCTGGAAAAACATCCTGAGGCGCGTCGAGGGCACCAACGCCGACGGCGTCGAGCTGAATTTTGGCTGTCCGCACGGCATGTCGGAACGCGGCATGGGCGCGGCGGTGGGGCAGGTGCCGGACTATGTCGAGATGGTGACACGCTGGTGCAAACAGCACACGCGCATGCCGGTGATCGTCAAGCTGACGCCAAACGTCACCAGCATCTTGCCGCCGGCGCGCGCGGCGGTGAAAGGTGGTGCCGATGCGCTGAGCCTGATCAACACCATCAACTCAATCGTCTCAATCGATCTCGATCTGATGGCGCCTGAGCCAACCGTCGACGGCAAGGGCACGCATGGCGGCTATTGCGGACCGGCGGTGAAGCCGATCGCGCTGCACATGGCGGCCGAGATTGCGCGCGATCCCGACTGTCACAATATCCCGGTCTCCGCCATCGGCGGCATCGAGACGTGGCGCGACGCGGCGGAATTTATGGCCCTCGGCGCCCGCTCCGTCCAAGTTTGCACCGCCGCCATGCATTACGGCTTCAAGATCGTCGACGACATGATCGACGGACTCGAACGTTGGATGGAGAAATCGCGCTACGACCGGATCGAGGATTTTCGCGGACGCGCGGTCAAGAATGTGACGGACTGGCAACATCTCAATCTCAACTATAAGACTGTCGCCGAGATCGACCAGGACCTCTGCATCAAATGCGGCCTGTGCCATATTGTGTGCGAGGACACGTCGCACCAGGCCGTTGCGGCGTTGCGCAACGATGGACGACGCCGCTACCAGGTGATCGAGTCTGAATGTGTCGGCTGCAATCTGTGCATGCATGTCTGCCCCGTCGAGGGTTGCATCACCATGAAACCGGTCGACACCGGCAAGCCCGCGCTCGATTGGACGCGGCATCCCAACAATCCGCTGCGCCAGGCCGCCGAGTAACGGGCGCGCGGAACGGGCGGGGCGCGCGTGGCGAAGATCGAACGATTGCGCGATCGCAGCGGCGCTGAGGTGTCGCCTCAGCCGCGGCAGCCCGTGGTCGAGATCGCCGGCCTCAACCTGGTGTTCGAGACCGCCGACGCGCCGGTGACGGCGCTCTCCAACGTCGACCTCACCGTCAGCCACGGCGACTTCGTTTCGCTGATTGGTCCGTCGGGCTGCGGCAAGACCACACTGTTGCGCGTCATCGCCGATCTGCAGCGGGCCTCGAGCGGCACCATCAAGGTGAATGGCGGCTCGCCGGAGGCAGCGCGGCTCAATCGCGCCTACGGCTACGTCTTTCAGGCGGCCGCGCTCTATCCGTGGCGAACGGTGTTGCGCAACGTCACCCTGCCGCTTGAGATCATGGGCATGCCGCGGCAAGAGCGCATGGAGCGGGCGGCGCGCGTCCTCGAGCTGGTCGAACTCAGCGGCTTCGAAGGTAAATTCCCCTGGCAATTGTCGGGCGGCATGCAGCAGCGCGTGTCCATCGCCCGGGCCCTGTCGTTCGATCCCGATCTGCTGCTGATGGATGAGCCGTTCGGCGCCCTCGACGAGATCATTCGCGACCGGCTCAACGAGCAGCTTCTGCAGCTGTGGAAGCGCACCGGCAAGACGGTCATCTTCGTGACGCATTCGATTCCCGAGGCCGTGTTCCTGTCGAGCCGCATCGTCGTGATGTCGCCGCGCCCCGGTCGCATTGTCGACATCGTCGAATCCAGCCTGCCGCGCGACCGCAATTTCGAAATCCGCGAAGCGACGGCGTTTGCGGACATCGCGCATCGCGTGCGGCTCGGTCTGAGGCACGGACATGGCAGCGCCGATGAATAGCGCGTGGGAGCGGTTGCGCCACGGCCACACGCTGCCGATCCTGACGATTCTCGCGGCGCTGGCCATCGTTTGGTATCTGGGCGCGATCTGGCTCAATTCGCAGCGCGTCATCGACGGCTATGAAGCCGACGACGAGCTCAAGAATAAATGGACGACCGGCGATCTCATTCGCGACACGCTGTCGATGGAACGGCCGGTTCTCCCGGCCCCCGACCAGGTCGTGGTGGAACTCGACCATAGCGTGCTTGAAGTGGCGCCGACCTCGAACCGCAGCCTGCTTTACCACGCCTGGGTGACACTGTCGGCGGCTCTTGTTGGCTTCGCTCTCGGCTCGCTCCTGGGCATTGCGCTCGCGATCGCGATTGTCCATGTCGCGACGCTCGAGCGGGCGCTCTTGCCCTGGGTGATCGCGTCGCAAACGATTCCGATCCTGGCGATCGCGCCCATGATCATCGTGGTGCTCGGTTCGATCGGCTTGGTCGGGCTTTTGCCGAAGGCCTTCATTTCGGCCTATCTGTGTTTTTTCCCGGTGACCATCGGCATGGTGAAAGGGCTGACTTCGCCCGAGCCCTTGCAGCTCGACCTCATCCGCACGTACAGCGCCAGCCGCGGCCAGATATTCCGTAAGCTGCGCTGGCCGGCTTCGTTCCCGTTCCTGTTCCCCAGCCTCAAGATCGCGGTGGCGCTCGCCGTGGTCGGCGCCATCGTCGGCGAACTGCCGACCGGGGCCGCCGCCGGCCTGGGCGCGCGTCTCTTGGCCGGTTCCTATTACGGCCAGACCGTGCAGATCTGGTCGGCACTCGTGCTGGCTTCGCTGCTGGCCGCGCTGTCGGTCGGCGCCGTCGGCTGGGTGGAGCGCCTGACGCTGCGCCATACGGGTGGGGAGGGATGACGTCCCGGGCTCGCGACATCGTGCTGACGGCGACGCTCGTCGCCGGATTGGCGGCGCCGTTCCTGCCGGCCGGTTCCGCGGTCGCGTGGCGGCCGCTCGACCTTGGTCTCTGGCTCGCAGCATTGGCGGCGGGCGCTGTGGCAGCATTCGTTGACCGAGGGGATGAGAGCGCCGCAATCCTGGCGCTTGCCGGGACGGTCCTGGGTGCCGTCGCGCTTTACCGCGTCCTCGATTCCGGCGCCCGTGGCGCCGCGGCCTTGGGATTGTGGCTGGGCGCCGTCGTGCTGGCGGTGCTGGCATGGCGCGCCATGAACCTCTTCGCCTTGATCGGACGCAACCGCGGCGGTGCCGCCCTAAATCTGGCGGCGCCCATTCTGCTCGGCGTCTGGACGATTTATCTTTGGCAGCTGGTCGTGGTCGGCCTCGAAATTCCGCGTGTGCTGCTGCCGCCTCCGAGCGACATCGCCGCCGCCATGGTCGCCTCGGCGCGCGATCTGGCGCTCGATTTCATCCAGACCTTCGTGCGCGCCATGATTCCAGGCTACGTCATCGGCTGCGGTGCCGGTTTTATCGTCGGCGTGCTGGTCGACCGGTCACCTTTTCTGCAGCGCGGCTTGCTACCCTTGGGCAATCTCGTCAGCGCGCTGCCGATCGTCGCGGTGGCACCGATCATGGTGATGTGGTTCGGCTTCGACTGGCCATCCAAGGCCGCGGTGGTGGTGATCATGACCTTCTTCCCGATGCTGGTCAGCACCATCGCCGGGCTTGCGGCTCTGCCGCGCATGGAGCTTGATCTGATGCGCACCTACGCGGCCAGCTACGCGCAGACCCTGTGGCTCGCACGCTTTCAAGCGGCGATGCCTTTCATCTTCAACGCGCTCAAAATCAATTCCACCCTGGCGCTGATCGGCGCCATTGTTGCCGAATTCTTTGGCACACCGGTGGTGGGTATGGGCTTCCGCATTTCCACCGAGGTGGGGCGAATGAACATCGCTATGGTGTGGGCGACTATCGTGGTTGCCGCCGTCGCCGGTTCCGCCTCGTACGGGGCGCTGGCCCTGGTGGAGCGTAGTGTGACCTTCTGGCACCCCTCGCTCAGGAAGGTCGCTGGATGAAAGCGGGGATGTAGCGCAGGAGGAGTAGAAGAATGAAACGATCGCTGATGATAGCGGCGGCAGCAGGATTTCTTGCCGCCTCGGTGGGGGCCAACGCGGCCGACAAGGTCACGCTCCAGTTGAAATGGGTCGCGGACGCCCAGTTCGCCGGCTATTTTGTCGCCAAGGACAAGGGCTATTACAAAGCGGCCGACCTCGATGTCACCATCAAGCCGGGTGGTCCCGACATCGCGCCGGAACAGGTGCTGGCGGCGGGCGGCGCCGATGTCATCGTCGACTGGATGACGGCAGCCCTCGCAGCCCGCGAAAAGGGCGTGCCGCTCGTCAACATCGCCCAGATCTTCCAGCGCGAGGGCTTGGAACTGACCTGCCTCAAGTCGTCGGGCGTCAAAAGTCCGCAGGATTTTAAGGGTCGCACGCTCGGCGTCTGGTTCTACGGCAATGAATATCCGTTCTATGCCTGGATGCACAAACTCAAGATCCCGACCGAGGGCGGTCCCAACGGCGTCAAGGTGCTGAAGCAGAATTTCAACGTCGACCCGCTGCTGCAAAAGCAGGCCGATTGCATTTCGACCATGACCTATAACGAGTACTGGCAGGTGCTCGACGCCGGCATCAAACCGTCGCAGCTCGTCGTGTTCAAATATTCAGACCAAGGCGTCGGCGTGCTCGAAGACGGGCTTTATGCCAATGGCGACAAGCTGAAGGACCCAGCCTATGCCAAGCTGCTTGCCCGTTTCCTCGCCGCCAGCATCAAGGGCTGGGCCTATGCGGTCAAACATACCAACGAGGCGGCGCAGATCGCGCTCAACAACGACACCACCGGCGCCCAGACCTTGAAGCATCAGAAGGACATGATGCGCGAGGTCGCCAAACTCATCACCGATTCGAAAAACCCGATCGGCTATCTCAACGTCGGTGACTACGACCGCACCGTGGCGGAACTCAAGGAGCAGAAGATCATCACCAAGCAACCCGAAGGTGCCTACACGCACGCAATTTACGATATGGCTAAGAAAATGATGTGACGGTCCGATTTCGTCTCGTCGGCGCGAAATGCCCCTCGCCTTAGCGGCGAGGGGCGTTTGCGTTTAAGGCCGCGCTTTATTTTCGCGGCGTGAACAATCGCGATCACACTTCCCTTATTCGGGGGCGGTCGAACTGTTCCAGTTGAAACCGGTGCGATAAAGTCGCCCCATGGCCAGCCTTGAAGCGGCAAT
>JASHOB010000194.1 GCA_030041335.1 Alphaproteobacteria bacterium | reverse complement strand
CCGCCTCGCTGTTTCCACCGATGGCATAGATCGACCGGCCGTAGACGGTGCGGGCGAGCGCGAAGCCACCGGCCACCAAGGCGGCGATAAGAATCCAGCTAGCGATCGGCCAGCCGGACCAGGACTGCGTGCCGAGATTTTGAAAATTCGGGTCGTTGGACAGTTGCGGCGCGTTATTGGATAGGATGTAGGCCGCACCGCCAAACACGTAGCCTGAGCCGAGGGTGGCCACGAAGGGATTCACCTTTAGACGTGTGATGACCACGCCGTTAATGGAGCCGCATAAGAGACTGAAAAGCATGGCGATGCCAGCCGCACCCCAGAGACCCGCAATATCGGCCCGATTGGCGAAGGTCACAGCGGATAGAGCGACGATCGCGCTAACGGAAAAGTCGAAGCCGCCGCTGATGATGACGAAGGTCATCCCAACTGCAACGATACCAACCGGCGCACTCTGACTGATGAGATTGCGGATGTTCGCGAATTGGATGATGCCCGGATATGCGATAGTTGCGCCGAGCAGGAGCACGACGAAGACCCAGATCAACCCGAACTGAAGGACGATGGATGCGATGCGGGCACGGTCCCATAGCGGCGGCGCCCGGCGCAGACTAGTCGTCTCGGTCGATGCCATGGCTCATTCCTTGCTCAGGCAAAAAACAGCAGAGAGGATGTCCTGGACGGCGATCGACCGCGCGCTTGCATCAAAATCAGCCACCGCTCGGCCGTCGGCCAGAGCAATGATGCGGTGGCTGATTGCCACTACCTCTTCAAGCTCCGACGAGACTACGATTATCCCCTGCCCGCCCGCGGCCAGGCGCGTGAGCGTGGCCATGATCTCTTCCTTCGCGCCAACATCAATGCCGCGCGTCGGCTCATCGATCAGCAAGACCTTGGGAGTCCGCAAGTGCCATCTGCCCAGCATGATCTTCTGCTGGTTGCCGCCCGAGAGCGTCCGCATCGGCGCATAGAGGCGTTTTTCGTCGAAACCAAATTCGGTAGCAACCCGGCGGGCCGCCGCATTCATCGCTTCCGCAGACAGCGCGGCGAACCTAGACACCCGCCGGTAGTCGGTCATCGCAATGTTGTCAACCGATGACATGCCAAGCACCAGTCCCTGGGTCTTACGGTTCTCGGGAACCATCGCGATGCCCAGCCGCAAGGCATCGCGCGGCGTGGCGGGCCACCCAACATCTTCGCCTTCGATCATCATCTCTCCGGTGCTATTGCGCTCCAGCCCGGCGAGGCAACGTAGAAGCGACGAGCGGCCGGAGCCAACCAATCCTCCGATGCCAACAATTTCTCCAGCATAGACTTCGACTGATACGTCTTTGACCGCACCAGGCAAGTTGACTCGGCGCGCGGCAAGCAGGGGGGCTGCCCCGGGAGCTCGACGCGGCTTGGGCCTCGGTTTCTTCTCTTCCAGAGCGTGCCCGATCATCGCGCGCACTAGTAACGCCTTGTTCCAGTCCCGCCGCGGTCCAACCGCAGCGACCGCGCCGTTGCGGAATACGGTGACGGTGTCGGCCAACTCTAGGACTTCATCGAGGTTATGACTCACGAACATCATCGTCGTTCCGTCATCGCGCAGCCTGCGCATCAGCCTGAACAGTGCCTCTCGGTCAGGCGGGGCCAACGCAGTGGTCGGTTCGTCAAACAGCAGCAGTCGCGCATTCGACTGGATGCCGCGCATGATCTCGAGCATCTGTTGATCGGCAACCGATAGACGACCGGCCAGGACATCGGAGGCGATAGCGATGCCGAGTTGGGAGGAAAGCTCGAGGAAGCGACGCTTCATCGTGACTTCCGAGAGCAGGCCGGCAGCCGCCTTCTCCTGGCCCAGAAACACGTTGGCCTGTGCCGACAACGCCGGGATGACCGTGAGTTCCTGGTAGATGGCGCTGACGCCCAACCGCTTGGCGCTGCGCGGATTACCGAAATCGTAAGCTTTGTCGAAAATGGCAACACTTCCTCGGCTGGGGATTATCCGTCCGGCGATGACGCCGAGGAATGTCGATTTGCCTGCTCCGTTTTCCCCGACCAGGGCATGAATCAGGCCTTTTTCGGCCTGGATACTGACGCCGTCGAGCGCGAGGATGCCGCCAAAGTGGACTTCAACGTCCGATGCCGCGATGGCGATAGCCCCTGATAACGGAGCCCTGCCGGTCTCCGCGCGCGCGAAGGCCGGCGAACTCGCAACGTTGACTGTCGCCACGCGGTGCCCTGTCAGTATTGCGGCTTAGTGTCGCCGACAGTCGCCTTCGTGTAGATCGCCGTCTCGAGCGGCGTATAATGTGGCACTCTCTCACCCTTCCAGGCGGCGCCAATCGCCTTGATCGCGGCATACTGCTCGGTGTAAGGCGTGAGGACGCGGGTACTGGCAATGATCCCCTTGCGTACGGAATCGAAGGCCCATTCGTTCCCGCCGCCGTCGTAGATCTTAATCGCGGAAAGCCGGTTGGCCTGCCGAGCTGCCTGTACCGCACCACGAGTGAGGTCACCGGCACAGGCGATGATGATCGTGGCGTCGGGATGGGCTTGAAGCGCCGGGACCGCCTTCTGGTAGGACTGCGGGAGGGAATAGTCGGTGTAGAGTTCTGCCACTATCTTGAAATCTGGGTACTTGGACTGGACGTCCTTGACCGCGAGATTGGTGTTGACGGTGTTGGACAGAAGCTCAGGACCGGTGATCAGGATCACTTTCTGCGGCCCCGGGTTCTGCTTCGCGATCCACATGATCCACTCACGGAATGCCGGCCGTTGCTGCGAACCCCCCACGAACGTGATTGTGCCCGGGGTCCAAAGGGCGTCGCCCTCAGCGGTGTCCTTGCCGCATAGAGGATTGTTCGAGATGGCCACCAGGATGTTCTTCTTGGGCGCCTCTTCGGACAGGATTTTGCAGGCCTGCTTGCCATCGACGATCTCGCCGAGGATTGCATTGTACTTGCCGCTCGAAAGAATGTTTTGCACCTGGTTATACTGGGTCACCGGCGTCCAGCCGCCGTCGAAGACATCAATCCTCGCGCCGATCTCGGCAGCCGCGTCATTCGCGCCCTTGATGCCAGCCTGCAGATAAGTGTTGTTGGTGCCCATCGACAGAAACGCGATGCGGAGGTCTCCGCATCCCGTTTTGACGGGGCTCGCATTTCCCAGATCGACGGATTTGGGGGTGCAATCCGAGGCCAAGCTCAGAGATGGCGATGCTAGGGAGAGTGCCGCGAACGAAGCGAGCCCAAGCAAGAATCGCCGGCCGGTGCCGAGACCGAGTGATAGAAAGATTTGTTTGCTAATCATGATTCGCTCCTTGCGTTGAAAACGTCTCATCCGAACTCTGGCTGCAGCACGAATTCGTTCAAATCACTCGGTCTTCCGACAATTCCTCATACATTTTGTGTGGCGACGAAAAGGCTCCGCAGATAGTCACCTGACGTGGTCGGCTGATATTTCGGACGCTCGCCCGCCACGGAGGGAATGCAGACGATCTCGGCGTCGTAGTTGGGATTGTGGAAGAACACTAGGGACTGCCGGCGTGCTTCGGCCCCCGCGTCCGCGGGAGGGTTGACCACCCGGTGCAGCGTCGAGACCCAGCTATCGTTAGTCCAATGCGCTAGGAGATCCCCGATATTGATGATGAAGCAGTCGGTCACGATCGGTACGTCGACCCAGTCGCCCTCGGCGTTGCGGACCTGTAATCCGCCGGGGCGGTCCTCTGTCGCGAGGATTGTTAAGCTGCCGTAGTCTGAGTGGGCCCCGGCGCGGATCATGTCCGGTGCCGGGGGCTTGTCCTGGGCAGGGTAGTTGCGTACCCGCAAACGGCTTATGTGTCGGTCGAT
The DNA here is from genome assembly GCA_030041335.1 of Alphaproteobacteria bacterium. GTDB lineage: Bacteria > Pseudomonadota > Alphaproteobacteria > ATCC43930 > CGMCC-115725 > JAATGI01. The sequence continues at coordinate 2,589 of JASHOB010000194.1, read as the reverse complement.
CTTCGAGTCGAAAAAGGTCTCATTGAGACCGAGGGCGAGCGCGAATATGCGCATCAACGTTTGCGCAAGCGAGCCCATCGCGCGGTAGTACTCGGTCCAGACCGCACGCATGTCCGTGGGTCGATCAGGCCAAATGTTGGGCGCAAAATGGTTGCCGGCTGCTGGAGCGAACGCATACTCGCGCGGCGGTAGGTCGACAGGCCCGATCATGAAGCTCTCGTTCAGATCGCTGGAATTGGCGTAGCGGTCGCGCGACCGGGCGAGCGATTCTTCGTTGACGCCAATATAGCCTCGCAAAATATCGACTGCCGGCCGCGCGAAGCGTTTCTTTTCGTCGGTCGGTAGATCAAAAAAGGCCCGCGAAACGTTCGTGGTCCGCGCAATCAGCGACGGCGACACGCCGTGGCCCTCTATGATCAAGAAGCCGATGTCGCGACAGGCTCGATCGACCGCGCGCGCGACGGCCATCTTGTCGGGATACCCTCCTCTCAGATAGGGATCGATGTCGATGATGGGGACCGACAGAAGTTTCATCGTGGCTTTCCCTGAAAATCTGTTGGTGGGTTCTTGACGCAAGGGTAGTTGCGTTAGACGAGTGCATCGCCGCCATCGATCAAGAGCGTCGATCCGGTGATGAACGGATTGCCGGCCAGAAGGAGGATCGCCGCGGCGACATCCTCGGCTTCGCCGACCCGCCGAGCCGGGAGTTGTGTTGCCTTCTCGCGGTACATCTGATCTCGCGTCGCGCGGTCGAGCTTGTCCCAAAGCGGCGTCTTGGTGAGGCTGGGCGAAACGGTATTGACGCGGACGGGGGCAAGCTCGAGGGCGAGACCCCGCGCCAGCGCTTCAAGGGCCGCGTTGATTGCGCCCTGCAAAACCGCTTGTAAATTGGGGCGGATGCTGTAGACGCCTGAAACGAAGGTCAGAGACCCGCCAGCACGAATGCTGGCACTCCGGCCGACGTGATACGCGCCCCAGAATTTGCTCTCCATCGCGGCACGTGCATCGTGTAGCGGAAAGCTTTGTACGGGACCGTGTTTAGTCGAAGCCCCAGACAGGATGACATGGTCCCATTCTCCAGACACGGCGAAGAACCGTTCAACTACATCCGCGTCGGTCACGTCGAGCCCCTTGGCCCTCACGCCCGTGGGCAGTGATGCGGCAGCCATCTTCAAACGCTCCGGAGAGCGTGATGCGATCGTCACCGCAGCCCCCGCCTGAGCGGCGAGCGCGGCGGTAGCAAAACCGATCCCCGAGCTACCGCCAATCACCAGGACGTTGCTATCCTTGCCAATAGCCATGATTTCAGTCCGCACTTCTTCATTGGCGCTCTCGCGCCTTGTTGCTGATCACCGCTCGTGAACGTGCTCGTAAGTGGGTTACGAGGCTTCCAGTTCCATATTCGATTGCTTAGAGAACTTGCTGAACAGATAGTCACCGTTGAGCACCGGTGGGTATTTGGCCGGCTCATCGGCGCTTCGGCAGCTGTCAATGCACTTGATCTCGGCGTCGTAATTGGGCTGCACGAAGTAGACCAGCGACAGACGGTCATGTTCGCGCCCGATCTCAAACGGCGGGTTTACCACGCGATGCTGAGTGGAAATCCATTTGTCGTTGGTCCACCGCATCAGCGAATCACCGATGTTGACCACGAGCGTGTCATCGATCGCGGGCACGTTGATCCATTCGCCGTCCGTGCCGCGCGCTTGCAATCCAACCGAGGGCGTTCGTTCCTGCCAAAGGATCGTAAAAGCGGTGTAGTCGGAGTGCTCGCCGCCGCGTAGCTGCTTTGCCCGAGGAGGTTGCTTGAACTTCGGATAGTAGTTCGTCCGCAGGATGCTGATATGGCGGTCGATCTTAGAATCAAAGAAGGTCGTCGGCAGGTCGAGCGCGGTTGCGAAAATTTGCATCATCTCGCTGGTCAACCCTTCCATGCGCTGGAAATAGTCGACGTAGACGTCGCGCATCGCGGCGGGATTGCTGGGCCACAAATTGTCGGCGAAATGGACGCCGGCGGCGGGCCCATGGAAATAGTCGGTATTAGGAACGTTGATCGGCCCGACATCGAATACCTCTTTGAGGTCGGGGGGCGTTTCCTCGTCTTGACTGTAAGCCAAACCCTCCGTCTCCATCCCGCCATAGCCGCGGATCACTTCGGGACGCGGTCGTGCAATCCTGCTCTTCTCACTCGCATCAAGGGCGAAGAAATCCTTCGAGATCTCTACCATGCGCCGGATCGTGCTCGATGGAATGCCATGGCCGGAAATGATGAGAAAGCCGATGTCCGTGCAGGCCTCGGCGATTTGGCCAGCAACCTGCTTCCGGACCTTGACGTCATTGCTACGGAACGGAGAGATGTCGATTACCGGAATGGTCATGGTAGGCATCGCGATGTTCCCTTCGGGCTCGTTGCGTAAGCCTTCAACAAATGACTGCGCCGAGGCGCCACTGGAGAATCGCAAACTCCGTGCCATCGTTGTGGAATTGATAAAAGCCGTTTGGAATCCAGGGTTTCAATAATTTCTGCGCAATTTGAGTGCACTAATCCACCGCCTGCCGTGCACGTTTTTGGGTCATTACGAATACACC
>JASHOB010000193.1 GCA_030041335.1 Alphaproteobacteria bacterium | reverse complement strand
TTCGGGCTTGGCGGCACGGTCAGCTCCGGCATCATCTCGGCGCGCGGGCGCGACATCCATTCCGGCCCCTACGATGATTTCCTGCAGCTTGACGCGGCCATTAACCGCGGCAACTCGGGTGGCCCGACCTTCAATCTTGCCGGACAAGTCATCGGCATCAATACCGCGATCTACTCGCCAAATGGCGGTTCCGTGGGTATCGGTTTCGCGATTCCGTCGAGCCAGGCGAGACCCGTGATCGATCAATTGCGCGAGCATCATAAGGTGATGCGCGGCTGGCTCGGCGTGCAGATTCAGGAGGTGACTCCCGAGATCGCCAGGAGCCTGGGATTGCCGCATGCCGAAGGCGCCCTGGTCGCCGATGTCACCATCGACGGTCCGGCCCAGAAGTCGGGTTTTCGCCAAGGCGACGTGATCATGAGCTTCGACGGCCACGTCGTGCACCACGTCCGCGATCTGCCGATCATCGTCGCCGACGCGCGAGTGGGCGAAACCGCGGACGTCAAAGTCTGGCGCAAAGACCGGCCGATGACGCTCAGTCCGACCATCGCCGAAATGCCGAACAATCCCCAGCTCGCCGCGGCGACGCCGCAAACGGAAGAACCCAAGGAGGAGCCGCAACACGCCTCGGCGCTCGGCCTCAAGCTCGCGCCGCTCGATCAGGATTGGCGCTCGCGGCTCCATATCGGCAAGAATGTCAGAGGCGTCGTCGTGACCGCGGTCAACAATTCGAGCCCGTTCGCGCGTGAGGGGTTGCAGCCCGGCGATGTCATCCAGACCATTGATCAGGAACCGGTGGCCTCGCCACGCGAGGCGGCGAAGAAGCTCGATGCCGCGCGCCAAAGCAAGAACAAGAGTGTGCTCCTGCTCATCAACCGCAACGGCAGCAACGCCTATGTCGCCGTGTCAATGGACAATAGCGAGGATAAAGGCTGAATCGAGACGCGGGGTCGCGACGGGTCCCAAGGGGGAAACGTTGGTTGGGCGGAACAGGCCATGCGTATTCTGGTGGTCGAGGATGACCGCGAAGTCGGCGCCTATCTCAAAAAAGGACTGACCGAAAGCGGCCATGTCGTAGCCTTGGCGGAAGCCGGGCGCGAGGGGCTCGAACGCGCGGCCAACGAAACATTCGACGCTCTGGTGATCGACCGGATGCTGCCCGGGCTTGACGGTCTCTCGATCGTCGCGGCGCTGCGCGCGGCAAAAAATCAGACCCCGATATTGGTGTTGAGCGCCTTGGGCGATGTCGAGGACCGCGTCGTTGGACTGCGCGCCGGCTGCGACGACTACCTCCCCAAACCGTTTGCGCTTTCGGAGTTGCTGGCGCGTCTCGACGCCGTGGTGCGGCGCGCCGGCGCCGAGACCAAGCTCAAGGTCGGCGACCTCGAGCTCGATTTGCTGACCCGCACCGTCACCCGCGCCGGCGTCGACATCGATCTCCTGCCGCGAGAATTCCGCTTGCTCGAATATCTGATGCGCCATGCCGGCCAGGTAGTGACGCGCAATATGTTGCTGGAAAAGGTTTGGGACCACCACTTCGACCCGCAGACCAACGTCATCGACGTTCATGTCAGCCGCCTGCGGCAGAAGATCGACAGGGGTTTCGCGGCGCCCTTGCTCCACACCATCCGCGGCACCGGCTATAGCCTGCGCGCCGGCCCGATCGAGGAGCCGAGGTCCTAGAGTCCCCGGCCGCCGACGGCGAGAAATTTTTCCCGCCGTTGCGCGCGGAGCGCAGGCCCGTCGAGCCCCAGGAGCGGCCGCAACGCCTCTTCGACCGCATCGCCGACGGCGGCGACCGTTTTCGCGGGCGCGCGGTGACCGCCGCCGAGCGGCTCGGCCACCACGTCGTCGACCACGCCGAGCTTGGCCAGGTCCTGGGCGGTGAGCTTGAGCGCATCGGCCGCCTCCTGCGCCTTCTCGGGCATGCGCCACAAAATGCTGGCGCAGCCTTCGGGTGAAATCACCGAATAGACCGCATGCTCCAACATCAAGACACGATTGCCGGCGGCGAGCGCGATGGCGCCGCCGGAGCCGCCTTCGCCGATGATGGTGGCGACCAGCGGCACCTCGATCTTGAGGCAGGTGTCGATGGCGCGGGCGATCGCCTCGGCCTGGCCGCGCGCCTCCGCGTCGACGCCCGGATAGGCGCCGGCGGTGTCGACGAACGACAGCACCGGCAGATGGAAATGGTCCGCCAGCTCCATCAGCCGGCGCGCCTTGCGGTAGCCCTCCGGCCGCGCCATGCCGAAATTGTGCTTCATCCGCGCGTCGGTATCGGCGCCTTTTTCATGGGCGATGACCATTACGCTCTGCCCGCGGAAGCGACCGATACCGCCGATGATGGCGCGATCCTCGGCGAAAGCGCGATCGCCGGCGAGCGGGGTGAATTCGGCGATCAGTCCCTTGATGAAGTCCACGCCGTGCGGCCGGTCGGGATGGCGCGCTATTTGCACCTTCTGCCACGGCGTGAGCCGGGCATAGACCTGGCGCAGTTGCCGGTCGAGTTTGGTCTCGAGCCGCGACACCTCGTCCGCGATGTTGAGTTCGGCCGAATTGGAGAGGTGGCGCAGTTCCTCAATCTTGTCCTCGAGCTCGGCGATCGGCTTTTCGAAATCAAGATAATGACGCATTCAGCGGCCCGCGATTGCGACCGCTTTTTTTAGCAGGGCTTCGGCTTGGCGGATCGAGGCGGCGTCGATCATGCGCCCGTCCATCGTCACCGCGCCTTTGCCCTTCCGCTTCGCTTCCGCCAAGGCCGCGACGATGCGGCGCGCGCGCTCGACCTCGTCCATCGTCGGCGTGAAGATTTCGTTGGCCAGCGCGATCTGCGATGGGTGGATCGCCCATTTGCCTTCGATGCCCATCGCCGCGGCGCGGCGCGCCGCGGCGAGAAAGCCTTCGCTGTCGGCAAAATCGCCGAACGGTCCGTCAATCGGCCGCAGACCATTGGCGCGCGCCGCTACCACGATGCGCGACAGCGCGTAGTGCCACGGATCGCCCCAATGGCTTTCGCCGCGATCCGTCCGCATCGCGTATTCCGGTACCGCGCCGCCGATATGCGGCGTTCGCGCACGCAGCGAAGCCGCGTAGTCGCCGGAGCCGAAATGCAGCGATTCGGTGCGCTTCGATGCCGCCGCGATCTCGTCAATGTTTTTCATTCCGAGCGCGCTCTCGATTTGCAGCTCGAAGCCGATGCGCTTGGCATAGCCCTTGGCCCGCTCGATCTGCGTCACCAGCAGGTCGAGCGCATAGACGTCGGCAGCAGCGCCGACCTTCGGGATCATCAAGAGGTCGAGCTTATCCCCGGCCTGCTCCACGACGTCGACGACGTCGCGATACATGTAGCTGGTGTCGAGCCCGTTCACGCGCAGCGACATGGTCTTGCCGCGCCAATTGACGTCATGAAGCGCCGCGATCGCATTCTTTCGCGCACTCTCCTTCCGGTCGGGCGCCACTGCATCTTCAAGGTCGAGCATCACGATGTCGGCTGCCCCGCTTGCCGCCTTGTCGAAAAAACGCGGCTCGCTTGCCGGCACCGACAGCTCGCTGCGGTTGAGGCGCGCTTCTCTTTCCGGCACCTCGGTGAAACTCATGGCTTCTTCCTCGCCAGCGGATGATGCGTCGCCACCAATTTCTGCAAACGGTCACCCATCACATGTGTATAGATCTGCGTCGTTGCTATATCGGCATGGCCAAGCATTTCCTGGACGCTGCGGAGATCGGCGCCCCGGTCAACCAAATGACTGGCAAAGGCGTGGCGCAGCACATGCGGCGACAGGCGCTTCGGATCGAGCCCGGCTTCCCCCGCCAATCGCTTCAACAATTGCGCGCAGCGCTCGCGGGTCAGATGTCCCGTGCCACCACGCGACGGAAACAGGTAGCGCGATTCCGCGCCGCCCTTGAGATAGCGGTTGCGCTCTTGGAGATACGTGTCGAGCGCGGCGCGCGCCGGCGGCGAAACCGGCACCAGCCGCTCCTTGTCGCCCTTGCCGCGTACCAGAAGAAAGCGCTTGTCGCCGCGCGCCGCGGCAAGCGGCAGGCCGACCAGCTCCGAGACGCGCAGGCCCGAGCCGTAGAGCAGCTCAAGCAGGCAAACCAACCGGGCGCCGTCGGCGCCCGGTCGCGCGCGCGCGGCGCTCAACAGCGCCGACACCTCGCTCTCGCCTAACGCCTTGGGCAGCGGCCGGCCAAGACGGGGCCCGTCGAGTTGCGTGGTCGGATCGTCCCCGCGGATACGCTCCAGCACCAGGAAGCGGAAGAATTGACGCAAGGCCGACAATTTGCGCGCAACGCTGCGCGGCGCGGTGCCGACGCGCGCGAGCCGCGTCAGGTAGCCGCGCAAATCCTCGGCCGTCGCCGCCTCGAAGGCACCTCGTTTCGACCACCGCGCGGCATCCGTGATGTCGTTGCGGTAGGCGGCGATGGTGGCCTGCGCCGCGCCCCGTTCCGCCGCCAGCATTTCAAGAAATGGTTCGAGGTGACGCGGCGCCGGTACGGGAACGACCGGGGACGGCCCGCGCATCACAACACCGCCACGGCAAGGTCGCGCGCAAGCGCTCGTGCCTCGACGTCGAAGCCGGCTGCGCGCAGCGCCGCCAGCACCTCGAGCAGCCGGAACGGCTCGGTCGTGAGTCCGACACCGTCCTGCACCATGATGAGACCGGCCAGAACGAGCTCGCCGCGCCGATGGGCTGTCGCCGCCTGTCTGAGGTCAAGCCACAGCGCCGCGCTCGGCACCGGGCCGGGCCGGGCCGGGCCCATCTCGTTTGCCAGTACGGATGCCGGCAGCGGCACGCCATATGCGCTGATAAGCGCCAGATAGAGACCGATCGCACGCCTCGGGTCTTTGGCGTGAAGCGCCAGTGTCGCCAGCGATTCCCCGACGGCGGCGTCATCGGGGTGTACACCCTCGATGGCATGAACGACCGTCACCAGCGGATCGGCCGCCGGCGCGTCGAGAAGCGGAAGCCACGCTGCCGCGTCCCGCGTATGATCCGCCGCGATCAGAGCGCGGGTAAAAGAGGGCGCTGCCTCCTTGGTGGCGCCGCCGGGCCCGATCGCGAGAATGATCGGCGCCGCCAAACGAGCGGCGACAAAATAGAAATCATGCAGTTGCGCCGCCCTCAGAAACTGCACGAGTGCCTCGACGCGTCGCGCGGGGTCGCCATTCTGCTGCGCTGTCGCAAACAGCTGGGCACGACCGAGCGGCGTCTCGCCGAGCCGTTGATCGTACGGGGACGCCGCCGGCGTCGGGTCCTCCAATCCAGCCTTGCCATAGAGCTCCGCGAGCCGTTCCGGCGGCCAGCCACCCAGCGCGGCGGCGCGCTCGGCCGCCGACAGACGAATTGCCGCGGGCGCGCCGCTCCCGGCGTAGGCCGCCGCCGTTGGCGCGTCCATGGTTGCAATCATCTCCACCGGCAACGGCCGCTTACTCGACGCCCAGAGGGTGGCGCGTAGCGGCGTCAGCACGACGCGGCGATCGAGTTTGACACCGCGGGCGCCGTCGGTCGCCGCAATCAAGGCGTCGAACTGCGGATCGGCGGCCGGGTCACGATCATGCAGGATATCGCGCGACAGAGCCGCCTTCTCGCGCGCGCCCGATAGCAGGTCGCAGGCGATATTAGCCTCGTCCCACCAGACGTTCGCGTGCTCTGTCAGTCCGGCGGCGACGCGTTGACAAGCGTCGGCGATATTGTTGGCGGCGAAGGCGAGCTCGATCCGGAAGCGCAGCGCCGCGTCGCCGAGCTTCGCCGCGGGAACGTTGTCGAGCACGGTCGCGGCACCGCTCAGCGCGCCCAGCCGCGCCAGCGCTTGCGCGCGCAGCAACGCGAGACTCGGACCAGCGGCGGGATCGCCGCCGCGTGGGATCGCGCCACCGCTCAGCAACAGGCGCTGCGCCACGGCGCGCAACGCCGGCGAAGCGCTGGGACCCAATTGCCCCAGCAAGGCGCGCAGGATGGCGCGTGGCGTGCCGAGCCACAGGTCGCGCGGCAGCGCGGCTTCGCCCTTGCCCAATGCGTCACCCCAGCTCAGATCGGGCGGCTCGAGCGTAGTGGCACTGATGCCCGCCGGCGGCGGCGCACCTTGTGCCGATTCGTGGTCGGAATCGGGCGGCGGCGCAACCAGCCGCAGCGGTGGGCCCGGCTGCGGTTCCTCGTCTTGAGCCAAGACCGGTTGGGCGACAAGCGCCAAGGCCAAGGTCAAAACCGTTGACGCTGCTCCTAATCGCATCGGCTCACTTCGGCATGCGCGATTCGGGGATCACGTGTTCGATCTTGCCCGAGGGCGGCGGCACGTCGGTGATCGCGAAATAGGCGACTCCGATGGCGACGGCAATGATCAGGAGCCCGATGGCCGTAAGCAAGACTCTCGCCATAGTTTGCTGCGCTGGTTTCGAGTTCTGACCTTGTGCTAGGTTGTTCTTATGGCCCAAACGCGGGCAGTCTATCGGTACGGCATGCGCGTTTCAACGCGCGCAGTACCAATATGAGCAGCTTGAAGCTACGGCGTACGGTTGCCTTGGTCGGGTTGATGGGTGCCGGCAAGACCAGCATCGGTCGCCGCCTCGCCCATGAACTGGGCCTGCCCTTCGTCGATGCCGACCACGAGATCGAGCAAGCCGCCGGTCAGACCATCGAGGAGATTTTCGAGCAGCATGGCGAGGCGTTTTTCCGCGACGGCGAACGTCGCGTCATCGCGCGTTTGCTCGACGGCCCGGCCCACGTGCTCGCCACCGGCGGTGGCGCTTTCATGGACCCGACCACGCGCGCGCTTCTTATCGAGCGCGCGATCACCATCTGGATCAAGGCCGATATCGATATCCTGCTGTCGCGTGTCGGCCGGCGCAATCATCGACCCCTGTTGAAACAGGGCGACAAGCGCGCCATTTTGACGAGTCTGATGGCGGAGCGCCACCCAATCTACGCCGAAGCCAATTTTACCATCGATTCGAGCGATGGCCCACCCGAGGAGATGGTTACCGGAATCATGGCGCGTCTCAGGGAATATCTCGCGGCCCATCCCGAAGCTGGCGCGGCCGAGGTGATGTCGTGAGCGCGGCGACATTGCACGTCGCGTTCGACCGCCGCGGCTATGACATCCATATCGGCGCCGGCCTGCTGCATCGCGCCGGATCGCTGATCGCGCCGGTCATCCGCCAGAAGCGCACGGTCATCGTCACCGACGCGCATGTGGCGCGGCTCCATCTCGCGGCTTTGATCGCGTCGCTCGACGGGGCGGGTATCGCCTATCACGAAATAGTGCTGCCCCCCGGTGAACCGACCAAAGACTTCGCTCATTTCGCCAAATTGTGCGTGGACATATTGACGCTCGGCATCGAGCGCGGCACCTCGCTGATCGCTCTCGGGGGCGGCGTGGTCGGCGATCTTGCCGGCTTCGCCGCGGCAACGTTGCTGCGCGGCATCGATTATGTGCAGGTGCCAACGACTTTGCTGGCACAGGTCGACAGTGCGGTCGGCGGCAAGACCGCGATCGACACGCCCCAAGGCAAGAATTTGGTAGGCGCGTTTCACCAGCCGGTGCTGGTGCTGGCCGACACCGCGACACTGGCAACCCTGCCAGACCGCGAGCTGCGCGCAGGCTACGCGGAAATCGTCAAATACGGCGTGATCAAAGACGCTGAATTTTTCGCCTGGCTCGAAACGCACGGCACCGAGCTGCTCGCCGGCGACATTGCCGCGCGCGATCATGCCGTGAGGCGCAGCCTCGAGATCAAGGCGCGCGTCGTTGTTGCCGACGAGCGCGAGAGCGGCGAGCGACAGATCCTGAACTACGGCCACTCGTTCGGTCATGCGCTCGAGGCCGAGACCGGCTTCGGCGCAGCGCTGCTCCACGGCGAGGCGGTCGCGCTGGGCATGTGCCTGGCCGGCGATCTGGCCGCGCGGCTTGGTCACTGGCCCGCGCGCGAGGCGGCGCGTCTCAAGCGCGTTCTCGCCGGCGCGGGCTTACCGACCACGCTCGCGGCGCTGCCCGAAGCGGCGCGCCAGCCGGCTCGGCTGCTCGCTCACATGAAGCGCGACAAGAAAGTGAAAGACGGGCGCGTTACCCTGATTCTGCCGCGCCGGATCGGCGAGGTGTTCGTCACCACCGACGTCGCGGCCGAAACCCTGCGCGATTTTCTCGCCGCCGCCGACACCGCCGCCGCGACCCTCATCCTCTGATATCCAGAAAGTTCCGCCATGCCGCTCTCGTCTCCTGCCGCCCGCGAGCATATGCACACGCGCAAAGTCCGATGCGAAGGCTTTCGTCGCGCAGATGGGCTGTGGGATATCGAAGGCCATATCACCGACACCAAGACCTACGGTTTCGGCAATCGCGAGCGCGGACAGGTGTCGCCGGGTGCGCCGATCCATGACATGTCGATCCGCCTCACGGTCGACGACGCGCTGACGATCCGCGCTGTCGAGGCGGTAACCGAGGCCAGCCCCTACCGCATCTGCGCCGACGTCGCGCCCAATTTCCAACGCCTTGTCGGGCTCACGATCGGACCGGGCTTTCGCCGACAGGTGCGCGAACGTCTCGGCGGCACCGAGGGTTGTACCCATCTGGTCGAGCTGTTGGGGCCGGTTGGCACCACCGCTTTTCAGACCGTGGTGCCGCTGGCGCGGCGCGATTTCGATCAGGCTGGCGAGGCCGGTGCGCGAGCGGATGCAGCCTCGCGCCGGCAACCGGCGTTGCTCAACAGCTGCTATGCCTTCTCCGACGAGCGCGAGGTGGTGGCGCGCCAATGGCCGGGCTTCGTTCGCAGGCCCGTGGCCAACGAATAACGATCGCGGCTCGAACCCGGCGCGACGCCGGGTTCGAGCCGCGTCCTCATCCTAGAGCGCGCGGGCGACTTCCTCCATTTCGAAACATTCGATGGTGTCGCCAACCTGAATGTTTTCGTAATTCTCGAAGGCCATGCCGCATTCGAAGCCTTCGCGCACCTCGCGCACCTCATCCTTGAACCGTTTCAGGGTTTTGAGTGTGCCCTCGTGGATGACGATATTGTCGCGCAGCAATCGCACCTTGGCGCCGCGCCGCACCACGCCTTCCGTGATCATGCAGCCTGCAACCTTGCCGACCTTCGAGATGTTGAAGACCTCGCGGATCGCGGCATTCCCGAGAAAGCGCTCGCGCGTCACCGGCGACAACAGTCCGCCCATCGCCAGCTTCATATCGTCGATGACATTGTAGATGATCGAGTAGTAGCGAATTTCCACACCGTCGCGTCGGGCCAGTTCGCGCGCCTGCGGGTTGGCGCGAACGTTGAACCCGATGATCACGGCGCTCGAGGCCTTCGCCAGGATGACGTCGCTTTCGCTGATGCCGCCGACCGCGGCGTGGAGCACGCGAGTCGATACCTCGTTGGTGCCGAGCTTCTCAAGGGACGCGGTGATGGCCTCGAGCGAACCCTGCACATCCGACTTGACGACAACCGCCAGCTCTTTCTTGCCCCCCTGCGCCGCCTGGGCGAACATCTGTTCAAGCGTGCCGCGACCGGCGCCGGCCGATTGTTTTTCGCGGCGCAGCCGCTGACGGTAATCGGCAATGTCGCGGGCGCGCGTCTCGTTCTCGGCGACGACAAAATCGTCGCCCGCCAGAGGCACGCCGTTGAGGCCGAGCACCTCGACCGGCATCGCCGGTCCGGCGGCGTCGATCGTCTGGTTGCGGTCGTCGAGCAGGGCACGGACCCGGCCCCACTCGCTGCCCGAGACGAAGATATCGCCGACCCGCAATGTGCCGGCCTGGATCAGCACGGTCGCCACCGCGCCGCGGCCGCGCTCCAACTTCGCCTCGATCACGGCGCCGCTGGCGCGACGATTAGGATTGGCGCGCAGATCGAGGATTTCGGCCTGCAGCAGGATTGCCTCTTCGAGCTTGTCGAGCCCGGTCTTTTTCAAGGCCGAGACCGGCACGTCGAGCACCTCGCCACCCATCTCCTCGACCACCAGCTCATGCTGGAGCAATTCCTGGCGCACGCGCTCCGGCTTGGCATCGGGTTTGTCGATCTTGTTGATGGCGACGATGATCGGCACTTTCGCCGCCTTGGC
>JASHOB010000192.1 GCA_030041335.1 Alphaproteobacteria bacterium | reverse complement strand
GAGGCGGTTGCCGACCACGCCATGCCGGCGGAGGGCCTCAGCCTGGTGCTGAGCGGCGCGCTGTTCGCGATTGTCGTCAACCCTTTTGTCTTTCGCGCCAACGAGAAGCTGGCCGCGAGTCTCGAGAAAGTCCGGCCGCTGCAATCCTGGACCGCGCGCCCTCGGCGGTTCGCCGCCGGCCCCGCACCGCCGCCATTGACCGATCACGCGCTGGTGATCGGCCACGGTCGGGTTGGCAGCGTCGTGGTGGCCGCGCTGCGCCAGCACAACGTGCCGTTCCTGGTGATCGAACAGGATCGTGGCATCGCCGAGCGCTCGCGCCGTGCGGGTTTGCCCGTGATTTTTGGCGACGGCACCCGTCCCGAGGTTATTGCCGCCGGCCATCCCGAACGCGCCAGGCTCCTCGTGGTCGCGATTCCGGACCGCTTTCTTGCGCGTCGTATCATCGACCTCGTGCGTCACGCCAATCGCGCAATCGACGTCGTGGTTCGCACTCACAGCGACGAGGAAGCCGAATGGCTCGACGCCAAGGAAGTGGGGCTCGTGGTCATGAGTGAGCGCGAAACCGCGCTCGGCATCGCCGAGTACGCGCTTCGCCAGTTCGCGGTCGATCCGGTTCTGGCCTGGAACACGCTCAAGAACCTCAGGCGCGCGCCACCCCAGGAATAAGGAATGGCGGTGTTGCTCGAAGCCATGGTCGCGATCTGGCTCGCCGAAACGGTGCTAGCGACTTTCGCTGTCTGGCATTACTGGCGCGCGGTGCGCGGGCCTTTGACCGCGCCTCGTTTCAGGGCGCCCACCGTGGTCATCATTCCGGTGCGCGGCGCCGACAACCTGCCCGGTCTGTGGCGCGCCTTGTGTGCGCAGCAGTTTCCGGATTGGCGGCTGATTTTCGCGCTCGAAGCGGAAAGCGATCCCGCCTTTCCGCTGCTCACCCGCTTCATCGCTGCGACCCGAGAACGGCCCGATACGGAGCTTGTCATTGCCGGCGCCGCGACCCGGTCCGGGCAAAAAATTCACAACCAACTTGCGGCCCTGGCGCGCCTGCGGCCACGTGACACGATCATCGTGTTCGCCGATGCCGATATCGTGCCGCAGCCTGATTGGCTGGCGCGGCTGGTGCACCCCTTAGGGCGCGATGACGTGGAGATCGTCTCGGGCTGGCGCTGGCTGACGGCGGCGGACGATGGCCTGGCGACGGCGTTTGTCTGCGCCGCGCACGCATCATTCTCCCTGGCGCCGCGCCCGCGGGCCTGGGCGCTCGCTTGGGGTGGCTCGATGGCGCTGCGGCGGCGTTATCTCGACGCCATCGATCTGCGTGCCTGGTGGCACGACGCGCTACTCGACGATCTGCGCCTGACGCGCGCTGCCTGGACGGCAGGCGGCGCGGTACTTGGCCCGTCCCCCCTGCTGCTGCGATCGCCCGTGCGCTATGATTGGCGCGGCGCTGGCGCCTTCATCCGCCGTCAATATCTATTGGTGCGCATCCACATGCCGGGCTACTGGGCCATCGCCGCCGCTGCGGTCACGATTCCGCCCTTTGGCTGGGCCGCGGCGATCGGCGCCGGCCTTGTCGGTCCGCGCTACTTGCTCTCGGGTTTCGCGCTGGCAATTGCGCTCCATCAATATCGCGTCGCACTACGACGCCGGGTCGCCTCCCGGCTTTGGCTTGACCCGCCCAAGCGCCGCCAACGCGTGATCGATCGCTGCGCGGTGCCGGCATGGCAGTTGTTCCACGCCGCACTGTTTTGGTCGAGCGCCTTTGGCCGCACCATCCATTGGGGCGGCCGGACTTACCGACTCGATCGTGCGGGCAAGCTTCGATCGCCGCCCGCATCAGCCGCGTAGGCGCTGGTCGATCAGTTCTTTTACCTTGCGCTGCTCCCAGTCATGCGTGGTCCAGGGCAGCAGCTCATAGGCGTTAAGGCAATGAAACACCACCACCAGGCCCCAGCCGATCAACACCGCATAAAACCAGGAGGAATGAAATGGCGTGGTCGCGACGAGCATGAACAGAATAAAATTGATAATCACGTAGACCGAGAGATGGCTGTAGAAGAGCCGCAGCGCACGCACGCGCCCCCACGCCCAGCGCTCCAGCTCCGCCATTCGGGCCGCCTCGCGCGTACCGGCACCCGGACGCAACTCGATCGGTTCACTGCTCTGACCGCGTACTGCCATCGCGCTAGGATATGCCGGGCGCGGGTTAAAATCGAGCGGAGTTGCTGCCTAGCGTGCGGGCAAATGATTAATCGGCTTCAACACCTGACCGGCGATAAAGGCGTGGATAATCTCGACAACTTGGGGAAAGTGGTAGGCGTAATTCTCCGCGGTTACATATCCAAGGTGCGGCGTGATCACGACATTGTCGAGGCGGTAGAAAGCGCTGTCGTGCGGCAGCGGCTCGACCGAGAAAACATCGATGCCGGCGCCGGCAATGCGTTTGCTGCGCAGCGTCTCGACCAGCGCAGCCTCGTCGACGATCGGTCCACGCGAAGTGTTGATGAGGAAGGCACCGGGTTTCATCCGCGCGAGGTCAGCCTTGCCGACGAGACCGCGCGTGCGCTCGCTCAGCACGACATGGATGCTGAGCACATCCGACTGCGCCATGAGTTCGTCTTTGCTGACAAACCTGGCGCCGGCGGCGGCGGCGCGCTCGGGCGTGAGATTGGGACTCCATGCGATTGGGCTCATGCGGAAAGCGGTACCGATACGCGCGACTTCGCTGCCCAGCCGACCCAGGCCCAACACCCCCAGCGTCTTGCCTGCCAGCTCGATGCCGAGCGTCGTCTGCCATCTGCCCTGCCGCTGCGCGTGGTCCTCGGTGACGATGTGGCGTAGGCAGGCGAGAATCAGGCCCCAGGTCAACTCCGCCGTCGCCAGACCGGCCAAATTCGTGCCGCAGACCTGAACGCCGTGGTCAGTCGCAGCGGCTTCATCGATCGCGGCGTTCCGCCGCCCCGAGGTAATAAGCAACTTGAGATTGGGTAATCGTTCGAACAGCGCGCGCGGGAACGGGGTGCGCTCGCGCATCAACACGACGCATTCGAAGGCATGGAGGCGTCGCACCAGCGCCTCGAGATCGAAGAGATGGTCCGGGAACGCCGTGACCGTCGCGTCCGGGTCGAGGCTTTTCCAATCGGCAAGACCCAACGCCACCTGCTGATAATCGTCGAGCAAGGCTACCCGCATCATGGTGAGGCTCCCGGAGGTGGACGGTGCGGCGCCGCCTGATTCATCCAGCGCGTCAAGCGCGCCGCAGGCCAGATCCAGATAATGCCGGCGGCCGCGTAGAAAGCCATATCGAGCAGCGTTTGCTGCGGCAGTAACGCGATCGCGACGACCACGACCAGCGCCGCGTAACCGGCCAGACCGAGGATCAAGCCCATTGTGCCGGCGAGAATCCGAAGACGCATTGGTGATCCTCGCCGAGCGGTGCGAGGCGCGCAAGTCCGATTGCCGTCAATGCCCGGTAATTGTGCAACGCAATAGAAAATCTCGTTATCGCCGTCGAACCAGGCCAATTTGCCGCAGTTTTATCTGTTAGCAGTTGCGATTTTCTTCTTGCGTTAGGGCAGTCATAGCGCCATATTGTGCAACGCGGCATCGACCGTCGCCCGACGGTTTGCCGTACGTCTTCTAGGCGTTTCCTCCCTAAACTTGGGCCGTGGTTCGCCACGGCCCTTTTTTTGGCGTGCAGCCGAGCGCGAGGCGGGATCTCGCTCCGTAACCCTTGGCCGCCGGCTGCGGCGTCAGAGCGTCGGCGAGGCGACGAGCGGGCCTTTGGCTGAAGGGTCCTATCCGGCCGCGTCGGCCGCCAGCTCGCGCTGCATGATGACCGCGTCGAGCCAACGCTGCTGCTTGAAACCGACATCGTGGAGGACGCCGACATGGCGGAAACCACATTTCCGGTGCACAGCGATCGACGACATATTGCTGCTATCGCCGATCACCGCGACGAGCTGTTTCATCCCGGCCACGACGCAGCGCGACACAAGCGTTTCGAGCAAGGCGACGCCGATCCCGCGGCCTTGCGCCTCGGGCGCGACATAAATCGAATCTTCGACGGTGAAGCGGTAGGCGGAGCGCGGCCGATAAGCGGTAGCGTAGGCGTAGCCTTGCACCATGGGACCGTCGGCGGCCACGAGATAGGGCAGGCCGGCATCGATGACTCTGCCGAATCGCTCGAGCATTTCCTCGTGCGACGGCGGCACTTCCTCGAAGCTGCCGAAGCCGTTGAGAACGTGATCGGCATAGATTGCCGTGATGCGCGCGAAATCCAGCGCGCGCGCGTCGCGAATGGCCGGGATCATGCCGTCGGGGACAAGGACGGCGCCATTGCCGCCAGCGCCAGCATGATATCGCTCATGTCATCGGCGAGCCGGCTGAAATAGGGCTTCCGCTCGAAACTTTGCTCATCCATGTAGAGCGCGCGACTGAGTTCGATTTGAATGCAATGACCATGGGCACCGGGCTGGCCGTAATGGGCGGTGGTGAAGCCGCCGGCATAAGGTGCGTTGCGCGCGACCCGATAGCCTTTGGCCGACAGCGCCCGATGCATCGTGTCCATGACGGTGGCATGGCAGGAGGTGCCGTGGCAATCGCCCAAGACGATGTCGGCGCGTCCCGGGCGGCCGCGATCGCCGAGGCAGGCCGACGGCATCGAATGACAATCGACCAACAAATAGAAGCCAAACTTCTCGCGGGTCACGCCGAGGAGCTGCTTTAGCGCGCGGTGGTAGGGGCGGTACAGCCGTTCCACCCGCGCCATTGCCTCGCCTGACGAAAGCTTGCGTGCATAGATCTCCTCGCCCGAGGCCACGACCCGCGCGATGGTGCCCAGTCCCATTTTTACCCGTGGCGAGGTGCGGTTGACGTAGGGCGGCAGTGCATCCTCGAACATGGCGGGATCGAATTCGTAGGGCTCGCGATTGGGGTCGAGATAGGCGCGGGCGACGCAGGCGCGCAGGAGCGGCGCGCCATAGCTCGGCGCTGCGCCAAAGATCGCATCGACATAGGCGTCCTCCGAGCGCCGCAATGTCAGCGCGTCGAGACGCGTCGCGGCAAGGAGATCGCGCGGATAGTAGGAGCCGCTGTGCGGTGAGGCAAAGACGAGAGGCAGGGTTTGCTCCGCCGGCGCAGCTATTTCGACCGGTGGCAGCGTCGCGCTCAAAAACGCGAGATCGCCTTCCATGGGAGGACTTTAGGGGGAACCTGGCCGCCCTGTCATCCTTTTCGCGCATGCCTCCCAAGCCTAAACCGCTTTGCCGATGGCACCGGCCGGTGCATCATGCCGGCGGCTGGGCCAAGGAGCGGAACCACCCAATGAACCTGCGGAATCTCGGAAGTTCGGGCCTCAAAGTGTCGGCGGTCGGATTGGGCTGTAACAATCTCGGTGGCCGCCTCGACCGCGAGGGCAGCCAAAAACTCATCCCGGCGGCGATCGATCTCGGGATAACGTTGTTCGACACGGCCGACTCCTACCCGGTCGGGCGGCCCGGTGTGTCCGAGGAACTGCTCGGCGAGGCTGTGGGCGCACGGCGCTCCGACGTCGTGATCGCCACTAAGTTCGCCAATGTGATGGGCCCGGGCGAGATGATGCGCGGCGGCTCGCGGCGCTGGATTATGACGGCGGTCGAGGGGAGCCTGCGGCGTCTCAAAACCGACTGGATCGACCTCTATCAAATGCATTTCCCCGACCCGCACACGCCGATCGACGAGACGCTGCGCGCGCTCGACGACGTGATTCGCGCGGGCAAGGTTCGCTATATCGGTTGCTCCAATTTCTCCGGCTGGCAAATCGCGACCGCGCGCGCCGTGTCACGCGAGCTCGGCATTAACGCTTTCGCCTCGGACCAAGACGAGTACAGCATCTTGGTGCGCGAGGTCGAGCGCGAGATCATTCCCGCGGCACGCGCCGATGGCATGGGCTTCCTGCCTTACTTTCCGTTGGCGAGCGGCCTCCTCACCGGCAAGTACAAGCGTAACGCGCCGATGCCGCAGGGTGCGCGCATCACGGCCGCCAGGATCTTCCAGGACAATTACTTGACCGAGGAGAACTGGCAGATCGTCGAGCGGCTCGAGGATTTCTGTGAGACGCGCGGCAAGAAACTGCTCGACCTGGCGGTCTCGTGGCTGCTCGCCAACCCGACCGTCTCGAGCGTGATCGCCGGCGCCACCAAAGCCGAGCAGCTCGCCGCCAATGTCAAGGCGGCGGAATGGCAATTGTCGGCGGACGAGATGGCGCAGATCGACCGCATTTCGCCGCTGCCCAAAACCAAGAAGATTCACTAAGGAGCTTTGCTGGAGTCTGAACGATGCGGGTGACATACATCACGTTCTTGGCGGTTATGCTGGTTGTGCCGTCCGCCGCGCGCGCGGAGTTCCTCACGCTCGATTGCAGCGGCGGCGTCACCGGGACGTTCACGTTCGATCTCTCGGGCAGTACCGGCGTGACCTACGACGAAAACAAGACGATCGACCTCTCCGAGGTCGAGATATCGCAGAGCACGATTGCCTTCGCCCAGAACGACCTCTCGCCGGCATCCGAAACCAGTGCGAGCGTCGGCACGTCGTCGCGGTTCCGCATCGACCGCCAGGCCAATACGATCGAGCGCATCACCTATAACTATGTCGACAACAAGGTGACCGGGGAAACGCACGACACGGGTCAATGCAAACCGGGGCCGACGCCCCATAAGCCGCTGTGAGCTTCAGATGATCAGAGGCGTCCACCATCACGTCTATCGCTGCCGCGATTCCGAGGCAACCCGCCGCTTCTATGAGGATTTTTTGGGACTGCCTCTGATCCGCGCATTTCGCGCCGGTCGGACCGCGACTGGCCGCTCGGTCGACCTGCTCCACACCACGTATCGGCTTGGCGAAGATTCGTTCCTCGAATTCTTCGAAGTGCCGGCGCAACCTTTCAGCTTCAAGGAGCAGCACGATTTCGATCTTCATCTCGCCATCGAAATGGACCATGAGACGCAGCAGGAGTTGAGCGAGCGAGCGAGCGCTGCCGCTATCGAGGTACGCGGACCCGTCAATCATGGTCCGATGCAGTCGCTTTATGTCCGCGATCCAAACGGCTACGTCATCGAGCTGACCGCATACCGCCCCGGACAATCACGCGCCCCGGTGGTGCCGAGCGCCGAAGCCCGGGCGACGCTCGCATCCTGGCAGGCATCGAAAGCGCGCGACGCCTAAAATGTCGTTGTCTTGCGGGATGTGGGAATGACGTTATATCCTCACCGAAGGCTTGAGCCATCGTACTTCAATTAAGTGTTCCAGTTCAGTGTTGTCCCGTATCGATTTGCTCTCGCCGCTATGGCTTGTTTTCCGGTGCCGTAACCTCGACTAGCTATGTGGTTGCAGCGAAACGCATTTCCCCGGAGTTCCGCCATGGGAAACAAGTTGCTAATGCTTAGCCTCCTCTTCGTACTAGGGATGGCGAGTGCCTGCAGCAGCACCACACCAGTCTCCAACCCACAATCCAAGCCAGTCTCTAATCAACAACCTCTGAAGGACACGCCTGCGGCCGTGCAATATTCGCCAGCCTCCGGGCTTGATGTGCCGTAAGAAGCTCTGGGGCGAAATGGGCAGGCGACGGCACCTGTAACGGGTCATTCTCCCGGTAAGAAAATTCTAAAAGTGTACTTCTGCGTCGTGCGGTGCACTCCGCTTATATCCACTTTCTCTCGCCGGAAGATGATTGTCCGCTCTCCGCCATCCGGCGCATCGCGTTGTCTAGACGCTTTCCTCTCAACTCGCAGAGGGGAAGGACGCAACTTGCGCCGATATCAAGATAGAGGGCCAGCAGGGCGCTCTTCTGTTCCTCGGGCAATCCTGTCAGCCAATTCTGCAGCCGCCGCTTCTGATGCCCAGCGGAGCGCGGCCTAAATTTGTCGTCGATATGTCGGGTTACCTCGGCCAACATCCTGAGCCAATAATCGACGGGCTGCGGTTCCGGTTTGGGTTCTGCGATTTCATCGGACATGGGATTCGCGTTCTTTCAGATCTCGCTCATCCTCGCGCTTTCGCTTTTTCTCGCACTCAAAGGGCGTTACGCCGCCCAACAATATCCCGGACCTTTCTTGCTGGCACATACTCCTTATGACAGTGAGGCGCGATGATTCTGCCGAATTGTGAGATAAAATTTTGTCGGCAACTGCGATTCCCGGCCTCAAGAGCCCGACAGTTGCCGCGGCTCAAGTGCCGACTAAAAACTATTGTACTGGCCACTCGGAGAAGAGCGACCATATCACATCCTTGCCTGTCATACTCATGGGTCGAACGCGATGGAGGACGGCGCGGCCAAAGGATGGGCAATGTCATGCGTGCCGAGTAGATAATTCCAAACGCTCTTATCGCGCGGCACTACTCTGCGCCCCGACCCTCGCCAATCATCACCGCCTTGATGAACTCGTTCAGATAAGCAAGCTGAATCGTCATCTCGCCTATAAGTTTTTCCAGCAACTCAAGACGTCGCTCGATACGGCCCAGTTGTTCGTCGCTCATAAGTCCGCTTCCTGCATTGAATTGTCATGTTTGAACCATGCCAAGATGAATTCCGAATGCCTGTCCATGAGCCATGCTGCCGCTAGCCGGGCTTCGTCACGACTCCTGCCTTGCTTGATTAGCCGCGACATGAGCGCAGCGAACGTGTGACATGTTTCGTTCGTCATGGCTGAGCTACATCCGCGAGAGGGAAGCGAGCCACCAGCCT
Organism: Alphaproteobacteria bacterium; assembly: GCA_030041335.1. Taxonomy (GTDB): domain Bacteria; phylum Pseudomonadota; class Alphaproteobacteria; order ATCC43930; family CGMCC-115725; genus JAATGI01. Next base: position 999 of record JASHOB010000192.1, on the reverse strand, counting down.
GATCTCGTGACATTCGGCTAGCGTGCGAGGACGGCGGTGCTTTGGCTCATACTCGTGAACCTCGCCGGCAACTGCGTCCCGAATGCGCTCCAGGTGAGCGCGCAGAAAGGCCATGGCGTCGTCTAGGCTCTCGAATTTGACGTCATGCTTGATGCCGTCCTTGTCCCGATAGACAGCTACGAATGTGTTGCTCATGCCTGGGGCCGCCCATTCCATCGTGCGCTGCAGTATTGGTTTCCGGCTTTGCGTTGTCACCACGCTCAAAGCGCGTCTTGGTGTAGGGTGAACCCCGAGCTTGTTGGCCAGATCACGGACTGCCACCCGAAGCGCAGTGCGCCCTAATAATTAAACCGCCGGGTTATTGATCCATTGGCGAAAGGTTAAATTTGTTTCAGGCGGGCAACCGCACCGGCGCACCTTGTAGGCACGTCGCTGTGTAATTCAGGCGCTTCGGGCCTTGCAGAGTACGCGCCGGCCGCCGGGCCGTGCACCGAGAGCGGCGCCCCCACCAGGCCATGAAACGGCCGCCTTGGCATCCGCCAATTCAGCCATGAGAACAAGCGCTGGGCTGTTTTCGTGCTATGAAGGGATGCTGAGACTGTGTTACCTCAATGCGCCGTTGATCGGGAGCTCTTGGCGCAAACCACTGCAATCGACGGCGCAATGATGGATATAACGGTGGATAGTGTTTGGGGTGACTTGGCTAAGTAGCTGTAATAACTGACAGATCTTGTGGTAACGCGAGGAGGTTATATCCGCGTGTTCGCGGAGGATGGGTGCGTAGCTCAGCGGGAGAGCACTACCTTGACATGGTAGGGGTCACAGGTTCAATCCCTGTCGCACCCACCATCTTTCTATATGACAATCCCTGCCGGAATGCTTCCATCCAAGCTTCAGTGCCGCTTGATGGCCCAGCAAGCAGCAGGCCGACCCGCGCTGCCATGCGGCCAGATTGCTGAGCGTTTGAAGCCCTCGGCCAAATTGCCGCGCCTACCAGCC
>JASHOB010000191.1 GCA_030041335.1 Alphaproteobacteria bacterium | reverse complement strand
CGGGACTTGGCCGCGCTCGACCGCTTTGCCGCCCCGCGCCGCGAAGCCGCCGCGCGGCTCGACGACATCTTGCTCTTTGGCCTGGCCTTTGGCTTCGCCTTCGCCTTTGTCGTCGGTCTGCGGGCCTTCGGTTTTCTTGCTGCCATCTTGTCAACTCCCCTCAATTTCAGTGGCAATTCCCGGATCACGGTCGGCATGCTAGCGTGCCATCACCAGCAAGCCTTACGCCATGAACGATAACGCAACGGGGGTGCCCGAAGACACTATTTCCAGCGCGCCCGCTGCGGGACCGGCAACGCCGATGATGGCGCAGTATCTCGCCATCAAGGACCGTCACCGCGATTGTCTTCTGTTCTACCGCATGGGTGATTTCTATGAACTGTTTTTTGACGATGCGGTAAAAGCGGCGGCGGCGCTCGACATTCAGCTGACAAAGCGCGGCCATCACCAGGGCGACGATGTGCCCATGTGCGGCGTGCCGGTGCACGCCGCCGAAGCCTATCTCGCCAGGCTTATCAAGGCCGGGTTTCGGGTCGCAGTGTGCGAGCAGCTCGAAGATCCAATCGAAGCGAAAAAGCGCGGTTCGAAGGCGGCGCTGAAACGCGACGTGGTGCGCATCGTGACGCCCGGCACGCTCACCGAGGAAGCGTTGCTCGATGCGCGGCGCAACAACTACCTGGCGGCTCTGGCCGAGATACGCAGCGAGTTGGCGCTCGCTTGGCTCGATCTTTCAACCGGCGCTTTTCGCCTGCAATCGGTGCCGGCGGGGGGGCTTGTTCCCGCGCTGGCGCGGCTCGCGCCGGGCGAATTGCTGCTGTCATCGCGACTGCTCGAACAGCCCCAGTTTCGCGAGCTCTGGTCCGAATGGCGAACGGCGCTAACGCCGTTGCCCGGCCCGCGCTTCGACAGTGAGAATGGCCGGCGGCGGCTCGAGGAATTCTACGGCGTGCGCGTGCTCGATGGCTTCGCCGCCTTTACCCGCGCGGAGCTCGCTGCGGCAGGCGCGCTCCTCGACTATGTCCGCCTCACCCAGATCGGGCAGCTGCCGCTGTTACAGGTGCCGAGTCGGCTTGCTGCCGACGCGGTGATGGCCATCGACCCGGCAACGCGGCGCAATCTCGAATTGATGGAGACACTGTCGGGAGAGCGCCACGGGAGCCTGCTCGCTGCCATTGACCGAACCGTCACCGGCGCCGGCGCGCGGTTGCTGGCCGAACGGCTTGGCATGCCGCTAACCGACCCAGCGGCGATCGCGGCGCGTCTTGACGCGGTGGCGTTTCTCGTCGAGGGCGCCGAGCTGCGCGACGCCGTCCGTTTCCGATTGCGTCAGACGCGCGATATCGAGCGCTCTCTGGCGCGGCTTGCCTTGGGGCGTGGCAGCCCGCGTGATCTTGCCGCTCTGCGTGATACCCTCGAGGCGGCGGCGGCGCTGCGCTCCGGTCTGCCGCCCGATGCGCCCGCCGAGATCGCGGCAGCGGCCGGTGATCTGGGCGAGCACGGTGTTCTCGCTGGCGAGCTTGGTCGCGCGCTGGCGCTTGAATTGCCGGCGCAAATCCGCGACGGCGGCTTCATCGCCGCCGGATATTCGCCCGATCTCGACGAGCTGCGTCTCATGCGAGACGATAGTCGGCGCCTCATTGCCGAATTGGAAGCGCGCTACGCCGGCGAGACCGGGATCGCCGCGCTGCGGATCCGTCACAACAATTTGCTCGGCTATTACGTCGAGGTCACCGCAGCCAACGCGCCCAAACTGGGTGCGGCCTTCATTCACCGCCAGACCATGGCGAACGCGATGCGCTTCACGACCGTGGAACTATCGGAACTCGAAGCCAAGATCGCGGTGGCGGCGGAGCGCGCCATCGCTCTCGAGCATAAAATGTTCGCCGATCTGGTCGCCGCGGTGATGGCGCGTGCCGCGGAGATTTCACGTGCCGCGGCCGCATTGGCATCGCTCGATGTCGCCGCGGCGTTGGCGGCGTTGGCAGCGGCAGAGCGCTATTGTCGGCCGCTCGTCGACGATTCGCTCGACCTTGCCATCACCGGCGGCCGCCATCCGGTGGTCGAGCGCGCGTTAAGACGCGGCGACGGCGCCGCCTTTGTCGCCAACGACTGCACGCTCGCCTCGGGGCGGCGTTTATGGCTGTTGACCGGCCCCAATATGGCGGGAAAATCGACTTTTCTGCGGCAAAACGCACTGATTTGCCTGCTCGCCCAGATCGGCTCTTACGTCCCCGCGGAGTGCGCGCGCCTCGGCGTCGTCGACCGCCTGTTCAGTCGCGTCGGTGCCGCCGACGATCTGGCGCGCGGCCGCTCTACCTTCATGGTCGAGATGGTTGAAACCGCCGCGATCCTCAACCAGGCGACCAATCGCGCCCTCGTCATCCTTGACGAGATTGGGCGCGGCACCGCGACCTATGACGGCCTCTCGATCGCATGGGCGGTGGTCGAGCATTTGCACGACGTCAACCGATGCCGAACCCTGTTCGCGACTCATTATCATGAGCTGACCGCGCTCGCCGCCAAGCTGCCCGATCTCGCCTGCTACACCATGCGGGTCAAGGAATGGCGAGACGAGATCGTGTTCTTGCACGAGGTGGCGCCCGGCGCGGCCGATCGCTCCTATGGCGTCCATGTTGCCAAGCTGGCGGGGCTTCCTCCCGCCGTCGTGACCCGCGCCGAAGCGGTGCTGGCCGTCCTCGAACGCGGCGAACAAACAGGCGCGCTGGCGCGGCTTGCCGACGATCTGCCGCTGTTCCGCGCCGCGCCACAAAAGAAGACCGCGCCCGCCGGACCATCGCCACTGGAGCTGGCACTGGTCGCGCTCGAGCCCGATACGCTCAGTCCCCGCGACGCGCTCGAGCTAATCTACAAGCTGAAGGCCCTTAGCCCCGCGCGGGAAAATGCCTCATGACGGGGGTCGGTCTCACGCACTGGCAGGGGTAAAGACCGGCGCCTGGCGCCAAAGCCTCTCGGCACCGCCCGCGGGATTGGGGGCAGGGCGGGAGGGCGCGAGGCAGGGCCCGATGGGCGCAGGCCACCCGCAAAATCGCGCCCGGAGCAGGCGGCTTCGGGATTTCGCCCAAGTCCGCGCTACCGGTGGCGAAAAAGACCGGGCGTCGGTAGACTGCGGCTATGAGCCAGATCCTGCGACAGCGGGAGATCATCGACCGCCGCGCCCTTGCCGCCGAGCTCGAGACGCTCACCGATGCCGGCGAACCGCCGCGTGCCAAGATCGCCGCGGTACTGAAGGCGGTGCTCGATAGCGGGCGACGTGAAGTCCGCAAACGCTTCGATCAGAACAATCACGGCACCGAGGCGACCCGGGAGATCTGTTTCCTGGTCGATCAGATCGTTCGCGCGCTGCACGATCTCGTCGTCACCTCGATCTATCCGCTTGCCAATCCGACCGAGGGCGAGCGCATGGCGTTAATTGCGGTCGGCGGCTATGGCCGCGGCGAGCTCGCGCCTTATTCCGACATCGATCTTCTGTTCCTGCAACCCTACAAGGCGACCGCGCACACCGAGCAGGTCGGCGAATACATGCTCTATATGCTGTGGGATCTGGGGTTGAAGGTCGGGCATGCGACGCGCTCGGTCGCCGAATGCATCCATCTCGCCAAGCAGGATGTGACCATACGCACGGCGCTGCTCGAAGCCCGTTACCTCGCCGGCGAGCAGGTCCTGTTCCTCGATCTCAAAAAGCGGTTCGAGAGCGAGATCATCAAAGGCAGCGGCCTGCAATTCCTCGAAGCGAAACTGAAGGAGCGTGACGACCGCCACGCTCGCCTCGGCGATTCCCGTTATCTGGTCGAGCCCAACGTCAAAGAGGGCAAAGGCGGCCTGCGCGACCTTCACACGCTGTTTTGGATCGCGAAATATCTTTACCGGGTCGACGATGTCGAGGCGCTGGTCGCGCGCAACGTCCTCTCGGCCGACGAGGCCAAGCGGTTCACTCGCGCCCAGGATTTTCTCCTCACGGTTCGCTGCCATCTCCATTTCGTCGCCGGTCGCGCCGAGGATCGGCTGACCTTCGACCGCCAGCGCGATATCGCCGCGCTCATGGGTTACGCCGACCGCGCCGGCAGCATGGGGGTCGAGCGGTTCATGAAGCATTACTTCCTGATCGCGAAGGATGTCGGCGATCTGACGCGTATCTTTTGCGCGCTGCTCGAGGATCAGCAGCAGAAGCCGTCGCGGTTTTCCTGGCGTCGCTGGGGCAACCGCCGACAAATGCGCGATGGCTTCATCGTCGATCACGACCGGCTCGACGTTCCGTCGCACGCGATGTTGCGGGCCGACCCGGTTAATTTTCTGCGCCTCTTCTATGTAGCGCAGGAGCACGCGCTCGACATCCATCCGCACGCACTGCGGCTGATCACGCAATCGTTGAAACTGATCGATGCCAAGCTTCGCGCCGATCCCGAGGCCAACCGGCTCTTCGTCGCGATGCTGACCTCGCGCAAGGACCCGGAGACCACGCTGCGTCGCCTCAATGAAGCGGGCGTGTTCGGCCGGTTCATACCGGATTTCGGGCGCGTCGTTGCGCAAATGCAGTACGACATGTACCACACCTACACGGTCGACGAGCATTCGCTGATGGCGATCGGAATTGTGAGTAAGATCGAGAGCGGCGCGCTCAAAGACGAACTGCCGCTCGCCACGGCCATCATGCCGACCATCGATTCGCGCCGGGTGCTCTATCTCGCGACTCTGCTGCATGACATCGCCAAAGGACGAGCCGGCGACCATTCGATTCTCGGCGCCGAAGTCGCCGAGAGGCTCGGGCCGCGTCTCGGCTTCACCACCGACGAGACCGAGGCGACCGCATGGCTCGTGCGCTGGCATCTTCTGATGAGCAACACCGCGCAGAAGCTTGACCTCGACGATGACGAGACGATCCGCGGTTTTGTCGCGCAGGTGCAATCACCGGAGCGGTTGAAGCTGTTGCTGGTGCTCACGGTGGCCGATATCCGCGCGGTCGGTCCCAAAGTGTGGAACGGCTGGAAGGCGGCGCTCTTGCGCAAGCTTTTCACCCTGGCGCTCGAAATGATGTCGGGCGAGGTGGCGGCGCCCGAGGGCCGCGCGGCCCGGGTGGCGGCGGCCCAGGTCGCGGTGCGCGATTTGCTCAAGGATTTCACCGACGCCGAGTTCGACGCCTTCCGCGCCAAGACCTATCCGTATTACTGGCAGGCGTTCGACGCCGAGACGCAGGCGCGTCACGCGCGGCTGATGCGCGAGGCAGACCGGGAAGCCGCGCCCCTCACCGTCAAGACCCGCGTCGATACCGCACACGCGGTCACCGAGGTCATTGTCTATACCGAAGATCATCCCGGCTTGTTCTCGCGGCTCGCCGGTGCCCTGGCGCTCGCCAATGCCAACGTCGTCGATGCCAAGATCCTGACCATGTCGGACGGCATGGCGCTCGATACCTTCTGGATTCAAGATCATGAAGGCCATGCCTTCGCGCGGCCCGACAAGCTCGCACGGCTTTCCGTCATGTTCATGCATGTGCTGCGCGGCAAGCTCAAACCGCAGGTCGAGCTCGCGGCGCCCGTCGGCATCCCGAGCCGCACGCGTGTCTTCACGGTGCCGCCGCGCGTTCTCTTCGACAACACCGCGTCGGCGACCCATACCGTCATCGAAGTCAACGGCCGCGACCGCCCCGGCCTGCTCTACGACGTGACCCGTGCCATCACCGCGCTAAACCTGCAGATTGCCCGGGCCAAGATCTCGACCTATGGCGAGAAGGTGGTCGACGTGTTCTATGTCAAAGATCTGTTTGGGCATAAGGTCACCGAGGAACCGCGGCTGAAGCGAATTCGTGACCGGCTCTTAGACGCGCTCGCCGAACGGCCCGCCGCGGGCCCGGTCGCGGCGCCGGCGCCGCGAGCCGCGAGGACGCCGCAAGAAGCGGCCGAATAAGAGGGGGCACGACATGACCGCGCTTGTCGAAACGCTCGACACCACGCCCAGGCTCATTCGCTTCAATTACCTCTGGTATGTGGGCGCGGCACTGATCGTGCTCATCGCCGCGATCGCCAGCAGAAACATCTGGTTTCTCAACTGGGTCCACGTCATGTGCGGGGTGTTGTGGACCGGGATCGACCTGTTCATGGGCTTTGTGCTCGGCCCGATCCTCAGGGTGCTCGATATGTCGATCCGGAAACAGGTGTTGTTGCGCCTGACGCCACGCACGCTGTTTTTGATGCCGACCCTGGCGACCGCCACCGGCACCGCGGGTTGGTTCCTGGCGGCCGATCTCGGTCTCACCAACCTGCCCTGGCCGCAGATCGCCTGGGTCTATGGCGCGCTTGCGCTCAATACCGTGATGGGCATTCAGGGCCTGTTCTATCTTTTGCCGACCAATCTGCGCGTCTGCTTCGAACTGCAGAAGCCCAATCCCGATGGCGCCAAGATCGGCCTGATGATGGGCAAATATTTCTACGCCGTCGCCGCGCAGGGCGTTATGCAAGTCGCGATCATCATCATCATGGCGAAGTTCGTCACCGGGATCTGAAGCGGCGGCGGCCGCCGCCCA
>JASHOB010000190.1 GCA_030041335.1 Alphaproteobacteria bacterium | reverse complement strand
TATATTTTGCGTCAGGCGGCGCGCCGCGCTGAAGAACCAAGCCGGAGCGGGTCAGCCGCGCGAGCGCGTCGGCGAGCTCTGGGGCGGTACAGTCGCTGACCGATGCCAATAGCTCGTAAGAAAAGTCTCGGCCGATCACGGCGCCGATCTGGGCGATGTTGCGCACCTCCGGACCAAGTCGGTCGAGCCGCGCCATCAGCGAAGCGTGCAGCGCCGCCGGCGCCGTGACAAGCCGCGACTTACCAATGCCAGGCTCGCCCGACAGCATCACGACCTGACCCTCCCCTGTCTTGGCGTGCCCCCAGCGGCCGATGGCGAAGTGCTGGCAGGAAGGGTGCTGCCGCTTCGGCGGAAATAGTCGTGCGCGCAGACGGCGTGCCGCTGTTCATCGAAGAGCTGGCACCGGCTTCGATAACCGCACGTGCCGTCGTGACCCGCGGTAGTCCGCCCCACGGCGCGTGGATTTCGGGGCGGAAGGTCAAGATCTGCAGCACGCCTCGGTGCCGCCGCTGACCAGCGCCATCAATTCGGCGCGCTCGTCTTGGCTCAGTTCGACCCGGTACCGTATATTCATCGCTGCCCCCGATGGCTTGAGGGCAGAACAGATGAATCAGATTCGCGGTGGTGGCGTCTCCTTTTCCGATCCGGGTTTCACGCACAAGCAGGGTCAATATCTGGCTTTCATCTACGCTTACACCCAGATCGCCGGCCGGCCGCCGGCCGAGGTCGATCTGCAACGTTACTTCCAAGTGACGGCCCCTTCCGTCCACCAAATGATCCTCACCCTCGAACGCGCCGGCCTCATCAGCCGCCAGCCCGGCACCGCGCGAAGCATCCGCGTCATCATCGATCTTGATCGGCTGCCGCCCCTACGACCAACCTCCGAGCAACTGGTCAAATCCACTATGCAAAGCTGCTAGCTCCTTTGAGTTAATTGCGGTGAGACTGAGCCATTTTCGGTGAAACGCTATCATTTTCGCCGTTGGTCGCGCCCTAGTGTCCCTGTGTGTATGGAACCTCGTCCGTATCGCCGGTGAGCGAATCAGCTCACGCTAGTGACAGTGGTAGCTGTGAAAAATAGAGCGATCTTTGAGCGTTCTGGTGAAAGAAGTGCGCGCTGAGTACGATAACGTCCGTCTTGTTCCGAGATTGGAAGAAACTCAACGCCCGCGATAGCCGGGACAATGTTTGGGAGGGTTTCGATGGCCATCGCAGTCGCGTCGGACGGTTCGCCCGTCATCGACGTCGCCGAACTGCTCGATAAGCAGAACGTCAGCAGGTTCAATGTGCTGCTCATCGCGATCGGATGGTTCGCGATCTTCTCGGACGGGTTCGACATCTCGAACATCGGCTACATCTTGCCGAACCTGATGAAGGAGCTGCATCTCGGGCCGGAGACGGTCGGACTCATCAGCTCCGCGAGTCTCATCGCCTATCCCATCGGATCGCTCGGCCTTGGCTGGCTGAGCGACCATTACGGCCGCAAGTTGGCGCTGATCATCGGCTGCCTTATTGTCGCGGTGTTCACCTACTCCACGGTGCTCGTAACCAGCGCCGAAGGCCTCGCTGCGACGCGGTTCCTGACCGGCATCGGGCTCGGCGGCATCATCCCCAACATCGTCGCGCTCGGGTCCGAGTTCGCGCCAAAGCGGCTGCGCGCGCGGCTCATCATCTTCACTTTCTGCGGCATCAATTTCGGTGGATTCGTCTGCGGCCTGGCGGCGCCATCGATCATCGCGGCATGGGGCTGGCGCGGCCTGTTCTATGTCGGCGGCACGGTGCCGCTCGTTGCCGTGATTTTGATGTGGCTGTTCATGGCGGAATCGGTGAAGTTCCTGGTGCTACGTGGCGGCCGCGAGGCCGAGCTACGCCGCATCCTCGCGCTACTGATCCCGAATTTTTCAGCGCCCGTCGGCGCCCGTTTCGTGGTGGCGAGCCAGGCGAGCCGCGTTCCGTTCCGGCCCAGCCAGCTTTTCGCCGGCGGTCTCGCTTGGATCACGCCGATCCTGTGGGTCATGTTCATCCTCAACCTTTTCGTGATCTATTTTGTCGGCGGCTGGACCAACGTCGTGCTGCAAGGCGCGGGCATGGAGCCGAGCGACGCGATCTACGTCACGTCACTCAACCAGGGCGGCGGCGTGCTCGGCGGGCTCGTCATCGCCTATTTCGTCGACCGGTTCGGTTTCTTGTCGCTGATCGCATGGGGCATCCTGACCGCGGCGACGGTGTGGCTGATCGGCATGCCCGACCTTTCCGTGGCGTGGATCGCGGTGTGGGTCGCGATCTCCGGCTTCGGCATGCAGGGACTGCAATACGGGCTGAACGCGACGCCGGGCATGATCTATCCGACCTCGCTGCGCGCGTTTGCCTCGGGCTGGGCGTTCGGCGTGGCGCGGCTCGGCGCCGTCGCTGGGCCGATCGTCGGTGGCTTCGCCCTCGCTGCCTACCAGGCCGGGCATCTGTCGAAGGCAGAAGTGGCGCAAAACATGTTCATAGTGCCGGTTTATGCGTTGGTGGCGGGCGTGGTTCTGGCGATTATCGCGGCGATGTTCGCGCGCCGGCAGTTCCGCGGCTACCAGTTCGAGGAAGTTGCCACACCGACAACGCAGCATTAGCGGTAGAGTCTTGCTCCGAACTTTGACTTCGAGATAAGGGCCTACAAAATGCTTACTCAGTCGCTTTTGCAGCAGCTGGCGAACGTATCAATTTCCTTTCCCCACGCTTTACTCATCAAGTTCTCGAGTTCCACTCACGTTCATGCTTATCTGGCGAGATCTGGCTGTTTGGGGTGTCGGCCGGTTTGGCGCGAACCATAGGAATCATTGAGAAAGCTGGCGGACCCGGCGAGATTCGAACTCACGACCTATGCCTTCTGAGGGCAGTGCCATCTCCGCCCGAAAAAGGCGATCCTGACGAGTGGACCTAAAGGCCGAGAAGGCAGGCTTACTGATGAACTCCGCGCGTCGTTAGTTGAACATAGTGAGACTAGGGAGGCGGAGTTCATCAGGAAGCCGAAATTTGAGGGATGAGCGGACGGTAGTTCGCCGAATCATCATAACCCCGAGTGGACCTTTCTCGATTGGTCCTTCCCCAAACATCTCGGGAAACCTGCCGCCAGCGTCAATTGCAGTTCCGCAGTGATTGGCTGCTGGCGGCGCATTTTTTTGAATAGGTGAGGCAAACATTGGACGCCGTCATTCGAAAAGTCCGCAATAGTCAACTTAGCCTGCTAATGCTGTGGGCTCGGAAGGTCATCGTCACACTCGAAGCTACGGAGGGAGGATCGGCGGGAAAAGCCCTGTATGATATGGGTTGGGACGAGCGGGAAGAAGATCTCAAGGCTAAGCTAGAATGGCTCATTGCTTGCGCCGATCGAGCAATCAAAAAAGGCGGCATATTGACTGTGTAGCGCGGACCGAGCCGCTGCCGGCGGTGCAACAGGCGAA
>JASHOB010000023.1 GCA_030041335.1 Alphaproteobacteria bacterium | reverse complement strand
GTGCTCAATCTTGCCGGCACGCCATCGATACCAGAGCCAATCGGCCGGCGCGCCGAGAATGTCACCCTTGGCGTTGAACCGCACCTGACCGATGATTGTCGTGAATTGGCCCGAATGGAGGGCCGCCGCCACTTTGGCGGTGTCAAAGCTGTGGGCCTGCTGCACCGCCTCAGCCCAGACCTGGACCGAGGCATAGGTCAGGAGCGCTTGGCCGCCCAGCTCCATGCCGTGCAATTGCCCCAACTTGATCAGGGCTTTGCCAGCCGGCAGATCCAGAGGGTTGGGCGAATAGGTGAAGATCACGGCTTCCCCGGCCTTGCCGGCGGCCTCCCAGAAGCTCGGCGCTATCAGCGCGTCGCCGGCCAGAATGGCGATCGGCAGCTTCGCCTCTGCCACTTCCCGCGCGATCACGGCAATGTCAAGCTCATAGGCGCCGACGAAGACCGCCCTTATCTTGGCATCGGCCATCCGGCGGACGATCCCGTCATAGCTCTGAGCGCCGGGCGGGAAGCTCTCATCGATCAGCGGCCTGACGCCGAGGCTCTTCAGTTCCGAGCGCACCACGTCTGCCAACCCCTTGCCGTAAAGACCGCCATCGTCCAGCACCGCGATCTGGCCGTGCGGCCAGACCTCCGCGAGCCGGTGGGCGATGGTGCGGCCCTGGTTGTCGTCGCGGCCGAGCATGCGGAACACAGTGCCGATGCCCATCTCGGTCAAGGCCGGGCCGGTCGAGGTCGGGCTTATCTGCAAGATGTGCGCTTTGGCATAGAGCGGCGCCGCCCGGATGCTGCAGGACGAGCAGAAATGGCCGATCACGACAGCCGGCAGCTCCGAAATGATCTCTTGTGCCGCCGCTTCGGCCTGGTCCGGATCGCAACCGTCGTCGACCTCGACGTATGCGAGCTTCTGCCCGAGGAGGCCACCTTTCGCGCTGATATCGTTGACGGCCAACTCGACCCCGCCAGTGAAGTCGATGCCGTTCGCCGATTGTAGCCCGGTCATCGGCGAGACGACTGCAACAACCTGATCGGCTTCAGCCAAGCCGGGCAGCGCGAACACGGCAAATATTGCGAGGGCGACGAAAAGGCCTCGGCCAAAGAAATTAAGCGCTCCGAGAAGTGGCAAGCGGTCCATGGCAGCGCTTCTCATTTTGCGGCGGCATGATTGTCGATGCGGTGATTGTCACGCAAGTAGTTTAACGGGTTTCATTGACGCGGTGCGACGATCAGGTGTTGGGAGTGGATCGTAAGCAGGCGGGCGACCGTGTCGGCAACTGCGTTCGAAGGCGACACTGGCGTCGATCGCTTTTGACGTTAACCCGGCGGGATCGCGCTCAGAAGACGGCTGAACATAGCGCGGCGTTCGGGCTGTTCATGCATAGCGGTCTCTACTGGCCCAGAACTTTGACCTGCATTCGCGCAAGTCGGACAAGGCGGGCAGTGTCGCCCACGACTTCGTCGGCGCTAACGGACAGGTTGACATCCCCTACCTTCGGATCGCTCATTCCCGCGGTACAACCCTAATGCGGCCGAGACGAATGAACAGCAAACAATACCCAAGCTTCCGCGATGCGGTGGCCGACATCCCCGACGGCGCAATCATCGCGTTCGGCGGCTTCGCCATGCCGGGCACGCCGTTCAACCTGATCAAGGCGCTCGCCGAGCAGGGGGCGAAGCATCTCACCTGCATCGCCAACACGACCGGCGGGGCACAGCAGCCGCGGATGCCGGATCTCGGGTTGCTGGTCGAACAAGGCCAGGTGCGCAAGGTGATCTGCGCCTTTACCGCCGCGACCCGTGCGTCCGACGTGCTGCCCTTCACGAAATACTATGAAGCGGGCGAGGTCGAGGCAGAGCTGGTGCCACAGGGCACACTCGCCGAGCGGCTGCGGGCCGCCGGCGCCGGCATTCCTGCCTTCTACACACCCGCCGCTGTCGGCACCGAACTCGCCCATGGACGCGAGACGCGCGTGATGAATGGCCGCGAATACCTGCTTGAATACGCGCTGCCAGTCGATTACGCCTTCCTGCGTGCGCGGCGCGCGGATGCTTTCGGCAATCTGCAGTTTCATCGCTCGCAGCGCAATTTCAATCCGGTCATGGCAATGGCGGCGCGGGTCGCGATCGTGGAAGTGGACGAGGACATCCTGCCGGTCGGCGCGATCGACCCCGATCAGGTTCATACGCCAGGAATCTTCATCCATCGGCTGGTCAGAGTTCCACCGCCGCCGGGCGGCATCTGGCCCGTGGTCCGCCAGGAGCGTCGGCGATGAGCGATGCGGTGAAGGGCTGGAACCGTCAGCAGATGGCCGACCAAATCGCGCGTGAGTTCCAGGACGGCTGGATCGTCAATCTCGGGGTCGGCATGCCGACCCTCTGCTCCAACACCGATATCGGCGATCGGCACATCATCTATCATTCCGAGAATGGCGTGATCGGGTACGGGCCGATCGCCCCAGCGGGGCAGGAGGATCTTAACCTGGTCAACGCCGGTGGACAGAACGTGACGCTGAACCCCGGTGCCGCGGTGGTTCATCACGCGGATTCGTTTGCAATTATCCGTGGCGGCCGGATCGACGTGACCGTGCTTGGCGCGTACGAGGTCGCCGAAAACGGTGACTTCGCCAACTGGAGACTCGCGGGGACAAAGGGTGGTGGGATCGGTGGTGCCATGGACCTTGCCGCCTGCGCGAAGCGGGTGTTCGTGATCATGGAGCATCTTACTCGTGACGGCCGCCCGCGGCTGGTGCGGCGTTGCGTGCTGCCGGTTACTGCCCGCGGCGTCGTCACGTTGGTGGCTACAAATTACGGCTTGTTCGAACCTGCCGGGGAAGGGTTCCGCCTGCGCGAGCTGGCGGCGGGCATCGCTGTGGATGAGGTGCGCAGCGGCACCAGCGCAACGCTGGTGATATGAAACCGGAATGTTGCAGGTCCTGTCTCTCTCCGAAAACTCTAACGCCGCAGTATCGGCGGTGTCGTCCCCCGAGAACGGGGCTGACCACGATGCGTCCGCCGGCAGTTACGCGGCACGAAAGTGGCGCATCGTTGTCCAGGGACAACTGGGTTCGATGTTCTTTCTAATATTTCTGGTACGCATGCAGATTGCGCAGATGCCGTTCGCCAAAGACTACGATAGGGTCGAGGCACTCTCAGGGATTGGGGCTTTGCCGTACC
>JASHOB010000189.1 GCA_030041335.1 Alphaproteobacteria bacterium | reverse complement strand
CGCACGTCGCTCCCATCAGATGCCCGTTGTGCGCTTGCGGCGATTGTGCGCGATCGGATCAGCGTCTGACTTTTCCACAGCACAGCGAAATTGTTCCGGTCTTCGGGGCTGGCGACCAATCAGCTATGTAGCTGCGCTCCGCCCGAACAGGTAAGGCCCACACAATGTGTTCATTCCAGTTCCTTTATCCGCCGGGGGCCATGAGCGGATTATCGGCGCCGTCTTGCCCCGGCGCGGTCTCGAAGGATGTCGCGAAGGGTAGCCTATCAAGCTTAGATACCAGCTTTCAGGCGACCAATCGCGGGGCAGTGGTGGCCTGCGAAAGCCGCGGGCATCGGCAATTTCTCTTTGTAGCCAGCGCAATCGCCGGTGTCGTTTTGTCGGTTCAAACAATCGTCAACGCGAACACTTCTGCAAAAACCATTTTGCACTTGCGGCGATGCTTAGGCCTCCCTCGGCGTATATCGTGCCAAAATAGCGCTCCAACGCTATTGCCAGCATCGTTCAAGCGGATCGATGCACACGGGCTCACTTTCCGCTATGGCGGTGAGGCCAGTACCGCGTTCACCGTCGGCCCCTTCAATTTCTCGCTCCATGCCGGCGAAATCTTGCTCATTTCCGGGGGCAATGGTTCAGGGAAGTCGACATTCATGCGGCTTCTTACGTCGCTGTATTGGCCGACCGATGGATTTATCGCAGTTGACGGTCAACGGGTTACACAGGCGAATGTCGAACGCTATCGGGCGTTGTTCGCGACGGTATTTTCGGAATACCACCTTTTCCGGCGGCTTTATGGCGTTGATCTCGCGGCTCAACAGGAAGGCGCCGCGCTAATGCACTTGTTTGAAATGGACGATAAAACGGCGATTGTCGATGGCGCTTTCCATGACGTCGCGTTGTCCACTGCCCAGCGTAGGTGCCTGGCACTTATTGTGGCCCTCTTGGAACAACGGCCGATCTGTGTGCTGGATGAATGGGCTGTGGATCAAGATCCACTGTTCCGACGCAAGTTCTATGAACAGTTGCTGCCACTGTTCCGGGCCCGCGGCCTAACTGTCGTGGCAGTATCGCACGACGATCACTACTTCGATGTCGCCGACAGACGATTCCATATGGAAGAAGGCAAAATCGTCGCCGAGTTGCGGAAAAGCCCTTCGTGAAGTTATGTGGGAAATGAGCACAATACAATAAAGGCTAAGACGATATTGCCGGACTTCAGAGCTGTTGGAGCACCTCGGCGTAAGAGAAGTCGCTCTTGAATGGCTGCATTGCGATCTGTCCTGGCCTTGGCATCGGGAAAATGTTGAGAATTGACCTTGCGAGCGCTATTTATTGAGCGGGAATGGAATCTCCCTAAAACGCCATCGGCTGATGACTCCTACTGCGCAATCGGAAGCGGTAAGAGTATCATGACATATCCAAGCATCGTCCACCCCGGCGCGTCGAAGGACGGCGAACCCGCTCTTGTGCCGGCGCCCTCGTTCTTTGGTGACCTCGGCCTCGACCAAATCGTCGCGTCGATTACAGCGGGTAAGCAAGAGTACGATTTGCTACCCTATTTTTATCAGCCCCTATGCGATATCGATGCCATCGTCTATCGCCAAGAAGTCTGGCGCGATCTCGAAAATGAGAAACTGTGTATGTGCGTCCGATCATTTGCAGCGACGATACATTCGGTTCGGCAACATGTAGCACAAATAGCCAAGTTGCATTACCAACTGCAGAAGCAAGGGTGGCTTCTGGACGCGGCTCATCTTTACTGCGAAGCGGTTACCTCGTTTGTTCGCAACCTCGAAGCCGCTGACCTCACCTCCCGTGCACTGTGCGCGTTCCGTGCCTATTTATTCCATTATATCAAGTCGGAGAGCTTCACGGCTCTGGCCGCAGAGACCACCAAGCTGAGAGCCGATTTGGCGACCGTCAAATACACTATCCTGATCTTTGACGGAGGGTTCACGGTACGGCGCTATGAAGACGAAGGCGACTATAGCGTCGAGGTCGAACGCACGTTTGAGAAGTTCAAGCAGGGTGCGGTAAGGAGCTACTCCGCGAAATTCTCCGATCTATCGGGAATGAATCACGTCGAAGCCAAAATTTTAGAGTTTGTCGCACGGCTCTATCCCGAAATATTTTCGGCGTTGGCTAACTATTGTCGTCATCATATCGAGTTCTTCGACCAGGCGATCTCGACCTTCGATCGGGACATTCAGTTCTATCTCTCCTACCAAGAATACATGGCCAAATTACGAATGGCCGGGCTTCCGTTCTGCTATCCGGTGCTGTCGCGCATAGACAAGCGGGAACGCAGCAAAGACAGTTTTGACTTGGCGCTTGCGACGAAGCTTATTCGCGAAAACCGGCACGTTGTGTGTAATGATTTCGAGCTGCGCTACGGCGAACGCATCCTAGTCGTGTCCGGTCCGAACCAGGGCGGCAAGACCACATTTGCCCGCACCTTTGGCCAGCTACATTATCTCGCGAGTCTGGGCTGCCCGCTTCCCGGAAGCGATGCACGTTTATTTCTGTTTGATCAGATCTTTGTGCATTTTGAGCGG
The DNA here is from genome assembly GCA_030041335.1 of Alphaproteobacteria bacterium. GTDB lineage: Bacteria > Pseudomonadota > Alphaproteobacteria > ATCC43930 > CGMCC-115725 > JAATGI01. The sequence goes on along the minus strand of JASHOB010000189.1, from coordinate 40,573 downwards.
GAGGAAAACATTCAAACGTTGCGCGGCAAATTGGAGGAGGAGCTGGTACGCATCCATGCGATTTTTGCGGAAGCCACCTCGGATAGCATCCTTATCATGAATGAAATTTTCAATTCCACGACACTCCATGATGCGATTTTTCTGGGCAAGAACGTAATGCACCGAATCGCGGAGCTGGATGCGATCTGCGTTTGCGTCACTTTCATCGATGAACTGGCATCACTCAATGAAAGGACAGTGAGCATGACCAGCACCGTCGTCCCGGAGGACCCCGCGACGCGCACGTTCAAGATCGTGCGACAAGCCGCAGACGGCCTGTCCTACGCAATTTCGATCGCCGAAAAATATCAACTAACTTATGAGCGCCTGAAAGAGCGAATACGGTCATGAAGGCTCATTTGATGTTTCGGGACCGTGATTTCGATCCCGAACAAAATTTACCGCCGAATCAAGCTGATCTGACGCAAGATCTCGAACTCAATACGCTGGTCGACGCGATGGCCGCCGGCGACAAGTGCCTATTCGATATCGGCCGAAAGGCCCTCCTGTCGTGCGTAGAGGATCCCGGTGTAATTCGCTATCGGCAAGATATATTGCGTGACTGCTTGGAAAATTCGGGCGTAGTGCAAAGCATTTATAGATTGACGGTGGAGGCGATTGAGCGGGAACGCCGGAATTATCTTGGTCTGTTTGCCCAATCGCCGTCCCTTATCCTGCATCGGTCTGTTCAGGTCCTTGACATCTTCGTCGAAGCGCTGCGACGGTTGCGACAAATCGCGGATGAGCACGCTGATAAGTTTCGGGCGGAAGGGTTTGTGACGTTGTTCGCCATGTTGAGGAGCGAACTCGACGACACGTATTTCGGTGAATTGCGCGCCCATTTGCGACGGATGAAATTCGGCGGCGGCGTCTTGATTAGCGCGGAGATCGGCGAAGGCAACTGTGGTACCCACTACGTTCTGCGCCGGCCTCTCGGCAGCGATCAAGGATGGCTGGGACGACTGGTCCGCCGACCGCGCGGCCATACCTTTCACATCCACCCGCGCGACGAGCACGGCTTCAGGGCGTTGGCGGAATTGCGGGACCGCGGCATCAATCTGATCGCGAACGCGCTCGGTCAGTCGACAGACCATATTCTTGGTTTTTTTCATATGCTCCGAACGGAACTAGCCTTCTATATCGGGGCGATTAACCTCTACACCGAGCTTGCCAAACGAGGAGGTGCAGTTTGCTTTCCGGAACCATCGCCGCTCGGCCAACGAGGGTATTCGTTCCATGGATTGTATGATGTCTGTCTCACACTTACCTCGTCGCAGCGCGTGGTCGGTAACGATCTGGCTGCGCCGGGCAAGGATCTGACGATCATCACCGGCGCTAATCAGGGTGGCAAATCCACATTCCTTCGGAGCTTCGGTTTGGCGCAACTGATGATGCAATGCGGCATGTTCGTTGGCGCCGATAGCTTCAGCGCTGATGTGTGCACCGGTGTCTTCACGCATTACAAGCGGGAAGAGGATCCGTCGCTGAAAAGCGGCAAGCTCGACGAAGAGTTGGCGCGGATGAGTGCCATCGTCGAAGCGCTGAGGCCCAACGCCTTAATGCTCTTCAACGAGTCTTTTGCCGCCACCCACGAACGAGAAGGGTCCGAAATCGCGCGCCAGGTTGTCCGCGCGATGTTGGAGAAACAGATCAAAATCTTCTTCGTTACCCACTTTTACTATTTCGCCAACAGCCTCTGGGAACAAGGCATGAGCAATGCCATCTTCCTGCGGGCCGAGCGGCGGGAAAGCGGCGAACGCACGTTCCGGTTAGTAGCCGGCGAGCCGCTTCCAACGAGTTACGGGCATGATTTATATGCGAGAATATTCAACGATGATGCCGCGCCTCAGCACTCTGAAACGGTCTCTCCAGGCGTCTGAAGTCGGCGCGGCGTCGTTTTCTCGGACCATGGGCGTGGGCAACGTAGCCAGGGGTGGTGCAGCGTCTCAATTGCCGCGATGGGGCCTGTCGTCATGATGCGGCCGATTCACCGGCACCGCCATGCGATCGAAGATCGCATATACCGAGTCGAGATCGTGAGTCACGAGTACCATGGTGATACCAAACGCCCGCGACCGGTCGAGAAACAATTGATCGAGCCCTGCGGCCATCGGCGGATCGGGCCCCCGGCGCTTGGGGGACCTCCGTCGCCGTTCGAAAACGCTCATCACGTGGCCGCGTTGGTACGCGACGACGCTGTTTATTGAATATCTGGTCTGCAGCAGATCGATCTGGCCAAGAACGAAAAAACTTGAGGTTCCGTCGCATGAGCGTTACAAGATATTTGGGAATGGAGTCTCCCTGAAAAAGCCTCGGCTAATGACTCCTACCGCGTCCTCGCGGTGGGAGATCGCGACGCCCACCGTCTGTCGGTGGGCTTTTTTGTTGCCCGGGCAAACGCGACCTCACTGCGAGGGAGAGGGAGGAAACGTCACCTAAACGGGCATTTGTGGACCTCCGCCACGATCTTTTTTCCGTCTCCAACACCAGGGTTCCCCTAATGGAGACGGTCGTGGCGGGGGTTCCTCCAAGCCGCGTCAACTCGGATGACTCGGCGCAATCATAAGGCACCGTGGAGGAGACGAATGTCAGCTATCGAGAGAACCCAATTTGCCAACCTGAACGGCAAGGCGATCGGCGCCTATGCAGAAGCGCTTGGGGGATTTGCGGCTATCGTTTTGACGATTCTAGGACTGGGTCGCGTCGCGCCCCTGTTCCTCGTCGCGATCGCGACCATTGCCGTTGGAACTGCGATAATTGTGCAGAGCCTCAATCTTATTGAGGAATTTGCCCGAATGCTTGGACGTTCGGAACAGGTTACTGAGTTGGGCGGCGTTTCCACTTGGTCGCTCGGACTTCTTGCCGGTGTCGCCGGCGTGGTGCTTGGAATCTTGGCATTGCTCAACGTGGCTTCGATCGAGCTTGTTGCGATCGCGGCGATTAGCTACGGCGGTGCCGCGCTGTTGAGCAGCGCGTCCACGTCCCGAATTGCGCGCGCCCGTGTCGAAGTATTCTCCGACAACCCGATCACACGTCGGCTGGCGGGAGACGTGGTGACCAGCTCTGCGGCCTCTCAAGCATTGAGCGGGCTGGCGGCGATCATCTTGGGGATTCTCGCCCTCGCTGGTTTCAGCCCCGTCGTCTTGGTGCTAATCGCGCTGCTTACGTTGGGGGCCATAATCCTGCTGAATGGCGCCGCCTTAGGGGGCGCCGTCTTGGCCGTGGTCGGACGCTTTTGATAGCAGGAAAGACCCAAGTGGCATGCGTGCCATGGGAGCTCGCAAAGGTCGCCAACGTCACCGTGAAATGGTGGAGGAGAATACCATGCCCTTCGATGGAATTGATTTCAACCGCCGCCAGCATCTTCTCGACAAACTTGATCTTGTGGTGCATCTGCTGGATTCCGAGGATAAGTGGTGCAAGCACCAATTTCTCGCTTGGAACGGAAAACGCTGCATCCTCGCCGCTCTCTTTCTGACCCGTTCGAGATATTTGCTGGGGCCGGTGATTTTGGCCGCAGCGCGCGATGTCACCGGAATCGGCTTCACGAGAATCGACAGCTTTAACGACGATTCGGCAACCGATCACGCGCTGGTCATAGCCGTCTTGGATCGAACGCACGAGCGCATTTTGACGGGACAAATCCCACCCGCCGCGCATCATCGGCCGCTTCTTACCAAGATCCGGAGAGTCTAGCCCATACGATGGTATCGAGCTCCGTCACGCAGCCCGAGTGTCCGGCCACAGCAGATGTCAAGTCAAGCTTCCGCCCGACGTAGTGCTTGATTCGCTGTGCGAAGTTCGCGTGGTGCCGGCCGTGTTGAGGCATTTGCTTTCCGAAAGCGGCAAGTCAGGTGGTTTGACACGGACGGTGGGTCGTTTCGTGTTAGCGCCGATCTGAATGTCGATGTGACCGCCGAGGAACCGCAGAGATAAGAGACGATATGGATTGAATTCGCGAAAAAGCGGCGGTGCAGGATGTAATCGCCGGCCGCCGACGAGGCCAAGAGGTGGAAAAGCCACGCAGCCGCCGACAGGAGGATTAATGAGGACCACCGATCTGCCGCTTGTCACCCGAGGCGACGCGCGCGGAACCCTCGGCGCCGGCATAACATGAGCGCGCCCGCCATTACCACCGAGGTCGGGTCGACTGAACGCTCATGCCAAAATGATCGAAGCCGCGCAGCAGCCCGGCAATGATCGCTATTCCAAGAAGCATGCCGCCGATTGTGTCGCTCATGTAATGGTAACCGGCTGCTATGCGACTAGCCGAAACAAGGGTCGCGACAAAAAAGAAGGTGAAGCGGTAGCTCGGTAGAAAGCCCGAGAACGCGGCGGCCATCGCCGCCGATACGGCCGAATGCGACGAAGGAAAAGACCAAAAATCTGGCGTCAAGCTGAGGGGATGGAACGCGTAGATCCCGCGTTCGAAATACACATGCGGCCGCGCGCGTCCGAAAAGTACCTGGAGCCCGGTTGCCGCAAGCCAGGGGATGATCGCCCCCGACAAAATAAACAGCGCGCGGTAGAGGAAGATTCGCTCCACAATTTTAAAGCCGGAGTTTACCAGAACCATGCTCCAGAACAGCAGAAATGCCACGGCAAGACCGACATAGGGCAGCGGCAGGCCCAAGACGCTGATGCATTCGGCAACGTTGAGAAGGGACGTGCCCGATTGTGCGCGTAAGACGACTTCGACAGGACGATCCCACAGATAAATCGTCATGATGATACTGGCAATCACCGAAAACAGCCCTATCGCCAATAATGTCGTCCGATCGGCCTCCTCCTTGAGCGACATAGCCTGGTCTCCCTTTGTCGCCGCCTCGCGGCACGCGGCGTTTCAGTAACGATCCTTCCTCTCAAGAGCCAAAACCCCAAAGATCCAGGATGCCGAGGCACCGCTGTTCATCGAAGGCCTTAACGACAAGCGGGAGTTCGACCATGATCCGTCACGGCGAAGGGGCCGTAGCATCCGTCCCTCTGCTAGGCTTCGACAAGCTCGCCGAACTCACCCATCAGGCTCAAGTAAAGCTGGCACTTGAAGGAAACGGCGAGCTGTGGCAGTTGGCGGATCTTGATCCAGCGCCAGCGATCAAATTCGGGATTTAAAGTCGCGATGTCGATCTCCCGTTCGGATCCCGTTAATCGCATTACGAACCACTTTTGACGTTGGCCGTACCAACGCCCGCCCCACGATCGTGTCGCCACCGATCTCGGCAAGTCGTAATAGAACCACCCTTTGCTCTCGGCGACAATTTCTACCCGGTCCGTTCCAACTTCCTCCTTAAGCTCCCGCAACGCTGCCTGGGCGGGCGTTTCTCCATCGTCAATACCACCCTGCGGCAACTGCCATACGTTGCGGTTTATGTCGTGGCGGCGGCCAACGAATATTTCGTTTCGCTTGTTGAGGAGAATTACGCCTACGCCGGGACGATATTTGTCTTCGTCTACCGCGCGCGCGTCGGAAGCTTCTCTGGCCTGTCTGATTTTCTGAAGCAGTAGCTTGTTCGCCATGATATTAACGGCAGCGACGAGATCACGGTGATCGACACCATCCGCCCGCATCATCAGCTGGGTTAACGGGTCGTCCAGCAGTGCATTCAGCTTGGGTTCTTTTCTCGCGAAGCGGTGTCGAAACGGACTGCCTGCATTACTTCGCGATCTCGACGGACTACGTTGGGTTGAATGAGCCCGCATGCGAATGACCCCTCGCCGCTGCCCGGTGGTCTGGCAGCAAAACAAATGGCCAGGAGTCATCAGCCGAAATGGCGGTTGTGGGGGGTACTCCATCCCCTGCAGAGACCCTAGACCTCCTGGCAGATCTCTTCAACAAGAGAGATCCGAAGCGCGCCTTCGCCACAGTCTGTCGTCGCGTGCAGGGCAGAGGAGCCGCCAGCCGGTGGCTCGGGACGCGTTTGTTGTGGCGCAAGCGGCGTCGAGAGAATTTTCCGCATGCGCCGAAATCGTGACCGGTCCGGTGGTTAGCAACGCAGCCATTGTCAACGCCAACGACGAATTTCGGATTCGTCGCGGCAAATCCACCAATTCACATGATCTATCGAGTCCATTTGGAGCATCCGACCGCAGTTGCAAGCGCGTGCGGCCGGTCCTCGCAAGTCAAGCAGTATTGCCGTTGTCCTTGCGCTGATGAGCCGGACCGGGATGACATCGAGGAATAGCTCGCGGACCAAGGACTGCCCTGCGTGGCGAAGCAGGCGCAGGAGTGAAGCATGCCCGAGGTCGAAGCGCCCGCTGGGCCATTGGAACGATGACCTTGACCTGACGAGCGATCGCTGCAGCTATCCCCGGGGCGGACTGCACTGCGGTAAGCGCCGCCAACAATGCGAACCGGGTGGGCCTATGTAACGTTGGCTGATCCGATCATCCTTTGGAGAATGCGGGCTGGATCAGGATCGGCTTTGTCCCCGGCCCACGCGACGAACTGATCGGGCCGAACCAGGACCAAAGTGGCGCCGTACCGTTCGCGTCCGCCGTCGCGCGTGTCGTGGATCGTCTTCAACGGCAAGGCGAACCCGCGCGCAGCCGCCTCGAACGCGGCAACAGCGGTGTCGGGTGCACCAAAGGCCAGAAGCGTGAAGCCGTCGCCGAGTTCCTCGTAGACATTCCGCCCCGATGACAGAGGCTGCGGCGCGAGGTGATGCCCCGCGCGCGCGGCGTGGCTGTGCGAGCCGAGCGCGCTGCAAGCGCCGCCCGGTGGTCCCCAAACGATCGGCGAGCCTTCGTAATTCGGTTCGAACTCGCCGACCTCGGACCGGGCCTGCGCAGCGCGCTTGTTCCAGTTTTCCTCGAACGCCGCGCGGTCCCGCGCCGGATCGTACGCCGCGAGGAATTCCCTGTCGGATCGGATCGCCTTTTCGATGAAGTCGTGTGCGGTCGAGGCAAAAACCGGTCGCCGCTCGGTGTCGTATGAATCGAGCAGGCCCGGGCCGGTCCAGCCCTGGAGCGTCGCGGCGAGCTTCCAGCCGAGATTTGTCGCGTCCTCAAGGCCGGTGTTGACGCCGTAACCGCCATAGGGCGGATGGCTATGCGCCGCGTCTCCGGCCACGAAGATCCGGCCGCGTCGATAGCTATCGGCGATGGCGAAGCGCAAATCCCAGAAACCGACATGTTCCATGGCGATTGCGAACCGCGCGCCCAGCGATTTGTGCAACAGGCCGTGAAAATCGAAATTGTCCGCGGTGGTACCAGCGGGCACCGGCGCGTGAAAGAACCAGGTCGAGCCGAGGTCGACGCGCCCGAAAAACCGCCAGTAGCCCTTGAGCTCGGGATTGAGGACGCAATAGAAGGATTTGCCTGGGTAGCGCTTCAGCAACTCGTGTAACTCGGTCGAGCGGAACACCAAAAGCACCATGCGTCGGTCGTGATCCGAGAGCGTCTGCGTGAGGCCCGCGGCCTGCCGCGTCACGGAATGGCTGCCGTCGCAACCCGCGGCGTAGTCGGCGCGCAGCGTCTGCCGCCGGTCGCCGTCCGGGCCTTCAACCTCAACGGTGACGCCGGACGCATCTTGGCGCAGGTCGCAAACGACGCTGCCGTAGTGGGTCCGCACGGACGGAAGTTGCGCAGCGCGGGCGCGCAGCACCGCTTCCGTCTCGTATTGCGGCAATCGCTCGTTAGCCGTGAAGTAATAATCGCGCACCAGTTCGCGCTGGAGCCAGTCGTAATGATAATCACTGAGCAGCGTTCCATAGGCAGTGAGGCCCCCGATACCGTATTCGGGCGGAATGGTACGTGCCCGCCGCAAGGCGTCTTCCGCATGCCAGAAATAGAAGTGCTCCATCGTGCGCTGGGTCAGGTTCTGACCCTTGGGGATGGGTTGCGGCTCGAGGCGTCGCTCGATGAGAACGCAGTCAATGCCGCGCTGACCCAGCGAGATCGCCAGTCCCAGGCCGACCGGACCGCCGCCGACAATGATGACTTGAGTCAACCGCGTGTCCCCGGCCAACACTGACAATCACGCAATGATCGGGAACATCGCTATCCGGCGGCCAGGACCTTGTCCAGTTTGTAAAGCTGCCGTGCGTTGTCCTCGAAAATGCGCTTCTTGTCGGCGGCTGATAGCCATTCGAAATCCTGAATCCAATGGGCGGTGTCGTCCATTTGGCGGCCGGTGCGCGGGTCGACCGCCGAACCGGTTCCCGGGCATTCGGTCGCGAACAGAACGCGATCCGCACCCGCCACCTTGATCAGCAGTTCGAGCGCCTCGGGGGTATAGAGCGCGGAATCGAACCATAGATTTCGCAGGCGTTCGGAAAAGCGCTTCTGCCCGCCGCGCAACGACATCGATTCCCAGCGCCCCAACTGATACGGCACCGCGCCGCCGCCGTGCGGCACAACGAATTTCAGTTTCGGGAAATCGTTGAACACCGTCGAATTGAGGAGATGGACCACCGACAGCGTCTCTTCGTTGATGAAGTGGGTCGAGTAGCTGACGCGGTCGTTCTTGGAGCCGGCGCCATGCAACATTGCGGGCACGTCGAGCTCGCACAATTTCTCGTAGAGCGGATACCAGTAACGGTCGCCTAAACCCGGCGCCGTGCCGCCGCCGTCGTTCTCGTAGGGATCAGAATTCACTAGGCAACCGACGAAGCCCAGTTCCTTGACGCAGCGCACCAACTCCGGCAGCGCCGAATCGATCGGCTCGCCCGCGACCTGGGGCAACATGCAGACGCCGGCAAAGCGCTTCGGGTAGAGTTTGACGTGCCGGTGGATGACGTTGTGCGTCTCTTCATGAAACCAATGCACGATCCTGGCCGGCTTCTCGCTGTGCATCATTTGAAACGGCCGCGGCGAGATCAGCTGAAAGTCGGTTCCGTGCTTGTCAAGCAGGGGCAAGTGCGCACCAAGCCCCTCGGAGCCGCCGGTGCCGTTGAGCACGGCTTTGAGCTGTTCGTCGGAAAATTTGAGCGCGCCGCGCCCGTGCGAACCGCGCGACGCCAACAGGGTCGCCTTGTAGGCATAGAGCTGCGCCGGCGCGCTGACATGGCCATGAATATCGATGATCATCCGCAAATCCCCTCAATGATACGTTCCTCTCGGTCTTCGAGCTTATATATCATTATCTACAAAGCGATGAGGTGGAGCTACCTCAACCTCGAGGACGATTCGCTCGCCCGCATCGCCGCGGATGCCGCCGGTGGGTCGCTGAGCGGCACGGGCGCTCGGCCCCTCGGCATGTCAAATTCTGCGCGCTTCGACCTCGCGATTGAAATGACGTTGCTCAACCCTATAATGGCGATGATGCGGATTGGCGCCGTGGTCGATCGCCGCGGCCGCTAAGGAGGCTGCAGTGGCCGGGAATATTGCGGTTCATGATCCCCGCGGGTTTCCTCCCAAAGTCGTCGGCAAACGCCTCGCGCCCCGGCTCGACCGCCTCGACGGCAAGATCATCTTCCTGGTCGATTGCTTGTTCGATAACACGGACGTGTTCATCGAGGAGATGCGGCAGTGGTTCGCCGTACATCTGCCGTCCGTGACGACGCGCGTCATTCGACCGCGCGAGAGTTGGGTCGACGATCCCGAGATGCGTGCCACCGTCGCCGCAGAGGGGCAGGGCGCCATTCTCGGCGTCGGTTTATGAAGTACCTGCTGCCCCACGGTCGTGGGGTTGGCCTCAAAGCTGGAGGAAGCGGGAGTACCAACCGTCCCCGTTCATAGCCAAGTGTTCGCACGTTTGGCGAAGGCCACGGCGCTTGCCGAGGGCCGGCCAACCCTTCGCAACGTTTTCGTGCCGCAGCCCGTCGTCGGCGTTCCCGCCGAGGGCTTGCGCGGCTACATCGAAGGCAATGACCCGGTCGCTCAGCGCCCCTTCATGCAGGGCGTCATTGAGGCCCTGACCGAGCCGCTCAGCGATGACGATTTCAAGGGCGCAACTTTTGAGCGCGCGACGCCGCGCCTGTTGGAGCCGGACACCGAGGAGAATCTGCACGAGCTCTTCATCCGCAACCGCTGGACCGATTTTTTGCCAATCGTGCTCCCGACTGAAGAACGCGTCGAGCGGATGCTCAAGGGAACCCGGCAGCCGCGAGACAGGATCGTTGGCCGGTTGCGCCCGACCGCGTTCCGCGAGTTCTGGGAGTTCAACGTCGAGAAGGTTGCGGTCAATGCCGTGATGGCGGGCGCCCGCCCCGAATACTTCCCCATCATTCTCGCCATGGCGTCGAGCGGCATCACCGCCCGATCGAGCAGCACTACCTCGTTTGCGACCATCGCGATCGTCAACGGGCCGATTCGTGAAGAGATCGGGATGAACGACGGAACCGGTGCGCTTGGACCCTACAATCAGGCTAATACGACGATCGGCCGCGCCTTCGGCCTCCTTAGTCAGAATTTGCAGGGCGGCTCCGTGCCAGGCGAAACCTATATGGGATCGCTCGGCAATCCGCTCGCTTATACATTCTGTTTTGCAGAGGCGGAGGAACGCAGCCCGTGGGCGCCGTTCCATGTCGATGAGGGCTTCAAGGCGACCGACAGCACCGTGAGCATTTTCTTCGGCGGCTGGTACACGCAATCGGGATATGGGCCGCGCGAAACTTGGCAGGCCAAGTTCGTCCGCTGCCTGACCGCGTTGGAGCAATACTTGCCACCGCTGATCGTCATGGATCCACTGGTCGCGCACGGCTTCGCTGAGCTCGGCTTCACCAAGCGCTCTCTGATCGAGTGGTGCGTCGAGCATGCGAAATTGCCTGCCCGCGATTACTGGGACGATTTCGCGATGCAAACGCTCATCCATCCCCACGCTGTCGCCGGGATCGAACCGTATGCCAGCCGCTTGAAAGCGGCGCCGGACGAACCTGTCAGCCTATTCACACCGGACGACATCAACATTGTCGTTACCGGCGGCAGCACGCAGGCCGCCTTCAAGATGTTCGGTGGCCGTTATCTTGGACGCGGGCCGGGCACGCCGAACCACGGGAAACCGACCTTTCTCATCGACGAATGGCGATGAGGCGCTGCGTCGGCGCGGCCGGCTCGAGGCTCGGCCTTCGTGGTCTTTCGTGATTGAATTGCATGCGCATGCGACGGGTTTTTGAAAATTCCGTACCGGCACGGGTGCGAGCCAATCCGACTCTGTTGCGCTCCGGGAGTCGGGACTTGGGCAACCCTATTGCACGAGCGGCGGGCCGATATAGCGCGCCCGAGGACGGATAAGACGTCCCGTCGCCAGCTGCTCCAGAATATGGGCGATCCATCCCACCGAGCGAGCAAGCGCGAAAATCGTCAACGGCGCGCTCGAAGGCAATTTGCAGGAGTCGGCCATGGCTGCAATCGCAAAGTCGATGTTCGGCTGCTCGCCCGTCAGAGCTTCCACTGCGGCGCCTAACTCGGCGTATATCGGCCGCGGCCGAAAATGCGCCAGTAGACCGACGGCTCGCGGATCTCCCTGGGCATAGAGCGGGTGGCCGAACCCAGGGAGCGAATTTCCCTGAACCAGCCAATCGCGCACCGCGTTCTCCACACCCTTCCGGCGCGCAGCCTCGATCAAAAGATTAACGCCCGCCGCCGCGCCGCCGTGACGGGGACCGACCAGTGTAGCCGCGCCGGCCAACAGGCCGGCCGCCAGCGGCGCTCCCGTTGAGGCTGCGACACGAGCAGCGAACGTAGAAGCGTTCAGCTCGTGATCAGCGAGCAGTACGATTGCCCGCCGCAGAACGTCTTCGGCTTTGGGGGCTCGCCAGGCCAGGGCGAGACGCCTGTGTAACGCCATTCCTCCTGGGCTCCGGGTACCAATCATGGCCAAAGCCAACTCGTCAACAAGACCCGCCGCTTCTGCTACGAGAATGCCGCGCGAACGCCCCAATGCAGGAGGGTCCGCATTGGCGCGCGCCGAAAGCACGTCCAGGGCCGCCCGCAGCGGCGAAGCATTGCGCTCGTTGGGCATTGGCGAGCTATTGCGCGCACGTGTGAAACGAACGTCGCGGGCTTCCCAAATCAGGGCAGCGATTTCCTCGAGGGTTGCGGCATCCGCAAGCGTGACCGCATCATGCCCTCGGTACCACAGGCGGCCAGCGAACACCGTCGAGACTCCTGAAGCGAGCACGGGATCGCCCCATTCGATCGCCTCGGCAGCGATCGTCGCGACCGGCCGGCGGCCACGTCGTCGGGAAGCGAGACGGTTGACGTCATCGCTGTTGTAGAGGCTCCTGCGCGGGTCCTTCGGGTCCGGCTTCGCGCGGATGCGTCCCCGGGTCACATTGGCGTAAAGGGTCTGAGGCAAGACCTCGAGGGCCGCCAACGCCTCCGCCGCCTTCAGCCACGCCATGCAGCCCCCTATGTTGACGATTTCAATCAAGATTGACGTCAATTCTAGCACTGACAAATTGAAGTGAAAGCTTTTCGGCGCTGTCGGTTTAAACATCGCCGTCAGTCTTGCGCGGCCAATACCGGATGAGCGCGATCGGAGTGGAGAGACCAATATGACGGAACTGTCTCGTGCCCTTACGGAACTTGCCTGGTCTGCAGTCGGCGGCGAGGCACACATTGCAGACCAATTGGCCTTCGCCGGATCGGGCGGGTTGGCATCCGCTTTTCCAGTCTCCGACTTCGCGAGCGCCGCGGTGGCGACGGCGGCCTTGTCGATTGCCGAGTTCGCAGGAAAGACAGGTACCAGCCGCCCGCCCGTCACAGTGGATCGCCGGTTAGCATCAATCTGGTTCTGGACCTCGATCCGCCCGATAGGATGGAAGCTGCCGGCGCCATGGGACCCCATCGCAGGCGACTACCCAACGCGCGACGGCTGGATCCGGCTCCACACCAACGCGCCGCATCATCGCGCTGCAGTGGAACGCGTTCTCGAAGCGCGCAGCGATCGTGATGCCATAGCGCGCGCGGTCGCCCGCTGGCCGAAGGCTACTCTTGAAAACGCCGTGGTCGAAGCCGGCGGATGCGCGGCAGAGATGCGCTCGGTCGGCGAGTGGCAGGAGCATCCCCAAGGTCGCGCGGTCGCGGCGGAACCCCTGGTCCGCTGGGTTACGACGGCACCGGGAGGAGTGCCAAGTTGGCGAGTGTTGCCGGCACGCCCGCTGGCTGGAATTCGCGTGCTGGACTTGACCCGCGTATTGGCGGGACCCGTGGCAAGCCGATTTCTAGCGGGTTTCGGTGCCGATGTCCTGCGCATCGATCCCCCCGATTGGGACGAACCCGGCGTGGCGCCGGAAGTGACGCTGGGAAAGCGTTGCGCGCGCCTCGATCTGCGCACGCCGCATGACCGCGCCGTCTTCGAGCGGCTCCTCGCCGGCGCGGATATTCTTATCCATGGTTATCGCCCCGGAGCGCTTGAGGGCCTTGGATTCGACGCCGCGGCGCGCCGCAAGCTGGCGCCGGGATTAGTGGACGTCAGTCTCGACGCCTATGGCTGGTCGGGACCCTGGGCCGGACGCCGCGGCTTCGACAGCCTGGTGCAGATGAGCACAGGGATTGCCGATCGCGGCATGCGGCTGGTGCATAAGGCAAAGCCTCTGCCCCTGCCAGTTCAGGCTCTCGATCACGCGACCGGCTATCTGATGGCCGCCGCCGCGATCCGCGGGGTGACAAGACGATTGGAAAATGGCACCGGAACAGAAGCGCGTTTGTCGCTTGCGCGTGCTGCCAAACTGCTGATCGATCACGAACGCCAAGTTACCGATGCGCCGCTTGCTCCCGAAACAGACTCTGATCTCATGCCAGCTATCGAGCAGACGGATTGGGGCCCGGCTCGGCGGATCGCGGCACCTTTCGCTGTCAGCGGCACACCGCTGCGGTGGGAACTGCCTGCTCGAAATCTCGGAACGTCAAACCCGGAGTGGCTTTTGAGATGATTGGTGCCACCGCAATGAAAGGACGGTAGCCGGGCAAGCCCGTTTTGCGCCTGCGCGCCGCGCCCCAGGGGTTTGGTGTCGACTTTGACCCTTTGACGTTCAACCCTGACCGGCCGAATGCGCTTGCTTGTGCCTGAGATCTGACTGATATCGGTCCGGTGGTGGATTCAGCGTTCAACGGGCGGAGAGAATCGAGAATGGGGTACAGGGAACAGCCGCTGCCGGGTAGCACCTGTTACAGCTCCTGCTGGGCCAGCACGCGAAACTCGTCCGGAACGGAATGGGCGGTTCCCAACGCAACGGCCCCGTATCCGACGGCGTGCCATCCGAAACGCTCGCGGATGCGGTCAACAGCGTCATCCGCCGCCCCACGCGCCATGCCTTTCTTGCTGCCGGGCCTGCGTCCCTCGTCTTTAAGCCCTAGCGGCAATTCCAGCTGCACTTCCGACACCCTCTTGAGGTGCGAAACCGAGATCGCTAGGAGCGAGATTTTGCGTTCATCGGGGTGATGCGCGAGGACCGCGCGCACAAGGTCTTCGGCAATTTCGGCAAGAGTTGCCGTCGCCGAGACCGCTGCAGCGAGCGTCACTGAGCGTGTAACAGAGCGGAGATCCGCAAAGCGCACGCGAACGGTTACTGTCCGACCGGAGAGCGATTTCGCTCGGAGCCGGGCGCCGATTCTGTCCGCGAGATGCCATAGCGCGGGTCGAAAGACACGTTCTTCGGCAGGTTTCTTGCCGAGGGCCGACTGGGCTCCGGCCGATCGCGCCCGGCGAAATGTCTTGACTTCCCGTGGGTCGCGATTCCACGCGAGCGCTGCAAGCTTTTCTCCCGCGGCGGGACCGAGCAACTGCTCAAGCGACCATCCCGGTGTCCGTGCCAACTGCCCAATGGTCGTGACCCCACACTCGGCCAACCTTGCCTTGGTGACAGGGCCCACACCCCACATCAACTCGACGGGCAGGTCGTGAAGGAATTCGAGTTCGGTCTCGGGATCGACGACCACCAGCCCATCCGGCTTTGCCACCTGGGAGGCAATCTTCGCCAGGTGCTTTGTGCGCGCCACGCCGACCGAGATCGGCAGGCCAATCTCCGCCCGCACACGGCGCCGGATCGTTCTGGCAATTTCGGCCGGCGGTCCAAAAAGATGTGTGCAGCCGGCCACATCGGCGAAGGCCTCGTCGATGGAAACCCGTTCGACGAGGGGCGTAAAATCACCGACGATCTTGATCGCTGCATCTCCCAGCCGCTGGTACTCCTTGAAATGCCCGGCGACAAAGATGAGTTGCGGGCACAGTTGACGGGCACGCCAGCCTGACATGCCGCTCAGAACCCCGAAGGCCTTGGCTTCGTAGGAGGCCGCAAGCACAACCCCGCCACCGACGACCATGGGCTTTCCATGCAGCGACGGGTCGAGCATCTGCTCGACCGACGCATAAAACGCGTCCAAGTCTGCGTGGAGAACCGTGGCTTCCATGCCGGTGCTCGTGTTGGGAACATAAAGAGAACAGAACCGACCGGCGCTTGTCAAGCAAGCGGCGTCTCGCGGGCAAGCCTCCGAGACGAAGGCGTCACGGCCTTTCGATCTTTGCTATCACCGGGGACCCGACCTGGCTGCGAATTTGCCGTGTCAACTGGCTTGCATCGTTGCCGGCGGCAGAACCCACGAGCTTCGCTGTAGCCGAGGATGCAATGATCGTTAGCTGCAGCACGAAGCCCGCAGCCAGGAAGATACAGGCATTCGGTCCATACGCCGCCGCCAAAGCGGCAATTGCGGATCCGAGTTGCCTCGCTCCGACTGTGGCTGTGGTGATCAAAGCCGATACGCGCCCAAGCATGGCCGCAGGGGTTACCACCTGGCGCAAGGTGGTCGAACTGATAACCCATAAGACCGGGCCCGCGCCAATCAACAAAAAGCTCAGCATGACCAGCACCATTGCCGGCACCCATGGGGTAAGCACCATCACCAGCGAGGCAGCGAGCCCTGTTCCGCTTCATCGCCCTTGCTTCGCGCCCGCCGGTCCCGGAATCCTAAAGGCGTTGACATACTGCGCGGGTTTTTTCGGGAAACCAATGTCAGCGTTGGCACAGCGTGCGATGCGCGGCCTCTCTGTCTGGTCGCCGACCGCGAGCCCATGGCCGCTGTCATCTCGCAGGCGAACGCCTGCCGCTATTACGTCGCTGCGCCCAGCGCCGTGGCTGCGCTTGCGTACCATGATGAGGCGCGCGCTGCCGCGATCCTTGCCAATCCGGATGTAGCGCCGATCGCTCAGCCACTACGCCTAACCTTGTCGATGCTGACGAAGCTCGCTCAGGCGCACCACGTCGATGCCGATGATGATATGCGCATGCTGTTAGCCGCCGGGGCCTCCCGCACGCAGATCGAGGACGCGCGCGCGATTGGCTTTGCGTTCAATATCATCAACCGGTTCGCGGAGGCGTTCGAATTCCCGGTCACTGACGCCAATGCGGTTGCGGTCGGCGTGCGGTTCCTAACTCGCCCGAGGCTAACGTCGACCTCGATCGGAAGCCGCTCGAGTCCGCGAGACCCCTCCGATTTGTGTCCCGCTGCCGCAATGGAGAAGTGTCGATTTGACGCATCAAGATTCCGCAACCGGGTGGCGTGAACCGATTTATCGGCGTGTCGCTAGAAAACGGCAAAGAACGGCAAACCGACGTTCTGGCATCACCTGATGCTCAAAAAAAGGGGCATTGGCGATAATGCTCACTGTCGCGGTTGCCGCTGCCATCGGAACTGACCAAATTAGCAACAGCGGCACCAGACCCTAAATGCGTCGCGCCCGGCAAGCATCGGCTATTTCCGCGGTTGCCGCGCCGGTTCGCCGCGCTTGCCTCAGACCGCTTCCTTGAGTTCCTTGGCAGGCCGAAACGCCACCTTCTTGCTCGCCTTTATTTTGATTGCTTCGCCGGTGGCAGGATTGCGGCCCATGCGCGCCGCGCGCTTGCGCACCAGCAGAATGCCAAGGCCGGGAACCCGGATTCGCGCTCCCTTCTTCAGGTGCTTCGTGATGAGGCCGACCATGTCATTCAAGATCGCCTCAGCCTGCTTCTTCGGAAGCTCGTGCTCTTCCGCAAGCTGCGCGGCGAGATGCTTCAAGGTTACTGTCTCGACCTTTATAGCCGTTGTCGCCATCGTGTTCGTCCCTTAGGTTAACTCAAATCCCCTTCGTCGTTGATGCGGGCGTTCGAGTGCGGTCCCCAGTGTCTTCAGGCATCTCTTAGCCCCCCACTTCGCCGCGATTTGCGGGCCGTTCCGCCATCAAATATTCCGCATTGGAAACGGTCACTTGCTAACACCGATTTTGCAAATGCACAACAGAGGAGACCGGTGCCAAGTCGGCCATCTACTTGTGGATTAGCGGGGCGCGCTTCCCATGTTGATGATGTGGGTACCGCGCTCGGCACGGTTCTTGCCCGTTGCGGTGGCGCCGCCCGGCAAAAGGGCGTTGACGGTGATGCCAGTGGCAACCAAATCCCCGGCCCATATCACGGTCTCGGATTCAAGCGCTGCTTTCGAAGGCCCATAGGGCGAAAAGCCCGGCCGTCGCATTGTCGCGTGATTCATTGAAATATTTACCAGACGACCCCCATCCGGCCGGAGCAAATGCGGCACTGCCGCGCGCGCCATGAGAAAAGGCCCGGTGACGTTAGTGTCGATGACCATCCGCCATGTTGCGGGGTCAACCTCCCAGAAACGCGGCGGCTCGGTCATAAAATGGGCGCTGACATATTTCATACCGAGTCCCGCGGTGTTGACCATAATGTCAAGACGTCCGAAGCGTTCAAGGGCGACCCCGACGGTACGTTCGGCCGCCACCCTTCGTCACGTCGGCGACCACAGGAACGATTGCCCGCCGCGGGGCGGAGACGCACCTGCGGCTGCGACGTCTTCGATTTCATCGCTTTGTCGAGCCGCTGTCGCGATCACGTTCACGCCGGCACGGGCCAGTCCCACTGCCATCGCGCGACCGAGTCCGCGTCCCGCGCCAGTTACGATCGCCACCTTGCCGGCAATGGATCCCTTATTCGTCATGTCATCCTCCACATCGCAGCCTGTTCGGGCGCAATATTCCGATAACAATCAGCGCAAGTTTCATGCTGCCGGTGTGCGATTTCGATCTGACCCTAACCAATCCTCGGATCACGCCCGCTCGCTGCCATCCCGTTTTGCAAACCCTGGTCGCCCGCCGGACGGGAGGCTACCGCTCGGCCGTGTCGGCGAAGTTGGTCCCGGCGAAGGCGGCCGCGTCCGGAAGTTGGCTGGCCCTGCCGCGGCAACGCCGTTCTTGAGAACGGCGCCAATGACACCAGCGTCTTTGGCGGAACGTGGTGACCGACAATACAAGCGCAATCGCGCCGGCAAAGGTGGAGGAATATGGTACAGTTATGCGGCTGAGGGTGATCGGTGATGGCGACCCGACATGAATTGAATGTGCCCGGCGACTGGTTCGTGGACACGAGCTGCATCGACTGTGCGGCGGCTCGAGAAGTGGCGCCCGGTTTGATTGTCGCGCGGGACGGGCAGTCGGTCTTCGCGCGTCAGCCGCAGACGGAAGAAGAGCTGAAGATGGCGTGGCGTGCGCGCTTGCTTTGCCCGACGGCGTCCATCCATACCGCCACCAAGCAGGCGACACCTGATGGTCTCTTCCCTCAGGAACTTACCTCGGGCATTTATCGCCTAGGCTACAACGCGCGCGGCTCGTTCGGCGCCCATTCGTATCTGATCCGCCGGCAGGCGGACAATTTCATGGTCGATTCGCCGCGCTGGACGTCAAACCTGGTCGCCAAACTCGAAGCCTGGGGCGGCCTTTCGAACATCCTGTTGAGCCATCGCGACGATGTCGCCGATGCGGACCGTTATGCGAGGCATTTCGGCGCGCATGTCTGGATCCACGAGTGGGACAAGGCCGCTGCCCGCTTCGCCGACAACACGATCAAAGGTCGAGAACCTACGGCGATCGCGGAAGACTTGCTGGCGGTACCTGTACCAGGCCATACCAAAGGAAGCGTGGTCTATCTGTACGGTGACCGCGCAGCATTCACAGGCGATTCACTTGCCGTCAGCCATCGCGACGGCGACCTCACTGCATTCCGGGACGCGTGTTGGTACTCATGGCCGGAACAAATCAAATCGCTGCGCCGATTGCTCGATTATTCATTCGAGTGGGTCTTTGCGGGACATGGGGGGAGCGGCCACTTTCCTGCTGCTCAAATGCGGCTGCGGCTTGAAAACCTCGTTCAACGAATGGCGAATGAGTAGATCAATCTCGGTGAATGGCACGTTAATGCCAGTCATAAGGTCTAACTGCCGCTAAATGTAGTCGCCACGTTCTCGAAGCATGAGGCGGCAATGGTCCGGGACATTCAGCGTTGAGAGCAGTCCTTGGCATTGATGCCGCGTGGACATCCAAAGAGCCAAGCGGTGTTGCGCTGGTTGCGGAAGACGCGAGCGGTTGGCATTTGGTGACGGCGGAGCCGTCTTATCAACATATCATTGCGCGTGGCGCCGATGAAGATCCACCCGACAGGCCTAGCGGCTGTGCACCAGACGCTTCCAAGCTGCTGATCGCTGCAGGCGAGCTGTCCAACCGTCCGGTTGAAATAATCGCAGTCGACATTCCCGTCGCAAACGTGCCCGTCGACGGTCGGCGTAATGCCGATAATGCCGTCTCTCGTGCGTACAGCGCTCGAAAATGCGGGACCCTTAGTCCCGATGCCAACCGACCAGGGACGATCGGCAAATTGATAACAGAAGGTTTTCTCCGCGAAGGGTATCCGCTGCTCACGCGTGCTCCGGTGCAACGAGGAATAATCGAGGTCTACCCACACCCGGCGATCGTTGAACTCACCGGCGCGGTGTGTCGCCTGCCGTACAAAATTGCGAAGATCAAAAGCTATTGGAAAAGGGAGAACCTCCCCGCCGCGGTTGCGCTCCAACGTCTCCTTGCACAATGGCAAAGGATAATAGATGCGCTCGATCGCGAAATTCATGGGGTCAAACGTAGTCTGCGGCCTTTGCCGGAGTACGCGACGCGAAGGCAGCTGAAGGCAAGGGAAGACGTAATCGACGCCATTGTCTGCGCCTGGGTGGGAACGTGCGCTTTGGCAGGGGAAATTCAGCCGCCTTATGGCGATCAAACCTCGGCAATCTGGATACCTAAATCAGCGGCCCAAGTTCCCGAGGGAGCGCTAGGCAAAAATGCGCAGGCATCAGTCGGTCGCGTCGAGTGCTGCCGCTCGAATAGGCGAGGCTGAAGCCGGCGCAGGCCGCGATATGTACCAGTAGCCGATCCCCATGATGCCCGCGCCGGCGACGATATTTCCGACCGTTACCCAGAACAGATTGTAAGCGAGACCGCCCCAGCTCACCGCGTCGGGGTGATTGCCAAGGAGCGCAATCAGTAGCAGCGTCATGTTGGCGACGGAGTGCTCGTAACCGCTGCCGATGAAGCCAAACAGGCACCAGAAGATCAGGATACACTTGGCGGTGTCGCTCGTGGTTCGTGCCGACGTCCAGATCGCCAGGCAGACCAGCCAATTGCACAGTATTGCGCGTGCCAGAAGCGATAGCACCGGCGCGTTCATCTTTGTGACTGCAACCGTCATCAGGAATTGACTTTTCGAGTGCAGCATCGCACCGCCGCCGCCCCATGCGAAGACTGCCGCCAGAGCAACGCAGCCGGCAAGATTGCCGATCCACGACACCAGCCATGCCGCCGCGAGATCGCCGAGCGCAATTTTTCGCCGCAGCACGCCGTGGGTCATAAACATGGTATGGCCGGTGAAGAGATCGGACCCGGCGAAGATCACCAGCGTCAGCGCGATACCAAAGGAGCAACCCATCACCAGCGCGCGATAGGCGGGGTCGACATCGGATCCGACGCAGAAGATCAGGATGATGCCCAGGCCGACGAATGCTCCGGCCATCATGGACGAGACGAAGAAACCACCGGCGTTACGCTTCAGGAAGGCGGATTTGGCGGCGGCGGTGTCGGCCATGCGGTCGACCGTGTCAAGAAACATGGTCTTATCCTCTGTGCAGCTAGGAAACCGGTGACGGTTCGCGAGCGGCGGCTTTCATCGCCCCCGCGAGCAACAGATAGGCCGCCGTCCAGGCCTCGCGCGCCGCGGGGGTGAAGGCGGTGCCGAGCCCTTGCTCCAAGGTCCACAGCAGCGCGGCGGCCACTGTGTCGTAATGTTCGTCCGTCACCCCGTAGCCAGCGTGCCGCGCCCCGAGCGCCTGAACCGTCGGCACGATCGTCTCAAGTCTGTCGAGGCCGTTCACGGTAACGGCGATCAGTTGCATCAACTTTTTGCTCTGAACTTCGATGTCGCCCTTGAACAGCGGCCGCAACGACGGATCGATCTCAAAGAGGCGTGTGTAGAACAATATCCCGGCCTGATCCGCTATTGGCGCGACCAGCGTGAAGGACCGCTTCACTTCGTCGATCTGGGCAGGCGTCATCGGCATCTCCATAAGTTGAAGGTCTCGCCTTCCATCGCCTCCCAGTGCATCTTGTCATTGCCCTGTTCGCGCGCTCTCGCGCAGGACACGCGTCATCTCCGGAATGCATGATCCGCAATTGGTACCCGCGCGCAGCGCCCCGCCGATCGCTTCGACCGTCTTGAGTTCTCGCTCGCGAATAGCTTGTTGCAGAGTCGCCACACCAATTTGGAAACAGGAGCAGAGGAGCGGTCCGGGCGCCGCTTTTCTTGGTGGCCCCGCGCCCGCAAGCAGATGGGAACGTTTGTCGTCGCTGATCCTGGAACCCAGCGTCGCGATTAACGCGTCGCGCGACGGCAAGGCTTCGGCGTTCCTCGCCATAAAGAGACACGCCTCGAGCCGTCCGTCGGCCAAACTTGCGTAGCGAAACGTGCCGCGACGCGGATCGGCATAGATCACCAGCTCTGCTTCCGCTGGCGCGCCGAGCAGGCTCCGCACCCAGATCTCCGATTCCTCTCCCTCGGGGAGGTGCGACCACCCTGCCAATTCGCAGGCCTCGCCGGATTCCAGCGGCAATCGCGCCCAGTAGAATTTGTTGCCTCGCGGCTGAATGGTGCGCCGGTGTAGAAGAAACCCGCGCCACAATGTGGGCAGGGGCGTCAAGCTCACCGCCGCTGACTTCAGCTCGGGCTGGCCCGAGATCGGATCGACTGCGCCGCCGATCAGACGATCGACCGGTCCGCTCGAGGCATGGGCATCCGTCCAGTGCATCGGCGCGAACAGCTCGCCACGCCGCATCCCCGGCGCTATGCGAACGCGAAGCACGATGTTGCCGTCATCGCTTGCGATCCGCGCCAAATCGCCGTTGCCGAGGTTAAGATTGGCGGCGTCGTCGGGGTGGATGTCCAGAAGGGGCTCAGGGGTGTGCTGCATCAGCCGCGCCACGCGGCCCGTGCGGGTCATGGTGTGCCATTGATCGCGGACGCGACCGGTATTGAGGAGAAACGGCCGCGTCGGTGAGGGCGGAGCCGCGACCGGGCGGTAGAGTGTTGAGACGAACCGCGCCCGGCCATCACCCGTCGGGAAAACGCCGTTGCCGAAAAAGCGTCTTGCGCCCCATTGCCTCGGCATGAGGACGTCATAATCGCGGCGGGAAAGCCCGCTGAACGGACCGAGCTCGAAGAGCCGCTCGCCGTTGTTCTCGAACGTCGACAGCGCCGCGTGCTCGCGAAAGATTGCGGCCGCGTCGGCATAGTCGAACGCCGCGCGCCATCCCATCCTCTTCGCCACCGCGGCGAGCATCCACCAGTCCGGCCGCGCATCGCCGGGCGCCGGACGAAATGCGCGCTGCCGCGAAATGCACCGCTCGGAATTGGTGACGGTGCCGTCTTTCTCGCCCCAGCTCGCCGCCGGCAAGACGACATCGGCAAACCGCGTCGTATCGGTAGGCCAGCAATCAGAGACGACGACGAATGGGCAGGTGGCAAGCGCTTCGCGCACGCGGCCGGCGCGTGGCATGCTGGCGGCGGGGTTGGTGCCCATGATCCACAGCGCCGTGATCCGGCCGTCGCGGACGGCGTCGAACAAATCGACCGCCTTCAATCCCGGCTGCGTCGTGATCCCTGGCGCTTGCCAAAAACGACGCACACGGTCGATTTCGGTGGGATTGTTGAAATCGATATGGGCGGCCAGTTGATTGGCTAGCCCGCCGACCTCGCGTCCGCCCATGGCGTTGGGCTGACCCGTCAGCGAAAAGGGCCCCATGCCGGGCCGCCCGATCCGCCCGGTCGCGAGATGGCAGTTGAGGATGGCATTGACTTTGTCGGTGCCGGCCGCCGACTGGTTGACGCCTTGCGAATAAAACGTCACTACGCGCTCGGTCGCGATGAACCAGTCGCAGAAGGTTTGCAACGCATCGAGCGGCACATCGCAGATCGCGGCGACCGCGGCCAGCGACGGCGCCGTTTGCCGCGCCGCCCGCAACGCGGCGGCATAGCCCTGGGTATGATGCGTCACCCAAGATTCGTCCGCAGCACCCCGCGCAGCGATTTCGCGGAGCAGAGCGGCGAACAGCGCGACATCCGTGCCCGGACGAGACGCCAGATGCAGATCGGCAACGTCGCAGGTCGCCGTACGGCGCGGATCGATGACGACAATGCGCGTGCCGCGCTGCTTTCGTGCCGTGCTCAGTCGCTGATACAGGATCGGGTGGCACCAGGCCATATTGCTGCCGACCAGGATCGCGAGATCGCTTTGGTCGATGTCCTCGTAGCACCCGGGCACGATGTCCTCGCCGAAGGCCCGCACGTGCCCCGCGACCGACGACGCCATGCACAAGCGTGAATTGGTGTCGATGTTGGCCGAGCCGATAAACCCTTTCATCAACTTGTTGGCGACGTAATAGTCCTCAGTCAGAAATTGCCCCGAAATGTAGAGTGCGACCGCGTCGGCGCCCCGCTCGCGCATCGTTTCGCGGAACCGCGCTGCAATCGTGTTGAGCACCTCGTTCCATGTGGTGCGGCGACCGCCAATTTGCGGGTAACACAACCGCCCTCGATCATTGAGGGTTTCAGCCAGTGCGGCACCTTTGGAGCATAGCCGGCCGAAATTGGCGGGATGATCGCGATCGCCGACTATTGTCCCGTCCCGTTTTGCGATTACGCCGCAGCCGACGCCGCAATAGGGGCACGTGGTCCGCGTGCCTGCGATCCGGTCGCCGCCGCTCGCGTCCATCATGCAGCTCCCTTGCAGCGCAGGCCGAGATGGAGGCGGCCTCTTACCAGCCGCAGCGGCAAGGTCGTGGCGCAGCCTTCATCCGGCGCGACCGCACGGCCGTTGTCGAGCGCAATCACCCAACCATGCAACGGACAGGCTACGGTCCGTCCTGAGACGATGCCTTCCGACAACGGCCCGCCCTTATGCGGGCAGCGATCGATCACCGCGAAATATTCATCGGCCGAGGTGCGGAACACCGCGACGGTTTCGTTGCCGAGCCGGAACTTCCTGGCCCCGAGGCGGGGAACGTCGCCGGCGGCGCCGAGATCGATCCAAGTGTGTTGCGTCAACGCACCCATGGTTCAACCGACCGTCTCCAATGCCGCGTATTCGTGCGCATCGGCGCCGGCGGCGCGCTCGGCCCAGGGATCGGTTTGCCAGAACCGTTGCGAATAGAGGAACCGCGCGTATAGCGCGCGCCGGTTCTCGGCATCGTCGACCAAGAGGCGTTTCAAATACTCGATTCCGTGCCGTTCGATCCACGGCGCCGTCCGTTCCAGGTAGTGCGCCTCCTCACGGTAGAGCTGGAGGAAGGCGCCGACATATTCGAGGACCTCGGCTTCGGTCGTGACGCGCACCAGCTTGTCGGTAACCCGCACGGTGACGCCGCCATTGCCGCCGACCATGATGTCGTAGCCGGCTTCGATGCAAACCACGCCCAGATCCTTGATCGTGGCCTCGGCGCAGTTGCGCGGGCATCCCGACACGGCGAGCTTCACCTTGTGCGGCGTGTAGGAGCCCCAGCACATTTTCTCGATCTTGATGCCCAACCCGGTCGAATCCTGCGTTCCGAACCGGCACCATTCGCTGCCGACGCAGGTCTTCACGGTTCGCAGGGCCTTGCCATAGGCGTGGCCCGAGACCAGGCCTGCCTGGTTAAGGTCTGCCCAGATCCCCGGCAGCTGGTCCTTGCGCGCGCCGAGCATGTCAATGCGCTGCCCGCCTGTGACTTTCACGGTCGGGATGCCGTGCTTTTCCGCGGCGTCGGCGATGGCACGCAGCTCGCGCGGCGTGGTAACGCCACCCCACATGCGCGGCACGACCGAATAGGTGCCATCCTTCTGAATGTTGGCGTGGACGCGTTCATTGACGAAACGCGAACGCGAATCGTCGCGATATTCGCCGGGCCAAGCGCACAGCAGGTAATAGTTCAGCGCCGGCCGGCATTTCTGGCAACCATCGGCGTTTTTCCAGCCGAGTTCGCGCCGCGCATCCGCCTGCGTTCTCAGACCACGCGCGACGATCGCCTTGCGCACTTCATCGTGGCCGAATTCGGTGCAGCCGCACATTGCGGCCGCTTTCTCGGCTGGGGCGGCGCCGCCGACCGTTTGCGCCAGAATCGCCCGCACGATCGGAGTACATTGCCCACATGACGCCGAGGCCTTGGTGTGGGCGCGCACCTGGTCGAGCGTCGTCAGATGTTTGGCGGCGATTGTCGCGCGGATTTTGCCCTGGTTGACACCGTTGCAACCGCAAACTTGTTCGCTCTCTGGCATGACGGCGACATCCATCTCTGCTTCGTTGCGGCCCAACGCCTGTTCGGCGAAGGCGCGGCCAAAGATCAACCGGTCACGGATCATGGCGATATCGTTGCTATGGCGCATGAGCTGGAGGTACCAGGTGCCATCGGCGACATCGCCATAGAGGACAGCGCCGATGACGCGGTCGCCGCGCATCACGAGTTTCTTGTATTTGCCGCGTTTGGCGTCGTGCAGCGTGATCTCGTCGTCATCGGCGTCGGCTGCCGTCAATGCGCCGGCGGAAAACACGTCGATACCGGTGATCTTGAGGCTGGTGAAGACCGGCTGTGGCACATAGACGGCGGCCGCGTCGCCGGCCAGACGGGCGGCGCATACCTTGGCCTGTTCCCACAGCGGCGCCACGAGGCCGAACGTCTGGCCATTATGCTCGATGCACTCGCCGACGGCGTAGACGGCCGGGTCGCTGGTGCGCATATCGTCGCCGACCACAATGCCGCGATTGATGTTAAGCCCGGCTTGCTTCGCCAAAGCGACGTTCGGCCGAACGCCGATAGCGAGCACCACGAAATCGGCCGGCACCTCGCGCCCATCCGCCAGGCGTACGCCCTCGACGCGGTCGGTGCCGTAAATTTCCTCTGTCTGCCCGTTGGTGAAAAAGGCGATCCCGCGGCTGTCGAGCTCGTGTTGCAGCAAATGTGCCGCCGGCTCGTCGAGTTGACGTTCCATCAGGGTCGTCATCAAATGCACCACCGCGACCGACATGCCGCGCCGTTTCAGGCCCCATGCCGCCTCGAGACCCAGCAAGCCGCCGCCGATCACTACCGCGCGTTTTCTATGGGTCGCGGCATCGATCATCGCCTCGACATCGGCGATATCGCGGAACGCCCTGACGCCGGGCAAGTTTACCCCCGGGATTGGCGGTGCAATCGGCTTCGAACCAACCGCAAGCAGAAGCCTGTCGTAGCGAGCGACGCGACCGCCAACGGAGGTCACCGTCTTGGTTACCGGATCGAGCTTCAACACCGGGTCGCCGGCGATCAGATCGAGGCCGTTCTCCTCGTACCAGGCGCGCGGGTTGATGACGATGTCATCAAGCGATTTGTCGCCGGCAAGCACCGCGGACAGTGCGATGCGGTTGTAGTTCGCGTACGGCTCGGCTCCGAACACGGTGATGCGGTAACGCGATGGCGCGCGCGCTTTCAGCTCTTCGACAGTGCGCATGCCGGCCATCCCGTTGCCAACGACGACGAGATGCTCGCGGGACGGGCTGATCCCATTCATGGCAGCGCTCAAACCCGTGCCGCCCCTGGCGCTGCAGCGGTACGCGACATGGCGCGCCAGCGCCGTTTGATCGTGGACAGCCCTGTCAGAGCCAATACCGCAAGCAGCGCGAAGACGACAAAGCCGGACTGATAAGTGCCTGTCAGATGCTTCGAATAACCGAGGCCCGCGGCCAAAACGAAGCCACCGAGGCCGCCGGCGGAACCGACGATGCCGGTCACCACGCCGATCTCGCGGGCGAAGCGTTGCGGCACGAGCTGAAATACCGAACCGTTGCCGATGCCGAGCGCCAGCATGCCGGTGATGAATGCGACGAGCGCCATCCAAGCCTGGGGCAAATGCAAGCCGATGACGGCAAAGCACGCCGCTGCGATGCTATAGACATAGGTGAGCGCGCGAACGCCGCCGGTACGATCGGCCAGCGCCCCGCCGACCGGCCGCATCAGCGATCCGATGAAGACGCAGGCGGCGGTGAAATAGCCGGCAACAACCGGTGTCAGACCATATTGATCATTGAAGTAGATGGTTAGCGAAGATGACAGCCCGACGAAGCCGCCAAAGGTGACGCCATAGAGAAACATGAACCACCAGCAATCGGCGAATCGCAGCACTGCGAAGTAATCGAGCCAGGACTTGCGCCGCGGCGCGGTAGGACCGTTGCGCGCGTTGGCGATGAAGCAGATGAGGACCAGCGTGAGAGGAACGGCCGCGAGGCCGATGACATTTCGCCAGCCGAGCACCATCGCAAGCCCCGGCGCGAACAATGCCGCCAACACCGTGCCCGAATTGCCGGCACCGGCGATGCCCAGCGCGACGCCCTGATGTTCGGGCGGATACCATTGCGATGCGAGCGGCAGCGCCACCGCGAAAGCGGCGCCCGCCAGGCCGAGCACAACGCCAACCAGCAAAATCTGATGGAAGCTGTGAACGCCGAATATCCAGACCGCGAGCAAACCCGCGATCACCAGGATCTGCGCAACGATACCGGCAAGTCGCGGCCCGCGATGATCGACGAGAACGCCGAGCGCAATCCGCAGCGTTGCGCCTGCCAAAACCGGGGTCGCCACCATGAAGCCTTTCTCGGCGGCGTCGAAATGCAGATCCTCGGCAATCTGCACGCCGAGCGGTCCGAGCAGAACCCAGACCATGAAGCTGACATCGAAATAGAGAAAGGCCGCGATCAGCGACGGCAGGTGTCCAGCCTGCAAGAATCCTTTGGCCATATTAACGCGCCCCACAGCAACGATGCAGTGGACCGCCGTTGGCCCAAGAACAATGGGAGGGGATCTAAGATCCCGGTGACGCTATCGATGCCGCCATTGGCAGGGACGCGGCCGGACGCCCGGTCCCGACGGAAGTCGCAAAATGCGTGCCAGCGCCGCGGGCACACGGAGACCCGCGGTCCACACGAAAAATAAGATGGTCCTGGCTAAAGGTTCGGCATCGGTTGCGCGCTTTGTGTGCAGCGCAGCGAGTCCGGATCGAAGATCGCGCCGTCACAGAACAGGTCTGGCTCCATCGCGATCGGCCCGGGTGTCGCGTCTAGAAACCACAATTGACCGTGCGCGCCTTCGCATTTGCTGGTGGTGAGCGGTACCGCAACACCGAGTTCGCGGGCCACCCCGGCATAGAGATCGGGCCGATATGAGGCGGCGGCGATGGCGGAGCAATCCGCGGTGGCCGCAAGATAGCCCCAGCGAACCATTTGCGACAGGAACCAGACGCCGTGCGAAAGCCATGGAAAGGTTGCTGCGTGGGAAAAGAATCGCGATGGCGCGGCGGCGCCGGGCAACGACGCGCGCAAAAGTTTTGCGGGCATATCGAGGTAGTCGGCCTGCGCCAACGCCATGGCGACGGCGTCGGCATTCTGCGGCACGTCACAATATTGTGCCGCTAGCAACAAGGCGCGCAGCACGGCGTGAAGCGTTTGGGAATCGTCTTCCGCCCATGCGCGCGGCACGGCAAAAACCTTTTCCGGGCCGTTGCGCCAAATGTCATGCGAGGTGGCGGCCGTCTCCGCAAGACCGGCGCTGCGTGCCAACTCTCCCCACGGTGCGCCGGCGCAGAAGCCGTCGATGCGTCCTTCGTGCAACGCATCAACCACGCGTGCCGGGGGGATCACTGTCAGCGAGACGTCGCGATCAGGATCTATCCCCCGTGCCGCCAGCCAGTAGCGCAGCAGGAAATTATGCGACGAGAATGCATGAACGACCGCCAATGTCGGCTTGGTTCCGCGGGGTTCGCGCCAGCGCGGCGACAAGCTCACCGTATTGCCGCCTAAGCTCAGATTCATCGGCACGATCAACGGCCGCGGCACGCCCCTCAGTCCGATATTCGTCGCCAGCACCAAGGGTGCCAGCATAACGGCGGCGTCGACGAAACCATAGGCGAGCTTGTCGGCGAGCGTTGCCCATGACGGTTCAATCGACAAGGAGACGTCGAGGCCTTCGTCGGCGAACAGGCCGAGCTCCTTGGCCATGATGACCGGTGCGGCGTCAGTCAGTCTCAACAACCCGATTGTTAGTTTGCGGCGATTATGAACGAGTTTCATCGCTGCTCCCTCACTTGGCGTCGCCGCTCCGCCGCAGCCGGCACCGCCGCATTCTTCGCGATCACTTCCGCGGCGACGTCCGCTATACGGCGGTTTTGGTTCATTGCCGTGCGGCGCAGCCAGGCATAGGCGCCAGGCTCGTCAATGCGGCGCTCGGCCATTAATATCGCCTTCGCCCGAGTGATGTCGCGCCGCTCGTCAAGCGACAGTTTGGCGTCCGCCAATTCGCGTTCGACCCGACGATAGCGGCGGAACATCGCTATGGCGGCAGCGACAATAGGCTTGACGTCGCGCAGCGGCATGCCACCGACGTTGTAGGAACTGACGCCAGCTTCGATCGCTTCTTCCATGAAATTCGGATCGTCGCGATCGACGAACATGACGATCGGTCTCGGCATCCGCTGTGCCACTTCGCGCACGCTATCGAGCGTGTCGCGATCGGGCAGCGCCATGTCGACAATCACGACGTCGGGCGAAATCTGCGCGACGAGATCCGCAAGATTAGCTCCGGCGGCGGCGCGATACACCTCGCCGATGCCCGATCTCACCAGGCTCCTTTCGACGGCGGCGGCACGCTCGGGCCACGCGTCAGCTACCAGGATTTTGAGCGCCATCGATCGTGACGATTCTGCCGATCATGCCCGCCCGGCACGCAAAACCGATGCCATCCCACCAAGAGAGCAGCGCCCGCAATGTTCGACGGGAACTTCGGTGGCGCCTCACATCACTGGGCCGTGCATTTGTTCTGGACCTCGGGTGCCGCACCGGCGTCGAGTACGCTACTTACCGAGCCACGGCAGGACAGGGGAAGAACGGGCGCGAGCCTCAGGCTCAATGCGGCGTCTCAAAGCGCCCAAGGGGCGGTTGCGCGCGCTTCGCCCGAGCGCTTTGTGTCATTGAGATGCCTTATTTCATCGCTTAATATGAGGAGTGTTATCAGCCGGGTTCGGCCGATACAGGTTGCGGCCGACGAAACGCTCGCGGTGATGCGCGATGACCAAAATTCTTCTGACTCGCCATGGTCATGTCGAAGGCATCGATCCCGTTCGCTTTCGTGGCCGCAGCGAAATCCCCCTCACCGCGCTCGGCGAGGCTCAGGCTGCCGCAGTCGCGCGCCGTATCGCGGGGACCTGGCGCCCAAAGGTCGTCTATACGAGCCCCATGGGCCGTGCCCTTACAACCGCCCGTCAGATCGCCTCAGCCTGCCAAATCGATGCCGAGATTCTCGATGATCTGAATGACCTCGACTATGGTGCCTGGCAATGGAAGACCTATACGGAAGTTGAGAGCGCTTGGCCCTTACCTTTCAAAGAGTGGCTCTCGGCACCTCACCTTGTGCGATTTCCGGAAGGTGAGTCACTTCAAGATCTTGTTGCCCGGGGGGCCGATGTTCTCAGATTCGTGATTGAACGACACGGATCGGATGCCGATGTCATCGTGCTGGTCGGACATGACAGCGTCAATCGAGCGCTTCTCCTGCAACTGCTCGACCAACCGCTGTCCGCCTACTGGCGGCTCGCGCAGAACCCGTGCTGCCTCAACGAGATTGATATTACGAAGGGTAAGGTCAGCATCCTGCGAGTCAACGAAACCCAGCACCTCGAAGGAATAAGCTGAGGCAAAGGCACCACCGTTGTTGGTTGCTTATGATGACGCCGACTTGGCAAGCCAACCCACATAGGCGAGATAAAGCCCGTTTGCAACGAGGCCACCGAACACAACTCGCACGAGAGATATCGCACCAGAGATGGATCTGCGCGCTCGTACAGGTTGGGAGCCGCCATGAATACGCTACCTCGAAGCGCCAGAATCCAGCCAAACAACAAGATCATCACGGCAGCCACACTCGACCAGCATTGGTGGAAAGCGACAATCAGCAGCCCTGCAAACAGCGGCAGCGCGCCGGCAAACCAGACGAAGAGCTCGTCGTCAAAAAATTTGGTCGGTACGCGTGCCCGACAGGCGCCAACGATCCGCAAGTCGCCGGGGAGAGCGATTGACCGCCCAACCCAATAGAACGCACGAAGCTTCGTGAGACGCATTGGAAGGGCCTCGGCGATGGCATGAGTATCGCTTGATGGCAACGCCCTATCTGTTCGGCGGCGGCGAGCGCCTGTTCGAGCCTGGCCTTTCCTGCCTCGATTTGCTGCTGATGGGCAGCCCTACGCTTGCTGGCGCCCTGATCTTGCATTGCCGTCGCGAACTCGGGACCGGGTGACAACATTGTTTCGAGTTCGAACGGTGTTCCACCGCCGGCCGATGATTCGGGTGTACAATCCGACCTTGTCGACCTCGCCTGACCGCGGTCGCCGGATCAGATGATCGTTCCCTCGCTCAGTCGCCAGTTCGCGCACTTTGTCGACCGGCTCGCTTTCAATGCGTTGCCCGTGGCCGTTATCGACCGCGCCAAGGGCGTCACGCTGCACGCATTGGCCTCAGCGCTGCTGGCTCATGATACGAGCCCGGTCCGCCAAGCGCTTGCTTTGATGCGCGAGGAGGAGGGCGTCGGCGGCATGGCCACGGTGCTGGGGCACGGCGTCAAGCTGAGCAAAGGCGGCGCCGCTTTCGTCAATGCCGAGATGATCCTGGCCGGTGGCAAATGGGACACGTTCCGCATGCTGACTCATCCCGGCGCCGCGATCATCCCGGCCGCGCTGGTGGCCGCCGAAATCACCGGGTGTTCGGGACGGGCGTTTCTCGCCGGCCTCGCCGCCGGCTATGAAATCACCGAGCGCATGGCCGCTGAATTCATTCCGACGGTCATGGCACGCGGCTTTCATGCCGGACCGGTCTTCGGAATTTTTGGCGCCGCCGTTGCCGCGGCGAAAATCATGCGGCTCGACGAGCACCAGATCAACAGCGCCATCGCACAGTGCGTCAATCTGGCGGCCGGCAATCTCGAAGGTGGCAGAAGCGGCGGCCGCGCGCTGCGCGAAGGCGCGGCCGTGCGCAATGCGCTACTCGCGGTCGCCATGGCCAAGCACGGCACACCCGGCGGCGAAACCACCCTCGAAGGCGAGGCAGGCTTTTACCACGCCTATGCCGGCAATAATCGCGGCGAACTGCGATACAGTTTCACCGGCCTGAACCGGACCGACCTCGCGGCGATCACCGCCGGGTTGGGACAGGAATGGCTGTTCCTCGAGACTCTCTATCGCCTCTATTCGGTTGCTGGCTTCAACATCGCCCATATTGCGCTGACCGCGGCACTCTGTGCCGAATACCGCATCGCCTACGCCGATATCGATCGCATCGAGGCGGTCGTGAATTGGTTGGAGACCGAGTATCCGAGCCCGGCCTTTCCAACCCCCGGCAGCGATCACGGTCCGCGACCGGGGAGCCCGCATTATTTCGCGGCCTGGGCCGCCGTTAGAGGCGACTTCCCTATCCTGCGCAATATGACGGACCGCCATCAGGAACCCGACTCGCCCGAAGTTCTCGATCTGATGCGGCGGGTGACGGTGATTCCGGCCACCGACCGCGTCTTGTTCGGCCCCCGCGTGACGATCTTCACCACGGATGGGCAAAGCTTCGTCAAGGAAGGCACCGGCCGCGAATTCATCTGGGATTTCGACGAGGAAGCCCGTCGGGTTTACCCGATCGTGCCTGGGATCAAGATCCCCGAGACCCAATTCCAACGACTGATCGATGCCTGCCGCACGCTCGACCACGAAACCAGCGTCGCCCGCGACCTGATCGGCCTCACCCTCGCAAAGTGAGGGTGTGTCGCCGAGCCGTGGTCAGATCACGCCATCTTCGGCAAATTTGGCGATGTCTTCTTCCGAATAACCGAGCAGATCCCGCAGCACGTAGACATTGTCCTCGCCGTAACACGGCGCGCCGCGGTCGATCGGGCCGCCGACATAAGCCGGCGTTGCGCTCAGCTTGATCGGGACTTCGGGGATCGGCCAAGTACCGATCTTGGTGCCGGTGATTTCGGTCAACCATTGGAGCGCGGCAAGCTGCGGATCATGATCGCAGCGATCCTCCGCATTCTGGCACACGCCCGCAGGCACGCCCGCGCGCTGCAGCCGCGTCATGCACTCGTAGGCGTCCTGCGTTTCGGTCCATCGGGTGATCACGGCATCGAGCGCGTCTTGATTGGCGACACGCGCATCGAGTGATGCGAAGCGCGGATCGTGGCGCCATTCTTCCTTGTCCGCGGCATTAACTAGCCGTTCCCAATCCGCCTGATCGAGACAGGCGATAGCGATCCAACGATCCGCGCCGCGGCAGCGGTAGGCGCCGTGGGGTGCCGCCGCGCGATACGGCAACCGGTTGCCGGCGCGGGCAAACGCGCGGCGGTTCGTCTCCCAGTCGAGCATGGCGACGCCGTTGAGGAAGATGCCTGATTCGCACTGCGATGCGTCGATCCACTGGCCTTCGCCAGTGCGTGCACGGTGATAAAGCGCGCCGAGGATGGCACTGGCAAAACTGTAGGCGCCGATCCAGTCGAGATAGGAGTACCCCCACCCAACCGGCATCGCCGGCTCCGGAAGTCCCGACATTTCTGACGCGCCGGTGAAGGCGGCCGCGACCGGTCCGACGGTGCGAAAGCGGCCATAGGTGCCGTAGGCGCCCATACCCGATTGCTGAATGTAGATGATGTCGGGGCGCAGCGACTTCATCACCGAGTAGCCTAAGCCGGCCCGATCGAGCACGCCCGGCGAAAAGCCTTCGGCCACGATGTCGGAAATCGCGACGAGTTGTTTTGCGATCTCTAGACCGCGCGGATCGCGGATATTGAGCGAGATGCCGCGCTTTCCCGAATTCTTGTTGAGGAATTGGCCGCCCATATCGGGATCGGTGACGCCCGGCAACGGCGCTGCGGCTGCGCGGCGCGCGTCCCGGCCACCGACCGGCGCCATTGCCGCGAGCCGCGTGTCCGGATGCGCTTTCCATTCCACTTTGAGGCTTTCTGCTCCCAGCGCCGCGAGGAACCGCGTGCCGCCGGCCGAAGCGAGAAACCAAGAGAAATCCAGGATCCGGATGTTTTGGAGCGCGAACGGCTTGCCCCGTTTCGACAGACGGGCCCGGGCCGGGATCCGTGCGCGCCGGAGCACCGCAGGACGCGCGGTGCCGAGCACCGCGGCGTTATCCTCGCCCAGCTGCGGCGCGCGGCGGCCTGGAAGCCAACGTGTTGCGTTGCTCCGCCACTTGCTGATCGGGTAGCGAAGGCTGACACCGACCTCTGGATGCGCAACGTCGCCGAGCGAGCCCCGCTTCAGCCAGTGCAGATCGCCCAAACTTTCGTGCGGCTTGCGCAGCGGCGCCCAGAGCAATCCCGCATCCTGCGCCGCGCGCCACGGCACATTTTCATATGTGTGCGCGTGGACCAGACGCTGCACCACTTCGACCAGATGCATGACGCGCTCGTCATTGGGCGAACTGCCGGGTACCCGCCTGGCGCTTTGCGTCTCCCCGGGATCGGGCGGCTCCAAGTCGCCGGCCATCCTGTGGGCTTGCAAAAACGGAATCACTTTGGCGGGGTCTTGCGACATCCCGATCATGTACCAGCGGCCGTCCTTGGTGTGACCGATGGTTGGCGTGCGGTCGACGCGCTCGGTGGCGTGCCGGCAAGTCACGCGCAGCAGCGGCACGCGGCGCATGATCCAAGACATGACGTCGAGCTCGGTATTCTTGGCCACGGCTTCATGCACTGCGATCGCGACATCCTGGCCCTCGCCGGTTGCCTCACGATGGAGCAGCGCCGCCAAGATGCCGATGACGAGCTGTTCGCCCGCGATGTGGTAGGCCTGCCAGAATTGCGGCGCGAGTGGCGGCAAATCGTGATGGCCGTCGGGGTCGGGATCATAACCGCAATTCATCATGACGCCGCCAAGCGCGAGATGGATCAGGTCCGTCGCCCGATAATCCCGCCACGGTCCGGTATCGCCGAACGGCGACAGGCGCGCCGTGATCAGCCCGGGAAAACGCGCCAAGAGCGCTTGGCCATCGAGCCCCAGCAGGTCGTAGAGTCTACCGCGGGTCGAATCCAGCAGGACGTCGGTCGAACCCAGCAGGTCGAGCAGCGTTGGCCGCGAATCCGGACGCTCGAGATCGAGCACGATGGAGCGTTTGCCGCGATTGTAGGCCCAGAAAAAGAGCGAGCGCTCGGGATCCGGCCGGTCTCGATAGAACGGCGCGAGACCGCGGCTGGTACTGCCTTGGGGTGGTTCGACCTTGACGATTTCGGCCCCAAGCCCCGCCAGGATCAATCCGACATATTCCGCCGTCTCGTCCGCGACCTCGATCACACGGATGCCGGCCAGCATGCCGGGGAGCGACGGATCGGCGTGTTCGGGGACGGGATGATCGATCGTTTCGGCGGATGGAGCCATGCCTCTGTCGCGAAAAAAGTCGATGAAGGCGCTCGCTCAGTCGACGACGAATTGGGGAAGCGTGATAGCGTCAGTCGCTGGTTCGAACACGACATGGACGGGCGCGCCGACTTTCGGTTCCCCGGTCATGCCGCGCCCGAAATTGGTGGCGAGCAGCGGGCCTTCTGCGAGCTCAACCAGGCAAACCGGATAGGGCAGCTCGTCCTTGAAGCCGTCCCAATAGGCGCGGTGGAAAACCACCCAGGACATCAAGGTGCCGCGGCCGCTCACGGTGCGCCATTCCTGTTTGGCGGAAAGGCATTTCGGGCAGACCGGCGACGGCGGAAAATGCAGATCGCCGCATTCGCCACAGGCTTGCACGGCAAGGCGCCCGGCCTTGGCGTGATCCCAAAAAGGTTGGGTCAGCGGCGTGAGACGCGGCAGCGGTTTTGCGTAGTTGCTTGCGGTCGGCATGGTCGCTTTTCCTTCAGCCGCGGGCATAGATGATCGAGCGGCAGCACGGGGTCGCTTCGACGAACTGCACGAGCTCGGCATCACGAACCTGGCGAGGGCCGCATTCGCCGCGGACTTGCCTCACAGCCTCAACATTGAGTGCCCAACCTTGCATGTAGGAGTTGGAGAGATGGCCGCCGTCGGTGTTCATCGGCAGCCGGCCGCCGACCTTGAGCGCGCCGCCTTCGACAAAGCGACCTGACTCGCCACGGGGGCAAAAGCCAAGCCCCTCGAGCGCGAACAGCACGGTGGGCGAGAAATTGTCGTAGCACATCAGCGCGGCGATGTCGGAATGCGAGATTCCCGCCATGGCGTAAGCCTCTTCGCCCGCGCGCCGCGTCGGCTCGTACCAGAAATCGATGTCGAAATTGGCGATCGAGGCGTTGTCGTAGCTTTCCTGACCGCCGACGCCCGCGATGACGACCGGCGGTTTTTTGAAATCGCGGGCGCGCTCCGCCGTCGTCATGATCATGCAAACCGCGCCGTCATTGATCAGGCAGTAATCCAGAAGGCGCAGCGGCTCGACGATGAACCGAGAATTTTCATGGTCGTCGATCGTTATCGGCACCCGCATCACGGCATTGGGATTGAGCGAGGCGTGGTGGCGAAACGCGACCGACACTTCGGCGAGCTGCCGGGTTGTCGTGCCGTAAAGAGCCGCGTGACGGCGGAACATCATGGCGTGGGTGGCCCCCGGCGAGGTCAGGCCCCACGGGTCCCAAAAGCCGCTCGCCTCTTCGCCGCCATAATTCACCCGCCGCGAACGGCCGATATTGGCGTAAAGCAGCGCGACATAGCGGGCCCGCCCGGTGGCAAGCGCGAGCGCCGCTTCAATGATCCCCATGCCGGACATCCGGCCATGCCCGGGCAGGGTCATGGTCCAGCGCGGATTGAGACCGAGTATTTCACCCATGCGCGCATAATAGGGAATGCGGCAGACCAGGAGCCCGTCGACCTCATTCTTGTTGATGCCGCAATCGCCGACCGCCGTGATGAAAGCTTCCGCAGCGAGCCCGTAGTCGTCGGTTTCGGGAAAACTGCCATAACGCGTAGTGCCGACGCCGATCACCGCCGCTGTGTTCTTGAGATCGATCGTATCCGCCATGGTCCCATCCCATCCAATCAAGCGGGGCGAAGCCGATAGACGCGTTGCGCAGTCTGGTGGAACAGCGCCGCCTTCTCGGCATGGTTGTATTGCTTGGCGAGGCGTTTGAACGCGTTCCAAACGGTCCGGTAGCTCGAGCTTTCCTTGTCGACCGGAAAATTGCTTTCGAACATGGCGCGGTTCGGGCCGAACGCCTCGATGCAGGATTCGATATAGGGCCGCCAGGCGGAGGCGAGCTCCTCCGAAGATGGCGGCTGCGGGCGCTTGTGGAAATCCCAGCCACAGCTCAGCATTCCAAGCCCGCCAAGTTTGATCGTGACATTCGCATGCCGCGCCAGGTCGAAAATCGCCTGGCGCCATTGGCGGAACACCTCGTCCCGGCGGTCGGCGTATTTGCCAATGCCCAAGAGCCCACCGACATGATCGACGATGATCGTCGTTGCAGGAAAGGCATCGGCCAGGTCCCCGACATCCCTCAATTGCGGAAAATAGGTCCAGACATCAAAGCTCAGTCCCAAGGGGCCCAGCTTGGCGTAGCCTTCGCGGAATTTCGGCTCACACAGGACCTTTTCCGGCACCGGCATACGGATCATCTTTTTGACTTCAGGGTCGGTGTCCCAATTCGAAGCATGGCGCACGCCGCGGAAGCGGCCGCCGCCGACCTTGAGATGCTGTTCGAGCACGCCTTCGACGATCGCTCCCTGGCGCAGATCGGCGAAGCCGACGATGCCCTCGCACAGCCGGATATCGCCATAGCTGCCGCTCGCTGCCATCGCTGCGATGCCGTTGACGAATTCGGTCTCGCCGAGCGGCCGATAAAGCGGGTCGCCGTCGCCACGATACATCGCGGCGCATTGCAAAAAGACGGTCGATTTGACGTTATGGCCGCTATCAACGTCATTCAATAGTTCGTCGAAGAGATAGCGGCTGTCGCGGTCCCAAACATGATGATGGGGATCGATGATCGGCAACTCGGGCTCGATTAGCGGCTCTTGGGGAGCGTTGTTCTGCCACGCTTCCTGGACCGCCAGCCGGTCCACCTCGGCCTTCCATTTGTTGCGTGATCTCGCCATCGTCCTCGCCTCCCCGGCGCCACATTAGTGGGGCCTTCGGCACCGTTCAACTTTTGTCCGGATTTTTCGCTGGCGCGATCCCGCGCGCAGAGGGCTGAAGAATGTTGCTCTGCCAAGCCTCGCTAGCCCGCCGGCGGCAGCAGCGCCCAGCGCGTGCCGTCGAACCGCACCGGCTTCAACTCCTTGAAGCCCTGGTAATCGGTCGGCGTCGTGGTGAAAGGCGCGAGCATCAGCGGCAGGCGCAAGGCGTGCAGATTCGTTGCCTGGCGCACGATGTTTTCACGGCTTAGATCGTCGCCGCATTGCTTCAAGACCTGAACCAGCGTGGCCGCCTGCGCATAGGCGGCAATCGCATTGCCGTCATCGGGATTGGCGTCGGGCAGATATTTTCGTTCCCAGGCGTAGAAGGCCTTGAGTTCTGGGTCACCCTGCCATTGCGGATCGCGCGGATCCTTGGCGAAGGCGTGCGAGATGATGCCGACGGAGATTTTGAGACCGGCGAGCGCTAAGGTTCCCGGAATCGACTGGGCACTGTAGTTGAGCAGCCGCAGTGGTTTCCAGCCGATGGCAGCGGCGGAGCCGATCGCTTGTGCCGAGAACTTGGGCGAGCCGCCGATATAGAAAACGTTGGCACCGGATTGCTGCAGCTCGATTACCTGAGAATCGACCGTGGGATCGGAGACTTCGTAGCTGGCGGCGTGCACGATCATGGTTGCCGCCTTGTCGCCCAACCCGTCGCGAAGGCCGCGCACCAGTTCGCGGCCAAAATCGTCGTTTTCGTAGAGTACGCCGATCTTCGCGTCAGGCGCGTGCTTGACGATGTACTGCGCGTTCATGAGCCCGTCGAGGTGATAGGTCGGAAACCAGCCGACAATCCAGGGATGCTGCTTCGGCTGGTAGAACGCGCGTGTACCCGAGACCGGAAACAACAGCGGAACCCGCTGTGCCGTGAGATAGGGCACGGTCGCGAGATTGGTTGGTGTTCCTGCAGAGCCGAAGAGGATTGCGATATGGTCGTTTTCGACCAGCTCGCGGACATTGGCGAGCGTCCGTGCCGGGTTGAAACCGTCATCAAGACTGATGAGATCGAGCTTACGGCCGTTCACACCGCCTTTATCGTTCATCATCCTGAAATAGGCGGTATGCGCCTTACCCAGCGTTCCGACGATCGACGCCGGGCCGCTATAGGGCATGGTCTGGCCGATCCTGATGGCGCTCGCCGTCACTCCAGGCGCGTCATGCGCCTTTTGCGCAAACCCGGTCGTGACAAAAACAATCATGGTCACGAGGAGGGCCAGTGCGGCGAGACCAATCGATTGCGGTTTCATCATGGCGCCGCCTCCCATTCGGTCGTGGCTGGCCTAGTTCAGCCGGCCAGAATTTCGGCAAGTCGCTCGAGGCTCGTCTCCCAACCCGCTCCGGTGTTGGCGCCGGTCAGCGGCGACGCGATGCCTTGGTGACGCAATGTGAGCCGCGTGCCGCCTTCGATCGCATCGAGCACATAGGTAACGATCGACGGTGTACCAGGTGCTCCGGCGGCGTGCCAGGTATGGACGAGCTTGCGCGGCGGATCGAGTTCCAGGAATGCGCCCTCGAGCGCATAAGGACGGCCGTTGCCTATGCCCGCGGCGCGCCAGCGACCGCCGACACGGACATCGCCCTCCCATTCGCGTGTGTCGAAGACGCCCGGCCTGATCCACCAATCGATAATCTCCTCCGAGGCGAGTGCCTGGAATACTCTTTCAGGCGACGCCGCGACCTCGACACTGGCGCGAATGACGCCATCCGCGAGTTCGGCGACGGCATGGGCAGTGCGGCTGACGGAGCAGGTCATTTTACCTCCAGGTGACGTTTCAGCTGATCAAGACTCGACTGCCAGAACGCGCGATAGCCCTCGAGCCAACCGGCGACGGTTTGCAGCGGCAGCGCATCGATCGCGTAAATGCGCTGCCGGCCGCGGCGGGTCGCAACCACCAGGCGTGCTCCGCGAAGCACTCTGAGATGCTTGGATATGGCGGGTCGGCTTTGGCGAAAATCCGCTGCCAGCGCGCCGGCGTTGGCTGGCCCCGCCCGCAGGCGGTCGAGGATGGCCCGCCGGGTTGGATCGGCGATGGCGCGAAACGGGTCTACTCCGGCGTGCGGCCGCGGCATGC
>JASHOB010000022.1 GCA_030041335.1 Alphaproteobacteria bacterium | reverse complement strand
ACGCCGCGGGGTCGTTTCGCCATGGGCATCCGGGGAACTTTGCTCGTTGCCTTTGCTATCATCTGGGGCTTCGTGCTGTTCGGCTCCGCGGTCGCGATCCAGGCCCTGTCGGACGTGACCAAAATCGTCTCGGAAGTCACCCAGCAGCGTGCCTCGGCCATCGTCGAGTCAAGCCGGTTGGCCCAGCAGGCCGCGCGCGCCATTACCGTCGCAATCACCGCCGCGCGACCGATCTCGACAGTGACGGACCAGGCCCTGTTCAGTCATCAGATTGAGGAGATCAAGCAAGCCGAGGCTGGGTTGGTCGCGGCTCAACAGGCCCTGCTGACGGGGCGGACAACGGAGCGGACCACTCTGTTAACGCCGGTTGGCGAAGTGCTCGACAACATCCACGCCCTGATCAACGCTACCAGCGAACGCCTCAAGGTGCGGGCTGCGGTTGCAACGGCGATCGCCGCGGCTACCAAGGCCGATCTCAACTTTCAGCGCGCGGCAGAGCCGGCGCGGCGGGCCCTGGGCTCGGACCTTGCGGGCACCGGTGGGGGAGGCCAAGTCCCTGAGCCGCGCCACGAATTGACAACTCTCTACGGCTTCGACGGCGTGCAGCTCGCCTTCGCTACGGTCTATCGCACGCTCCTCAGTGCCAGCCAGAGCCCGAGCATTGTCGAACTCAATCTACAAGCGATCGTGCTGCGACGGGAGGTGGCGGACCTACGGCAGGCTGTGGCCACCCTTTCTGGCGACAAGACGGGGGAAATCGGACGCTCGGCGCTTCACCTCGCCGAGCTCGCGGCGACGGCCGACGGCGTGGTGCCGCAACGTCGGCACGAGCTGGAACTCCTTGCCCGTAGCACGGCGCTGTTGGACCGGAACGCCGTCATCTCGAAGGAACTCCTCGACAAGGTTGACCTGCTCATTGCCGAGGAGAACAGCGCCCTTGTGGCGGGAACAAACCGTGTTGCGGAGGTTGCGCGCAGCAGTACCGTACGGATGATCGCAGTCGCCGTCATCAGTCTAGTTTGCTCGGCGCTGATCGTCTGGCTCTACGTCTTCCGCAACTTGGCCGTCCGGCTCGACCATATCAAATCCGCCATGCTGCAGCTGGCGACGGGCGACCTCACCGCCGCGCTACCGAAAGAAAGCGCCGACGAGGTCGGCCGCATGGCGGGAACGCTCCAGGTCTTCCGAGCTACTGCTGCTGCCGCCGACCGGCGCGAGCACGCGCTGCAGCAGGCCAAGGACGCCGCCGAGACAGCACTCGCCCAGTTAACGCAAGCGCAGGAAAGCTTGTTGCGGGCCGAGAAGCTCGCAAGCCTTGGCCAGCTCGTCGCTGGAGTCGCGCACGAGATAAACACGCCGGTCGGCAACGCCCTAGCCGCATCCTCTCAGATCCGCGATGAGACGGCGCGGCTGGAGAGCCTGAT
Organism: Alphaproteobacteria bacterium; assembly: GCA_030041335.1. GTDB lineage: Bacteria > Pseudomonadota > Alphaproteobacteria > ATCC43930 > CGMCC-115725 > JAATGI01. The sequence goes on along the minus strand of JASHOB010000022.1, from coordinate 18,465 downwards.
CGCTGCCGGGAAGTTGCGACGCAGCGAGCTAGAGGATTATCTCGTGACCGTGAGGGAGCTGTCGGACATCCTGACGCGAAACTGTCAACGAGCGGGGCAGCTCATCCGTGACTTTAGGCAAGTTGCCGCCGATCAGACGAGCGGACAGCGCCGCCACTTCGATTTGGCAAACCAGCTCCAGGAGACGCTGCGTACGCTGCACCACCGCTTTGACCGCGCAAAGGTTACCCTATTGACCGACCTGCCTGCCAACATCCCCATGGACAGCCTGCCAGGGGCTCTCAGCCAGATCATCATCAACCTGGCCGAAAACGCGCTCGCTCACGCCTTCGCTCCTGGCACAGGTGGCTCGCTGATTGTCTCTGCCAGGCGAATCTCGCAAGATCGGGTGCAAATCACCGTTGCCGACGATGGCAAAGGGATCGCCCAAGAAGTCCTGCCAAAGATCTACGATCCGTTCTTCACGACCAATCGCGGCGCCGGCAACACCGGCCTTGGCCTACATATCGTGCACAACCTGGTGACCGGGCCGCTGGGCGGCACAATCGACGTGACGAGCGCCATTGGCAGCGGCACCCGGTTTGTACTGCGCCTGCCTATGGCCAGCCCCGCCTCGGCCGGTTCGGTAGCGCATGATGAAATCTCAACTTCATGACCGCGCGGGATTTGGTACAGGCTGCGAGCAATGCTTACCGCACGGGGGAACCCTAGCGGGCATTTTCAGTGCGGATCGTGTGACGTCGGCCACGCGCCGAGGGTCAAGATGAAATCCGCAGCACAGGAGGGATGAGGAGGATGAGGATCCGTCCTCCGGTCTGAACGGGAGGGACCGTGATGCCGAGCAGATCAAGGAGAGGCGTGGATAGACCGAGGTAAGACGGCGTTACGCGCTTGACGTCATGGGAAATATTTGGCGTTCAATTTGTGAAGCTGCGCGGACGCCCACGTCATCCTGGAATTCCGCCATCTCATCGGACTTCTTAAACTTAAAGCGGCCCTGACCATGTGTGATACGAGAAGGCGCTGCCGAAACCCCATGACCCGGGAATCTCTCCTCGGGAAACCGCAGGAACTCCCCTGCTCCTACTAAGGGAATCGCATCGCCGGCGTTGACTGTGGCTGCGAACATCGCGCCCTCTGCGATTGTCCCAGACCCAAGGTCGCAGTCCTACGGTGCGCAATCGGCCTCAACTGCGCTTCAGCAAGGCGACTGACGACCAACGCCGATTCAGAGTCTCGGTAGACCGCCTTTAACAAGCCCGAGCGGCATTCTTCGCGGATAGAGCCTCAGCCCGCCACCCGGTTCCTGCCGGACGCCTTGGCAACGTAGAGCGCATGGTCTGCCCGGGACATCGTCGGTCCGATATCGGCGTCTTCGTCGGCGAGCATCGCGACGCCAAGGCTCGCCGTCAGCGGGATGACAATGCCCTCAACCTCGATTTGGATGGCAGCGACCGCCTGCCTGACCCGCTCGGCCAACGCGATGCTGTCGTCGCGGGCACTGTCCGGCAGCAAGACGGCAAATTCGTCGCCCCCGATACGGGCGAACAGGTCGCACGAGCGGCCTTGAAGCGTCACGACATCGACGATCTGTTTGAGCACGGCATCTCCTGTCGCATGGCCGTAGCAGTCGTTGATCTGCTTGAAATGGTCGATATCCATCACGACCGCACCCAGTGCTTGGCCGTAACGACGGGCCTCGGCGATCTCGATTGCCGCCCGCACGTCGAAATGACGTCGGTTGGCGACGCCTGTCAGAGCGTCAATCATGGCAAGCTTTTCGAGTTCCGCGGTCCGGGTTGCCACACGCTTTTCTAGCTCGGCGGTCAGGCGGGACAGGTTGCTCATGGTTTCATAGGCTCGCAACGCCGCCACGACGGTTGTGAACAGCTTCATCGCGGTGAGTTCGGCCTTGTCCGCGTAGCCGTCTATCTCGTAGTTAAGGATGACATCTCGTTCGGGCGCTTGGCCGGGTTGGCCGGTGCGCAAGATGATGCGCGTGTCGGTGAGGCCAAACTCCGTTCGGATCGTCCGGATCAGGTCCAGCCCGGCCGTCTCCGTTTCCATTACCACGTCGATCAACGCGACCGCGATGTCGCGCTCCTGGCCAAGGCAGGCCCGCGCCGCGCCACCCGAGGACGCCGTCAAGAGCTGCACAGGGCGGTCACGGAACCGCAACCGCATTAGACTGAGCTCTGTAACCCGAAAGACGTCAGGATCGTCATCAACCACCAGCACGCGCCAGGGATCGCCGCCATCCCCCTGCGTCTGCTCCTCGCGCACCGCTTCGGCCGCGAAATTCAGCTCATCGCTCAACAGCGCCGTCCTAAGCACCACAAGCTTGAGACACTAACAGGCGAACTCAATAATATTAGAATAACGAATATTAAAATAGCGAGCACTAAGATCCTGTCCGAGTTTCATCCGGCACGGTAACGAACCCGGACCGCTGGCTCGGGTGCCGAGCCTCTGCTGGACTATGCCGCCGTCCGTCTCTCAACGTCTTGAGTATGAGCCTGAATTCGGCTGAATATTTCTGATCGCCGTCGCCGCGACGGAATTCGATTGGCGCTCGATCAGGTGACGATCGGTCTTTTTCGCGCGGCTTCGCGACAGCGCCTTTATTGGCGCGATCCCAAGGTCCTGGATGGGGCGGGCGATGCGTGCAAGCCTCCTGATTTGAAACCTTGCGGATCGTCGCCGGCATCCGCGATCCGACTTGAAGGCGTTCGGGCGAAGCTAGCCGATCTAGCGCTCGGCTGGACGCGACCCGCCCTTGCGAGTGCCGCGGGCTGACGGCCTCGGGCAGACGATCATGGTTTTGCAGATTGCGGCTATCCCTTTAGTGGCCAATTCGACTAATGCAATCGGATTTGGAAGTAAGTCTCTCTAATTGCTGCAATAATGCGGAGACAGAGGCTCTGCCGATCCAGGTTCGAACCGGGTCCCGAATCGGCCTTCTCAATCACTCACAAAAAAGCCGTTCGAATTAAGATTTATGGGTCGTAGCCGCTGGTCCTGTTGCCGAGTCCGGTGGCGGGGCCGAAGTGGCGAGGGGCGCCGATGCTTCGGCGATGCGGAAAGCCGAAATCCAACTGATGGGCTAAATCAAGGTGTCTGCTGCACCTTTGCCACTGTTGCGCCGCGAGTAGAATTTTGATGACGTCAGACCGCGTCGAAAGGTAGGGTCACATTCGTGAGCAAGCTCGACAAAGTCATACACACAGCCTAGGTTCACAGCAATCGCGGAAGGCCGGCCAGTCCGGCAATTCGGACCGGGGTGTATTGTCATGTCGGCCGGGAGCGATAAGATCGGACAAATCGTCGAGAACATCAGTAACGGATTTTTGGCACCAACTGCGATCTCTTCGATAAAGTGAACGTTGTCGTTCGGACACGCGCACAGAGACATCATCCGGGGGGCGAGCTATGCAAATCACGGTGATTCCCCGCCCGCAATTTGCCACGCTATGCCGCGTCTTCGCGGCGCCACTCGCCGGCACGGCCAGCAACGGATCGCCGGCGATGCCCTCGGGAGATGCTGCGGCGATCGCCATCGCCATCGGCGCAGTGGACGCGACGTTGCAGGAACCCCTGGTTCGCATCGCCCGCGGTTCCACCAACTCCAGGACACGCGGGCTGTAGCATGCGGCACGCCCCGAACGCCGCTGCGTTGATCATCGCCGCGACGCTAGCGGGTTGCTCCGGAGGCATTTTCGATCCGAAGGGGCCGATCGCGGCCGCGCAGCAGGAGCTGCTGATCAACTCTACCGCGATCATGCTCGTGGTCGTTATTCCTGTGATTCTCGCGACCCTAGGTTTCGCCTGGTGGTACAGGGCATCCAATGGCCGCGCCAGGCGCCCTCCAGGCGAGAACTATGAGGGCCGCATCGAGTTTGTCACCTGGTCAATTCCGGCGCTTATCGTGATCCTCTTGAGCGGGGTCATCTGGATCAGTACCTGGCAACTTGATCCGAGGAGGCCGATTGGAGCGAAGGCTGGAGCACTTCGGGTCGAAGTTGTGGCACTCGATTGGAAATGGCTGTTCATTTATCCCGATCTGGGTGTGGCCGCGGTGAATCAGCTGGTCATCCCGGTGGAAACCCCGATCCGCTTTGTGCTCACCTCAGCCACGGTGATGAATTCGTTCTTCATCCCTCAGCTCGGAAGTCAAATCTACGCGATGGGCGGGATGACAACGCACCTCTACCTTCTTGCTGATAAGCCGGGCGAATATTCCGGTTTTTCCGCAATGTTCAGTGGCGACGGTTTTTCCGACATGCGGTTCATCGCCAAGGCGGTGCCGGCCGGCGACTTTAACGCTTGGGTCAAAGAGGTGAGTGGCGCCGGATCAGTGCTCGACGATGATGGTTATGCCGCATTGGCAAAGCCTAGCAAAGCCGTGCCGCCCAGGACCTATCGTTCGGTCAGGCCCAACCTTTTCGAGCACATCATCGACCAGACGGTCTCGGGCCCTGGCAATGCGGGTATCGGTGCGGCGTGGTGTCGACCGGTGAAGCAGGCAGGAGGTTGACATGCTGGGAAGGCTGACCTGGGCCGCCATACCCTTCAACGAGCCGCTACCGCTGATCAGCATGGGGGTGGTATTGATCGTCATCCTCGCCGTCCTCGCGCTCGTCGTCATCAAAGGCTGGGTGCCTTATCTGTGGCGCGAATGGCTGACCAGCGTCGACCACAAGCGCATCGGCGTCATGTACATGACCCTCGGGCTGGTCATGCTGCTGCGCGGCTTTGCCGACGCGATCATGATGCGCACGCAGCAGACAATTGCGATCGGTGATGCCCAGGGATACCTGCCTCCCGATCATTACAACCAGATTTTCTCGGCGCACGGCACGATCATGATCTTCTTCGTGGCGATGCCTCTCGTCATCGGACTGATGAACTTCGTGGTGCCCTTGCAGCTTGGTGCGCGCGACGTCGCCTTTCCCACGCTCAACTCGGTCAGCTTTTGGCTCACCGCCGCGGGCGCGCTACTGATCAACGTATCGCTGGTGGTCGGCAATTTCGCGCGCACCAGCTGGTGGAATTATCCGCCACTCTCCGAGCTGGCTTTCTCACCCGATGTCGGGGTCGATTACTACCTCTGGTCGTTGCAGATATCAGGTATCGGCACGGTGCTTACGGGCGTCAATTTCGTGACGACAATTCTCAAAGTGCGCGCCCCCGGCATGACCTATTTCCGGATGCCGGTGTTCTGCTGGACCGCGCTGGCCGCGAATATGTTGATCGTTGCCGCCTTCCCCATCCTGACCGCTACCTTCGTGATGTTATTGCTTGATCGCTATCTCGGCATGCATTTCTTCACCAACGATGGTGGTGGCAACCCGATGATGTACCCCAACCTGTTCTGGGCGTGGGGTCACCCCGAGGTCTACATTCTCATTCTACCGGCGTTCGGGGTTTATTCCGAGGTCGTCGCGACATTTTCCGGCAAGGCGCTGTTCAGCTACCGCTCGATGGTTCTGGCGACGCTCGGGATCTGCATCCTCTCCTTCATGGTCTGGCTGCACCATTTCTTCACCATGGGCGCCGGCGCCGACGTCAATGCCTTTTTCGGCATGATGTCGACGCTCATTGCCGTGCCGACCGGCGTCAAGATCTTCAACTGGCTGTTCACCATGTTCCGCGGACGTGTCGTGTTCACAACGCCGATGCTGTATGCGGTCGGTTTCATGGTCACTTTCGTCATCGGGGGCCTGACCGGCGTGCTGTTGGCGGTACCGCCCGTAGATTTCGTGCTGCACAACAGCGCCTTTCTGGTCGCTCATTTCCACAATGTCATCATCGGCGGTGTCGTATTCGGAGCGCTGGCAGGCTACAACTATTGGTTCCCGAAGGCGTTCGGGTTCACCCTCGACGAGCGGCTCGGCAAAGCCAGCTTTTGGTGCTGGCTCGTAGGCTTTTATCTCGCCTTCACGCCGCTCTATGTGCTGGGCCTGAAGGGCATGACCCGGCGCCTCCAGCACATTCCGGACCCGAGCTGGCAGCCCTGGCTGCTCGTGGCGGAGGTCGGCGCCATCGTCATTTTCGCGGGCATTCTGTGCCAGATCGCGCAGCTCTACGTCAGCATCCGCGGCCGCGAACAGCGCCGCGATCTCAGTGGCGATCCTTGGAACGGCCGAACCCTCGAATGGGCCACCGCGTCGCCGCCGCCCGCCTATAACTTCGCGGTATTGCCTCAGGTCGAAAGCATCGACGCGTTCTGGCACATGAAGCAGGCAGGGCGGAACGCGCCCGCACCGTCCTATGTTACGATCGAGATGCCGCGCAACAGCCCCGTGGGGTTTGTCATTGCTTTTTTTGCGGTGGTCACCGGCTTTGCGCTGATCTGGCATATCTGGTGGCTGGTCGTTCTCGGTTTCCTCGCAGCCGTGGTGATGGTGCTCGTGGCCGGCTGGAGCGATGATCGCGAGCGCGAAGTGTCCGCGGCAGAAATTGCACAAATCGAACAGGCCCGGCTCGGCCCAAGGCAGCCCGCAGAATGACAGTAGCAGCCATTCAGGCCGTTCCATCCGTCGTGCCGACCGAGCTCGTGCGCGGGCGCGGCGGGGGTGGGCCGGCCCCGAAGCGCACTGTTGTCGCCTACGGGTTCTGGATCTTCATCCTGAGCGACATTGTCATGTTCTCGGGATTATTCGCGGCCTATGCGGTCTTGTCGGGCAATACCGCGGGCGGGCCGAAACCGGTGGAGTTGTTTAATCTGCGCAATGTCTTCATTGAGACGATGTGTCTGCTGTTCTCGAGCTATACGTGTGGGCTTGGAGCGTTGTCTGCCGAGCGACGAGAGCCCGGACGCTTCCTGATCTTCGCCCTCTTCACGTTTGTGCTTGGTTCTGCCTTTCTTATCATTGAGGCCTCGGAATTTGCCAGCATGGTGGCGAAAGGGGCCGGGCCTTCGCGCAGCGCCTTTTTGTCAAGCTTCTTCACCCTGGTGGGCACACACGGGGTGCACGTCACGGCGGGGCTCCTCTGGCTCGTCTACCTGGTGGCCCAGGTAATGACGAAGGGTCTGCGCAGCTCCGTGCTTCGGCGCCTCTTGTGTTGGAGCCTGTTCTGGCACGCCCTCGACATCGTTTGGGTCGGCGTGTTCACACTCGTCTACCTGATGGGAGTCGAATGATGGACGGCGACAATCAAGCCTTCCCCGACCGGACTCCAGGTGTCGAAGAGCGTGAGCCAACGGCAAACTATCTGTCCTACACGGTTGGGCTCACGCTCGCGATCCTGGCCACGATCGCTTCCTTCATCGTGTCGCAAACCGATCTGCTCTGGCCGCCTGGCATTCCGGTCGGGCTGGTCGTGCTCGCCTTTGCACAGGTCGGCATACATCTTGTGTTCTTTCTGCATCTGGGAAGCGGGTCTGACCATACGAACAATATCCTGGCGCTTGCCTTCGGTGTGCTGATCGTGTTTCTCGTCATTACCGGCTCAATCTGGATCATTTCGAACCTCAACGAGAACATGTTGCCGATGCCTATGGAGTAGGCATGAAAAACCATGTTGCATTCCGCGACGCCGTTCCAGCCCAGCGCGGACCGTGACCCAGTTCGGGCGTTGTCGCTAGCACATGGGAATTTGGGTGGCCGCGTTAGAGAGCTCGCTTTGCTTAAGCACGACAAAAAGTACACAGAGCCTACCAGCGGCGGCAGGGCTTCCGGCCCGGAGCAAGAAATATGCCGACGCGCACTCGCGCCGTTATCGGCGTCGGGTTCCGGAGAAGCGCTGCGACGTGGTTTCTGGCTGGCGCTGGTATCGGCGATTTTGTCGCTGCGATCTTGCCTTGTAACGTCTTTCACGTGCTCCGGAACATCTGCTAGTCTCGCCCGCGGGAACTCTGATGATGAGAAATGCCAAGTTCCTGGCCCCGGAGGGTTCGGGGGCATTACTGGGGCGCCCTCGCCTACCCCGATTGAGGGCGCCCCCTTTCGCTAAAAGGATTTTAGTCGGTCGAACCTGTCTAATACGGGATTGCACAAAAGGGATCCGAGAGCCAACCAACGCAATCCAAGAAGATGGTGTCACCGTATAATTGCGGTGAGCCGCTGATAAGCTATAAAGGTTAGAATCTAATCAATCGGCGCGCGTGATGTCGACGCCGAACTCGGGCCGTTCGGTCGTTCTTCGGTTCTTGGTGCGCTTGATCATGGATTTCCCGGACGATAGCCCGCTCGGGTATAGAACGCAGCCCTGCCGACTGCAGGTCGCTCGCTCAGCCTAAGCTCTTGGGCGAAATCGGGCGCGGCTGTCCGTCCATCAACCTAGCCACCATCCCCAGCCAAGGACCAAAGACACGCTCCGCCTGCGACCGTGCAACGGCTTCCGCGGCCGCGGTCGCGGCGCGCAAATCGGTGATCGAGATCTTGGCAACGGATAATTCCGCGGCGTGTCCGACGAACCACGCCTCGAGCCGACGCGGATCGGCCTCGATATGAAATTGGAGACCAAGAGTGCTCTCGCCGTGGACAAAAGCCTGATTTTCATAGACAGCATCGGCCGCAAGTCGCGTCGCGGCGGCGGGAAGATCAAACGTATCACTGTGCCAATGCAGGACTATCGCGTGCTTTTCGGCGAGCGGCTGTAGGCAAGAACGCCGGCCAGCTTCGGTCAACGTCAGCGGCCCCCATCCGATTTCCTTTGTATGACCGGGGAACACGCGGGCGCCAAGTGCTTTCGCGATAAGCTGGCTGCCCAAACAAATGCCGAGTGTCGGCAGGCCGCGTGACAGGCGCCTTTCCAGCAGTGCAATCTCCTTGACTAGAAAGGGATAGGCATCGATTTCGTAAACGCCGATCGGGCCGCCTAAGACGATCAATAATTCCGCCGCTTCGACCGCAGGATCGTCGAGATCGTCGATCGGCGCATCCCGATAGCGACAGTCCCATCCAGCCGCCGCCAGTGCAGGGGCGAGCAGGCCCAAATCCTCAAAGGCTACGTGACGTAGGCCAATCGCGCTCCGGCGGCGGCGCGTCCCAACCGCTAGCGCGGACGTCTCCCGATGTTCGTTAATCATTGCGCCACTATATCCCCCGCCGGAAAGCCGTCGAGGCCATCGGTTCGGCCGCGTTGGTGACGACAACGAGTTCGTCATTGGTGCGCAACGCACTAGGGAAAGTTTGTGTTTTGGCCGGTCTTGGGTACGCGCCTCGAATCATGGCTAGGACCGCCGGCTGCGCTCAGTGCCCCAGAAGTGATCGATGAACATTTTCGGCACGATCACGCCGACAGTCATCGCCAATACGATCAGAAATGCGGACATGGCGTTGCTGACGACTCCCGGCAGTAAGTCACTTGGCGTTGCCGCGCCGCGCGCTGCCACCGCGACCAGGCCGCTCGCCATCTGGAACAGGAATACCCCGGGGATCAGCGAGACCACGGACGCAAAGGCGAGCGCGGCGAACGGTAGCCGAAGTCGGTGTGATACCGGGGTGACGATGGTTCCGACGATCAGGCACGCGACCAGCGCGCCAGTCACCACGCCACCCCGTCCAGCGATGATGACCAGCCAGCGCGACGCGTGTGCGACCATCCCGATCGCCACTGGAATCGGCAGAAACCGCCACGGCATGGAAAAAAAAGAGCCATAGGCGGCGACCGCGACGCCGGCGGCAACGACATCCTCGATGAGCGGCACCGGTCTGGATTCCGTCGTGGCCGACAGTGGTATGTCGCCCGCCCACAGGCCGATCAACAGCCCTGCGCAAATCGCCAGCACGATCACGCTCGCAAATGCCACACGCGCAAACCCGATGCCGATCCGTCCGCGCAACAGATCGATTGTGCCGTTCAGAAGGTGCGGTCCGGGAACGAGGACCATGCAGGGACAGGCGACGACCAGCCCTTGGTTCACGTCGAGATGGAGATGGGGGGTAATCGTGCCGACAATGCCCGCGAGCAGGGCGGCGCAAAAGGGCTGGGCGAAAGCGTTGTCGGTGGCGTGTCCTATCGCGCGGCGCAAGCACGCGCCGACGCCCGCGGTCGCGCCGATAACCAGCAGTGTCAGCAAGTGCGCCGCCCCGAAAATTACGCCGAGCGCCGCAGCTCCCGCTGCCGCCATCATCGCGAATCGCGCGATCGAGACAGTCGGCATTTGCTCGACCGCCACCAGGCGCGACCGCAGCGGAGCGGGAGCGAGAATGCCGTCGCTCGCATCGCTGATCGCGCTCATCGCCCCGGCCACCTTTCCCATATCGATGGCCGTCGGATTTGCGGCGACGATGCCCGAAACACTACATCCCTTCTGGACGATATGAACGTGCAGCTCGCCCCAGTGCAGGAACACGCTGGCGTGGCGGCCAAATGTCTCGCCGAGATCTTCGACCGATCGGATTGTGCGCTCTGTCGTCTGGCCGTTGACAAACAACACCGTGGCAAAGCGGATCAGCAGATCGAGAATATCCGAGGATGAAATGTCATCGCTTGTCACAGCGTCCTTGTCATTATCGACCTCGCCGGTCGTCATCGGTTTCGCGCTGGACGCCTAGCCGGTAGCGACGTAGGGCTTCACCATCTTGGCTGGATCGACGATGCGGTCAAAGTCCCGCTCGGTGACAAAGCCGAGCTGAAGCGCCGCTTCTTTTAGAGTCAAATCAAGATCCATTGCGTGGTGGGCGATCTGGGACGCTTTGTCGTAGCCGATGACCGGCGCCAGTGCAGTCACCAACATCAGCGAACGATCGACATACTCCTTGATCTTCTTCAGATTCGGTTCCGTCCCCTCTACCAGGAATTTGCGGAAATTGTTGCAGCCGTCGCTCATGATGACGAGGGAATGCATGACATTCTGAATCATAAGCGGCTTGTAGACATTCATCTCCAGATAGCCGCTGGCGCCGCCGAACCCGACCGCCACGTCGTTCGCCATCACCTGCACCGCGATCATGGTCAGCGCCTCGGCCTGGGTCGGGTTGACCTTGCCCGGCATGATCGACGAGCCCGGCTCGTTCTCCGGAATCGCCAATTCGGCGAAGCCGGCACGTGGCCCGCACGCCATCAGGCGGATATCGTTCGCGATCTTGTAGAGCGACACGGCCACGGTCCGGAACGTGCCCGACAGCTGGACGAGCGCGTCATGAGCGCCTTGGACCGTGAATTTGTTGGGCGCGGTGACAAACGGCAATCCGGTCAACGCGGCGATCTGCGCGACCGCCGCGGCGGCGAAATCCGGCGCGGCGTTGATGCCGGTGCCAACAGCAGTGCCGCCCAGCGCCAAGCAATAGACGCCCTTCAGCGCATCCTCAACGCGCCCGATGTCATCGGACAACATCCCAGTGTAGCCCGACCATTCCTGGCCGAGCGTGATCGGTGTCGCGTCCTGCATGTGGGTGCGGCCGATCTTGACAATGTCGGTCCAGGCTTTGGCCTTGGCGTCGATCGCGTCGCGCAGCGCTGTCACGGCTGGGAGGAGTCGTCGCACGGTACCCGTTGCCGCCGCGATGTTCATCGCTGATGGAAAACTGTCATTCGACGATTGCGACATGTTGACGTGGTCGTTGGGATGCACCGGTTTCTTGCTGCCGAGCGGCGTTCCGGCGAGTTGGCAGCAGCGGTTCGAGACGACTTCGTTGACGTTCATATTGAACTGCGTGCCGCTGCCCGTCATCCACACGTGAAGCGGGAACATGTCGTGATGTTCCCCAGCGAGCAGTTCGTCGCACACCCGGACAATCAGCGCGTGCTTCTCTTGATCGAGCCGCCCGCCGGCGAAATTGGCCGCCGCCGCCGCCTTCTTCAGGACCGCGTAGGCGGTGATCATCTCGCGCGGCATCAGATCTTTGCCGATGCTGAAATGCTCGAGCGAGCGCTGCGTCTGCGCCCCCCAGAGCTTGTCCGCCGGGACGTTTACGTCGCCGAGACTGTCGGATTCGGTACGGAAGTTGGTCATAGTCGTATCCACATGACGCTCCGCCGCGGCGACCCTACCACGCTCACCGATCGAATGCGACGCCGGCGCGGGTGGTGGGCATCGACGATGCGCCTTCAGACTGAGTATGCCGTTGCACGCGTAAAGCGGAGGCTTGAGCACGATTTACCACGCTCGAGCTTCGGGAATTACGCGTTCGGCGAACAACGTCATCGAGCGCAATTGCTGCTCGTACGAAGTCGTTCCCCAGTGGAATGCGATGTCCAGCGTGCCGACGCCGGCTTCATAAAAGGCGTGGGCGATATCGCACACACGACGCGGACTGCCCTTAAAGAGCGGCTGGAAAACGGGCGCCCGTTCTACGATCGGGGCATTCGGTGGTGGCGCACAATTTTCCTCGCGTTCGATCTTCCGCGCCGCGGCGATTCTGACTTCAGTCGCATCACTGATCTCGCGCTCGGCCTCTTCGTCCGTTTCCGCGAGATGGCCGATGCCGCGATAGAGAATGTGCTCCGGCCCCGGAGCCCATCCCAACTTATTGGCCTCGCTGCGATAGAGCGCAATACGCTGCTCTGCGACGGCAAGTGGAAGAAACGACATTGCCAGCCCAAGACGATGCCGAGCGGCAAATCGGGCGGAATCCTGGTGATTGCCGGAACCAAAGACCGGCGGGTGCGGTTCTTGGCGCGGCCGCGGCCAGACTCCGACGTGTGGAAAATTGAAATATTGCCCCTGCCACGCAAATGGCTCGCCGTCGTTCCAGGCCTTCAGGACAATCTCGATGCCTTCCTGGGTGATCGCGCGAGAATCGCCAGCGAGCGGCTCGTAAGCTCGCGTCTCGTTGGGCGTCCCCTGCAGAAAAAGCACAATGAGTCGGCCGTCAGTCAGGTGATCCAGTAGCGCTAACTCCTCGGCGGTGCGGATCGGGTTTCCAATCGACAGCAGCGGACCCAACACTGCGATCTTGGCGCGCTTCACCGCGCGGCTTACTGCGGCCGCCATGACCGTCGTGCTCGGCGTTAGCGTCAAGACGCCGTAGTGATGCTCCGATAGGCTCACCCAGTCGAAACCGAGAGCGTCAGCGCGAGCACAGACCTCAAGACCGCGCGCAATACTGATCGCGGCAGTTGAGCGATCGCAGAGGCGCGGTGGCATTGGCCACACGGCCATACCGGGGGCCGGACCCATGTAGGAAGTCGAAGAGAAAAAGCTAAATTGCATGGGTATCTCCAGTGGCGGCGACGTCTAATGGCGGCCAGTCTGAAATCCTGTTGACCGCGGACGGTTCTAGTCTCGGACAAAGCGCATGGGCGTGCATTTACAGAAATCGCACCATATAAACTCGGCCACCATCGTATAGACTGTTCTGATTAATGCCATTGTTCAGTTAACACCCTGGTCGCGCCGAAACTTAGCCGACATCGGCGCGCTCGTGAGGAAAACGCGTCGTCTGCCTGGGCCAATAAAAGAGCATCGTCAGCAGTCGCCGCGCCCCAAAATCTTCAGAAAACCTTTTGCGTCGCTTCGGCGCTTCTTCGTTCGGATTGCCGCCAAAGAGGAGGGCGGATCGCTCCGATGTTCCCACGTGCCGTTTACCAGTTCCGGCATCGTGCTTAGAGCGTGTCCGGCCGGGATCTGCTGTGCCGCAGGCGCAGCAGCCTGCCTACCCGGCCAAAACCGGCATCACATCGGTTCGCGAAGCAATACCGATCGAACGCGTCCCTCATTCATTGAGCGCGACAGCTCGATCGAGACAGTCAATGTGCGCCGCGGTCAACGCTTAGGCGTGATCGACGCTCCTCGAAGGAGTATACAGATCATGGCCGGGATATACCGGACCACCACAGTCAGAGGGAACACCGAGAATGGCCGAAGCATTACATCCATCCATCGACAACGGGGTGAAGCCTGGGTCGCCCAGCTTCGCCGGGGGTACGCTGGTATGCAAATGTGCCGCGGATCCGGTGAAGGTCCGGATCGAGGGGAACGTCGCATACGACCACGCCTGCGGCTGCACCAAGTGCTGGAAGCCCGCCGGCGCCATGTTCTCGGTCGTGGCCGTCGTGCCGCGCGACAAGCTCCGTGTTGTCGAGCACGCAGAAAAGCTCGCGATCGTCAATCGCGATGCTCCTATCCAGCGCTATGCCTGCAAAGGTTGCGGCGTGCACATGTACGGCCGGATCGAGAACACCAAGCATCCGTTCTACGGGTTCGACTTCGTGCATCCCGAACTCTTCCAAGAGAGCGGCTGGGCCCCGCCAGAGTTTGCCGCCTTCGTTTCGTCCGTCATCGAGTCTGGTGTGAAGCCGGAGCGTATGCCAGGCGTCCGCAGCCGGCTGAAGGAACTCCGCCTCGAGCCGTACGACTGCCTGTCACCGGGGCTAATGGACGCAATCGCCGCACACACGGCCAAACAGGCCGGCGTCTTGAGCTGACCAACGGCGATGCCCCCTCCCGCGGCGGGAGGGGGCTAACCGCCCGGCGCATCGAAAAAGGGGCGGCGTCTAGCGGGCTCAGTAGGTCACGACGCTGCGGATGCTCTCGCCTTTGCGCATGAGCTCAAAGCCATCGTTGATCTTCTCGAACGGCAGCAGGTGCGTGATCAAGTCGTCGATGTTGATTTTCTTATCCATGTACCAGTCGACGATCCGCGGCACATCGGTGCGGCCCCTGGCACCACCAAACGCCGTACCCATCCAGACGCGCCCGGTTACCAACTGAAACGGTCTTGTCGAGATTTCCTGACCTGCGCCCGCCACACCGATAATTACGGACTTGCCCCAGCCGCGGTGCGCCGACTCCAGTGCCTGGCGCATGACCTTGGTGTTGCCTATACACTCAAACGTGTAATCGCCGCCGCCCTTGGTCAACTCGACAAGGTAAGGCACTAGGTCACCCTGGACCTCGCTGGGGTTGACGAAATGCGTCATCCCAAATTTCTTGGCAATCTCGCGCCGGCGCGGGTTGAGGTCGACGCCGACGATCGTTTCGGCGCCCACCATGCGCAGACCCTGGATCACGTTAAGGCCGATGCCGCCGAGCCCGAACACGATCGCCCGTGAACCGGCCTCGACCTTGGCGGTGTTGATGACCGCGCCGATACCGGTGGTGACGCCGCAGCCGATGTAACAGACCTTATCGAAAGGCGCATCCTCGCGGATCTTTGCCAGCGCGATCTCCGGCAGCACGGTGAAGTTGGCGAATGTCGAACAGCCCATGTAGTGCATCACGGGCTTGCCGCCGGAAGAGAATCGGCTCGTGCCGTCCGGCATGACGCCCCTGCCCTGCGTCGCACGGATTGCAACGCAAAGGTTGGATTTACGGCTGAGGCAGTACTCGCACTGCCGGCATTCCGGCGTGTAGAGCGGGATGACGTGATCACCCTTTTTCAGGCTCGCCACACCCGCGCCAACCTCTACCACCACCCCGGCACCTTCGTGGCCGAGGATTGCGGGGAAGATGCCTTCCGGGTCGGCACCAGAGAGTGTGAACTCGTCGGTATGGCAGATGCCGGTGGCCTTGATCTCTACCATCACCTCGCCCGCGTGCGGGCCTTCGAGGTCCACCTCTTCCAGAGTCAGTGGCTTGCCGGCCCCACGGGCCACTGCGGCACGAACCTTCATGGCGCACCTCCTTCGTTTAGTCCTCGAATTTACCCTTTGTCCGACGGTAACAGAGCAAGCGCCGCCGCGCTATGCTGTCGGCAGGCAAAGCCATCAATTCTGTTGACTATTGCTTCTTCTAGCCGTCACGACAAACGTTCGCCGAAGGCGATGATGTCTTGGGCTTGCGCCGATCTGAAAAATGTCGAGGCGGTCACCCTTCTGCGCTGCACCCACGTGCAGGGACGCGACGTTTGGTCGGGCTCGCCAGTGCCCAGGTAATCCCAGGGCTCTCTTTAGCCGCGGTCACCCCCGATAGAACGCTGGCGGCTGTCTGATCACGCGGTTCAGCACTGGCAAGATAGCGGTATTCGCCATGGCCCGATCCAAACGGCAGACACGGCAGACGACGAAGTCTTCGCGGCCGCGCGGCTCCTGAGCGACCCTGGTTTACCACCTCGCGACGAGCGCATCGGCCCAAGCACCGTCGCGGATACGATTACACGCAAGCCCCAGACCTCGTCCCGTGTGGCGTTCGTCGCGGCCGAGTGCCTTGTGAACATAGCGCCAGGGGTTAGAACGCGATCACCTAGATTTGCTTACCCTCCTGGTCGGGCCAGGCGCACCGCCACCTCGCCACTCGCTCGTGGGGATGTTCGCCGATCCACTGGGCAAGGTATGGCTGCGCCTCCATCATGCAAGCACGCAACGACGCCACCTCTTGGAACATCATCAGGTGGTACTCCTTGCAGGCGTTGGGATTCGCCAAACTACACGCCAAAACAATAAGATCGACCCACTGCATTGCGGCTCCTGGGCACTTGATCGTTGCGGGACATTGCCATCGCTTGCCACCGCTGTCATCCAGCACATCCTTAACATCGTTTCTCTCAGAAACCGGTCGCCCCTCCGGATTGACTCAAGGGACCCATTGGCGTCTGACCGAGCGATCGGGACAACCTCGAGCCATTGATCCCAGATCGGATATGATGTGTCGGTTTTGCCGCTTTTGCCGGCTTATCGCCTCGTCCAGAACGCCTTACGTACCGATCTCAGCAGCGTCAGGCGGTGCCCGAGCCGACCGTAAGAATTTCAAAAGATTGACCACCGACCCGATACTTGCCAGAACCAGTCAGCCGGCAGCGACGCCGCTCACCGAGGTGACATCCGGTCGGAACCGTGAGCGACACAAATCGTTCAATAACCAGCCGACGTCGCCAGAACTTGCGGAGGTGCGGCATGAGATTTCATCATCACAGTATTGTAGCCTTGGCGCTGGTGGTGTTCGCCAGCACCGCGGACGCGCGTCCATCGGGACCAGTCGATCCGAACTGGCCATGCCAGGCAGTTCGAGTGCCGTCGCTCAAGGTGGCGCAGGTCTGGCCGGGGCCGCCAATCGATGGGGCGACAGGCGTTTGGCGAGATGACGAGGACGTGGCCGCATTGGTTCACGAGATTGCACAGCGCCGTGTCCCGCTGAACGAGGCCCAAGCCAGGATTCAGACCTTCGCGCAACGCGCAGGGGCCGACCGGCAAGCGAAACTGCTGAAGGTGGTCGCAGGCCTGTTTTCTGTCATGAACGCCGAGCGCAGCAGCGTCATTGATGGTCTGGATCGGGCTGGCGCTCGGCAGAAAGAACTCGCCGCGACCCTTCGCGACGACAACGAAAGACTTCAGCAACTGCAGTCCGGTGCCAATGACAGTGCCGCGCAGACCAACCAGTTGCAGCAGAAAGTAACGTGGGAAGCGGAGGTGTTCCAGGATCGGAGGCAGTCGTTACGCTATGCGTGCGACGTGCCCCGCAAGATCGAGCAGCGTCTGCTCGCCCTCGCAAAAACGGTTTCGCAACAGCTGCAGTAGACGGACGGATGCTCCGTGCGCGCCGGCAACAGTTGCTTGGTTCCCGATGCCTCCAGCCGCAGTCTCTCGAACTCCCGAACATGTGCCGAGGTACCACGCGAAACGGGCGACGCCGAGAGTGAACCGGCGTTGTTCCGAATTCCAGGACATCGAGCAGGCTGCCACGGCGTAGAACACCCCGCCGCCGCCACATCGTGCGACCGCCAGACCGACGGGACGCGGGCGCGGCGCCTCACGACCGGGAATGCTCGCGATTCCTTTCGCAGGACACGATGATGGCCGTGCCGTGTCCCGGGCAACGACTGCGCGGTTCTCCATCAACGATAGTTTAGTTCGGCGGCTCCGACCCGCGGAGGGCAGAAATATCCGAAGGGCGCCATCGCAGCCGACATCAGGGGGTGATCAGCTTACCGTGATTGTCGAGAAGCGGCACGCCATAGCCTGCTAGGATAGCGTTGATCTTCTGCTGATTCTCCGTGATCAACTGATTGAGCGTGCGCTTCCAATTCTGATCGGTCGGCCGGACGCCCATGGCTACCAGGAAATCCATCCGCTCCTTCTCGCGCAGTAGCGGTACGACGGTCAGGTGCGGCGTAACGCGCGTCGCGTAATAGCCCGCGAACGGCCCCCACAAGACGCCGGCGTCGATCCGGCCAGCCGCGACGTCCTCGGCCATCGACTTCGACGGTGCTTCAACACGTGTGTCGACCGTCAACGCATAAGGCTTGGCCATCGCCATCAGCCCTTCCTCTGTCATCACGGTAGCTGGCGGCGTACCCGCAACGACGCCGATATGCTTGCCCTTGAGGCGTGGGTCGGAAAGCGTGGTAACGCCGTCAAGCGTCGTACCCGGCCGGAATACCAGCGCATAAGTCGTGTGGTAGTAGGGAATGGTCGTGTCAACGATATCTGTGCCGACGGCTGTTCCCATGATGACGTCGCATCTCAGCGCGTTGAGCGTGACGCGAACGAACCCGATGACCTGGGGGAAATAGGCATAGGTCACTGGCCTGTTCAATTTGCCAGCGAGTAGGTCGGCGACCTTGTTCTCGAACCCCTCGCCGGCCTGATTCGAGAACGGCAAGTCGTTAGGGTCCGAACAGACGCGGAAATTGTGTG
>JASHOB010000188.1 GCA_030041335.1 Alphaproteobacteria bacterium | reverse complement strand
GCCGTTCCCGCGCCGCCTCGACGATATCGGTCGCGCGCGCCAGTGCGTCGTAGGTCGGGAACAGCGCGCGGCGATTGGCCAGCGCCCAGCCGTAATACTGGACGTGAGCGACTTCGAGCCGCCGCGCACCAAGCTCAAGCGCGAGATCGATGACCTGCGGCAGGTGGTGCAGATTCTGGCGGTGCATCACCGCGTTGAGGGTCAATGGCAAGCCCGCCTCGCGTACCAGCGCCGCTGCCGCGAGTTTCTTCTCATGGGCGTCATCGAGGCCGGCGATGCGGTCGGCATTGGCCGCTTCCGCGTCCTGAATGCTGAGCTGGACGTGATCGAGCCCGGCTGCCGCGAGGGCTGCCATCCTCGCTTGATCGAGCAGCACGCCAGAGGTGATGAGGTTCGTGTAGAGACTTGCCTGTGCTGCATGTGCGACGAGTTCGACGATGTCGCGCCGCGCCAAAGGTTCGCCGCCCGAGAAATGCACCTGAAGTACGCCGAGCGCCGCCGCCTCGCTCAAGATTCGCTGCCAATCGTCGGTCTTGAGTTCGCGGCTGGCACCCTCAAGTGCCAGGGGATTGGAGCAATAGGGGCACCGCAGCGGACAGCGATGCGTGACTTCCGCCAAGAGCGCGAGCGGCGACGCAACGGCGGCGGCGCGCTCCCCTAGTGCCATCTCGCAAATTCTCTCATCTCGCACCTAGCAACAAACACTTGAGACCGACGTCACATTGCCCACGCTGGGTCAGCGGCCGGCCGAGCCGGGAGCGGGCCACTCCCAGCCTTCATTGGGTCAGGGTACCCTTGTCGGCCAGATCCTGCAAAAGCGTCGCGACATCGGCGAAGATCTCGCTGCGCGGCGCATCGAATTTCATCGCCAGCGCGTCGACGATCCCGTCGACGCTGTGCTTGCCGTCAACCTGCTGCAGAATCTCGACCGACAGCTCGTCCGGCAGCAAGAGCCGTTCCGGCGCCAACACCACCCAGCGTTGGCGTGTCTCATCGAACCGGAACTTCACATGCGGCGAAAAGCGCAACACGGTTGCGCCCGCGACCACGAGACGTCCGGGATGCGCCATCGGCCCAGCCTCATGCTCCGCGGGCCAAGCATCACCTCGGCACGAAGGCGCCGGGAGGGATCATGCCGGGCTCGACATAGGCGAAGTAAAGGGCGTCGAGCATCGCCCAGAGAATGTCGCACTTGGTCCGCAGCGCCGCCATAACCGCCTCTTGCTCGGCGCGCGTCCGGGCATGGTCCTTGACGTAGGCGAGGGCGAAATCGGAATCGCGCGGCGCCTGGGTCAGGCGCGGCTTGAAATAGGCGAGCGTGTCCATGGTGACGAAGGAATAGCCTCTGAGCATCCCATCGACCCGCTCGGCGATGATGCCGGGCGAGAATAGTTCGGTGAGCGAGGAGCCGATCGCCTCCAGGATCGAGCGGTCGCGCACCAGTGCCACATAGGCATCGACCGCGAAGCGCGTCGCCGGCAGGAGGCCCGCCAGCGATTCGACATAGGCACGATCGAGCCCGACGCCCTCGGCAAGCTTAAGCCAACGCTCCATGCCGCCGGGCGTGGTACCGTCGCCATCATGGTCGAGGAGACGCTTGCGCCATTCGCGGCGCAATTCCGATGTCGGCAGCCGCGCGATCAGGGTCGCGTCCTTCACCGGTATCTGATGCTGATAATAGAAGCGGTTGAGCGCCCAGGCCTGGACCTGGCCGCGATTGAGCTTGCCGCCATGAAGCAGTTTATGAAAGGGATGCCGATTGTGATAGCGCTCTTCCCCGATCGCACGCAGCGCCGCTTCGAATTGCTCGGGCGAGAGCGGGTGAGCCGTCATACCTTGCCGCCTCTAAGACGGAAGCTGAAAAACAAAACCGGAGCGACCCTCACGGCCGGCTCCGGTTCCCCTGCGATGGCGGGCGCGCCAGACAGCGCGCCCTTGCACCGCTATTTCACTTCAGCGCATGCGTAGGCATTGATCTCCATGCCAACGGCAATCTCGCGGATGCGGGGCTTGGTCCACTTCATGGTTCCCTCCTGAGTGAGCAGTGTATTATCACCGGAACGAATGCCTTGAGGAGCACCGTATGTTGTCTTCGGTTCGCTGTCAATTCCGCTCCCTGGCGTGGCTTTTTCTCCTCATCCCGGCGGGCGTCGTCGCGCTTGGGGCCCACGCCCAGACCGCGCCGGTGCCGACGGTGCGCGTCGGCACCCTCAAGTTCGGGACCGTCAATTGGGAACTCGATGTCATGGCGCGCCACGGACTCGACCACGCCCACGGCTTCAAGCTGAAAACCGTGGATTTTGCCGGCAAGGACGGCGCCGACATCGCGCTCCAGGGCGGCGCCGTCGACATCATCCTGACCGACTGGCTGTGGGTGGCCAAGCGCCGCGCCATGGGCGGCGATTTCACGTTTGCGCCGCACTCTCACGTGACCGGCGGGCTGATGGTGCGGAGGCATGCGGGCATCGCAACCCTGGCCGACCTTAAAGGCAAGAAGCTCGGCATCGGCGGCGGTCCGATCGACAAAAGCTGGATCATCCTGCGCGCCTATGCCCAGAAGGTGGCGGGCTTCGACCCCGCGACCGCGGCGACGCCGGTTTTTGCCGCACCGCCTTTGCTGAACGAGACGCTGAAGCGCGGCCAGATTCCGGCAGCACTCAATTTTTGGCAGTACAACGCACGGCTCGACACCAACGCGTTCACGGAACTGATCAAGGTCGAGGACATGCTGCCGGCCGTCGGCCTGCCGCCGGACATGCCGTTGCTCGGCTGGGTGTTCAGCGAGCGCTGGGCCGAGGCCCATCCGCTGGCGCTCAAGGGTTATCTCGCGGCCGCCGCCGACGCGCGCCGGCTGCTCGCCAACTCGCCGGCGGAATGGCAGGCGATCCGCGCCATGACCGGCGCCGCCGATGACGCGACATTGGAGAAACTGCGCGCCGCCTATCGCCGTGGCATCATCACGTCGCCGCCGGCGGCCGCGGCCGCCTTGCGGGGCGAGGCGCAGCGCATGGTCGGCCTGCTGACCCAATTGGGCGACGGCGCCGAGGCACCGCCCGGCGGCACCGTGCCGCCAGGAACGTTCTTCGCTGGCGCTGGCTCCTGAGCCGCCCTCGATGGGATTGGTGCGCGCGCCCTTGAGCGAGGCCGGTTTGCGCCTCGTCTCGGCGCTCCTGCTCCTGGCGTTGTGGCAGGCGGCGGCACTCGCGGGCAGTACGCTGCTGCCCGGCCCGGTGACGGTCGCGCGCACGCTGATCGAGGATGCGACGCAGGGTCCGCTCTTGTCCGATCTCGGCTACACGCTCGCACGCGTCGCCGCCGCGTTCGCGGTGGCGATGGCAGCGGGATCGGCGATCGGCATGTTGATGGGCCGCTCGCGGCCGGTTGATGGCCTGTTCGATCTGTGGCTGGTGCTCGGACTGAATGTCCCCGCCCTGGTCATCATTTATCTCTGCTATTTGTGGATCGGTCTCGACGAGGTCGCCGCGGTCGCCGCGGTGGCCCTCAACAAAGTGCCACAGACCGCTGTGATCCTTCGCGAAGGTGCGCGCTCGCTCGACACCTCCCTCTTGCAAGTGGCCCAGGTGCTGCGCCTGCCTTGGGGGCGAAAAATGCGGCGCGCTTATTTGCCGCAGCTTTATCCCTATTTCATGGCGGCGACGCGCTCGGGCCTGTCGCTGATCTGGAAAATCGTGCTCGTGGTCGAACTGGTCGGCCGCTCCAACGGCGTTGGCTTCCGTCTCGGCCTCTACTTCCAATTCTTCGACGTCGCCAACATCCTCGCCTATTCGGCCAGCTTTATCGCGGTCATGCTCGCGATCGAGGGCCTGGTGATTCGGCCGCTGGAGCGGCGCCTGACACGGTGGCGCGCATGAACGCGCTCGACATCGCCATCGCGGCCAAGACTTATCGCAAGAACAGCGACACGCCGGCGCTCGCCAATCTCGCCTTCACCGTGCCAAGCGGCCAGTTCTTGTGCATCATTGGCCCTTCGGGCTGCGGCAAGACCACGCTTCTGTCGATTGTCGCCGGGCTCGACCGCGACTTCGTCGGCACGGTCGGCCGTGCCGACCAAACCCGCATCGGCTTCGTCTTTCAAACGCCGCGGCTGATGCCATGGCTCTCGGCGCGCGACAACGTGCGCCTGGCGCTCGATCCGCCGCCCGGCAACGAAGGCCGCGCCGAAGCGTTGTTGCGGGAGATGAATCTCGGCAACCAGCTCGATTCCTATCCCGGCCACCTGTCGGGTGGCCAGCAGCGGCGCGTGGCGCTGGCGCGCGCCTTTGTCAATGACCCGCAGTTGCTGCTGCTCGACGAACCCTTCACCTCGCTCGACGCACCGACGGCACAGCAGCTGCGCGACTTGCTGCTGGCGCTATGGCTGCGCCAACGGCCGACTGTCGTGTTCGTCACCCATGATTTGCGCGAAGCGTTGAGCCTCGGCGACCGCATTCTCTTTTTGTCGGCGGCGCCCGGCCGTGTCGTGCTCGACCTGCCGGTGGAACTGGCGCGGCCGCGCTCGCCCGACGGTCCCGCGGTCGAAGCCGCGCGCAAGCGTCTCCTCGATCTCTATCCCGATCTGCTGAGCGGCCTCGACAAGCAAAGAAACGCGGAGGACGCGGCGTGACCCAAAGGCAAGCGGTGCTGGTCGTCAAGGATGTGGTGAAGCGCTTTGGCGCCGTCACGGCACTCGACCATGTCAGCCTGCAAGTGGCACCGGGCGAGTTCGTGGCGCTTCTTGGCCAGAACGGTGCCGGCAAGACCACACTCTTTCAATTGCTGAGCGGCTTGTTCGTCGCCGATAGCGGCACCATCCATATCTATGGATACGATATCGGCCGAGACCCGGTGCCGGCGCTGGCGGGGCTCGGCATCGTGTTCCAGCAGCCGACGCTCGATCTCGATATCTCGGTGCGCGCCAATCTCCGCTTCCATGGCGGACTGCACGGCCTCCCGGCGCGGGTGCAGGACGACCGTCTCGCCCAGGTCATGGCGCGGCTCGGTCTCAGCGATATGGCCAACCGCAAGGTCCGCGAGCTGTCGGGTGGCAATCGGCGCCGCGTCGAACTTGCCCGCGCGCTGATGCATGAGCCGCGCATCCTCTTGATGGACGAGCCGACCGTCGGGCTCGATCCGGCATCGCGGCGGGACTTGTTGCATCATGTCATGAAACTGCGCGGGCAGGGGGTGGGCGTGCTTTGGGCCACGCATCTCGTCGACGAGGCCGAGGACGCTGACCGTGTCGTGATTCTGCATCGCGGCCAGGTCCTGCGTGAGGGGGTTGCCGCCGCTCTCACCACGGAAACCGGCGCCGGCAATCTCGCCGCGGCCTTCATGGCATTGACCGAAGCGAAGGGAGCACCCGCATGAAGCAGGGACTGATCGTCCTCGCCCTTCTGGCGTTGGCAATGCCGGCCTTCGCCGGCACCAACCGC
>JASHOB010000187.1 GCA_030041335.1 Alphaproteobacteria bacterium | reverse complement strand
GCTGCCGTGCGCCATCACGGCGGGTCTCCGGGCAAAATTTACGATTTGATGCCCAACAACCTTTGCGCCGTACCGCCCAGAATAGCGATGCGCTCGGCATCGCTGAGACCCGGCGTCGAAAGCACGAGCTCGACCTCAGTGCTGGTCCAAGGGAAGGGATAATCGGTGCCGATCACGATCTGGCCGGGGCCGGTCTCGGCGATGAGATGGCGGAGCGCCTCGGGGGTGAACACGATCGTGTCGAAGAATAGCTGTCCGTCCCTGAGATAGGCGGTGGGATTCTTCTTCGGCAGTGGCCCCACCCGACCGGCAAACGTGCGGCAGACCGCGTCCGAGCGGTTGGCGTACGACGGCAGGAAGCCGCCGCCATGGGCGGCGCAGATTTTGAGGCCCGGAAAGCGGTCGAGCGTTCCTTCGAAGATGAGGTGCGAAAGCGCGATTGTCGTCTCGAGCGGGTTGCCGATGGTGTTGGTGAGCAAGCCGCTGCCGCCAAGCCGGCCGCTGGGCTCCAGCTCGCGCGTGCCGAGCGGGTGAAGAAAGACGAGCACGCCGAGCTCCTCGCATTTCGCCCAGAACGGATGAAACTTGGGGTTCGCCAGCTCCTCGCCAGCGACACTGCCGGCGACGCCGACGCCGCGGAGGCCCAAGGCCTTGACGGCATGCTCGACCTGCTGCGCCGCGAGGTCGGGGTATTGCAGCGCCGCCGTAGCGAAGGCAACGAAGCGATCGGGGTGGGCGGCGCAGAACCCGACCAGGGCCTCGTTTTGGATGCGGATGAGCTCGGCCACCCGATCGCGCTCGACGCGATACCAATAGGGATTGATGCTAAGCACTTCGACGTCGATGCCCTGCGCGTCCATCGCGGCGAGGCGGACGCTCGGGTCGGCCATCAGCAACCCCGGCGCCTCGAGCGGGTGGTTGATCAGTGCCATCGCCGCCGGCACGGCGCAATGGGCGTGGACGTCGACGGTCTTGACCCGCTTGCCGGCCACGACAACCTCGCGCCGGCGCGGAAGGGCATGCCCGCCGCCGCCGGAGCCGGTCTCCGGGCTGGGGGTGCGCCGCCCATAGGCCTCGTCGCAGCCCACAAAGGCTATTCCATTGGTCATGCTTGTTCCTCCCGCAGTCGCGTCGTTGCCGCGCGCGTGATACCGCGCCCGATTCTACGCCAACTCGTCAAGCAAGGTCTTTGCTGGCTTCGGGTCGCGTGTGTCGAAGCCCGCGGTGAACCAGCTGTAGATCGGAGCGACAAGATCGCGGGCCTCTGTTGCCACTTGCCCTGATCGCGCCACAGCCATGCTTATCGCCGCGCAGTTCCGTGGACTTTTGCCGGCTGCTCTCGCGCGACGACGAGCGCATGCTCGGCCATGATGGTGCCTCATGATGGCACGATCATCGTCAAGACAAACACCGGTCGGCCAGAAGCCGCAGGAATCGAAATCGCGCCGAAACAAGGGGTTGCGCCGAGGGCCGCAGGATTGCCAGCGCGGCGATCGGCGCGACCCTCCATCGAAAACGATGTGCAGACAAACATATGCCCGACGTCAGGAAGATGTCTTTTGTCTTGCGATGCCGTGGCTCAGAGTTGAGCCGGCGCTCTTCGCAGACCACATTCGACCATCTACTCGGTGACCGTTGCGGGCGCTGCGACAGCGGGACGAAACAGACTGCGATTGGACGACGTTCCCGGCGAGTTTGATTCGCCCTCTCGCGCGATGAAAATCGAGTCTCGATCGGCGCTCGATCTTTTTTGGGGTCCCGGAAAGCGGCCTTCAACGTTCTAGCCAGGCCTTGTTTTCAGCAATTGCTCCCAATGCTACGCTGGGTCCATGAGGAATTACGCAACCCAAGACTACTACAGGGACCTGCGCGTCAAGCCGAACCCAGACGACCAACGCCTCTCCGTCGGTCTGACAGGCGTCGACCACACCGGAGCGTCTATCGAAACGCGCGTGCCTGTTGAGCGATCGCTTACCCTATTCCTCAACGGACAGGAAATCGTCACGGCCATGACGATCGGCGATTATCCAGAGGACCTGGCGGTCGGCTATTTTCTCAACCAGGGTATGCTCCGACCGGATGATAAGATCACGGGCATCGACTACGATGCGGACCTCTCCCTGGTGGTCGTGCGCACGAAGCGGAAGACCAATTACGAGGAGAAGCTGCGCAAGAGAACCCAGACATCGGGCTGCGCGCAGGGGACGGCGTTCGGCGACCTCATGGACGTCATCGACGGTATCCGGCTGCCTGCATGCGAATTGCGCACGTCGTGGCTTTATCGCCTGATGCAAACGATCAACACCATCCCTTCGCTCTACCTCGAAGCCGGCGCGATACATGGTGCCGTGCTGTGCTGGCAGGACAAGCCGCTGCTCTACATGGAGGATGTCGGCCGCCACAACGCAGTCGACAAAATAGCAGGCTACATGCATCGCCATGGCATCTCGGCCGGCGACAAGATCTTTTACACCACCGGCCGCTTGACATCCGAAATGATCATCAAGACCGTCCGCATGGGCATTCCGAGTCTGATATCGCGCTCAGGTTTCACCGCGTGGGGCGTGGAGCTTGCGCGGCAGGCAGGCCTTACTTTAATTGGGCGCGCACGAGGTAAGCGTTTCATCGCTCTGTCAGGACCCGAGCGCATTGTCTTCGACCAGAACCTGGAATACGTGCCCGAGGAAAGTCGGCGCCATCGCCGCAAAGCGGCTGGTGATGACGCGTGACGCTGTGCTGCCCCCGACCGTCGGCGCGATCCTAGCGGGCGGTCTCGCGCGGCGAATGGGCGGAGGCGATAAGTCACTGCGCCCGATCGGCGGGCGCACGGTCTTGGAACGAATCGTCGAGCGCGTCACACCGCAAGTGGCGCGGCTCATGCTCAATGCGAACGCCGATCCGAGTCGCTTTGAGGCTATGGGCCTGCCGGTCGTTGCTGACAGCTTGCCGGACAATCCCGGGCCGCTCGCCGGGGTGCTAGCCGCTCTCGACTGGACTTCGGCCATCGAACCCGGCATCAGCTGGGTGCTCACGCTGCCGGGAGACGCGCCGTTCATTCCCCGCGACCTCGTGTCGCGATTGCATGCCGCTCGCCAACGTGATGACACGATGCTTGCATGCGCCGCCTCGCGCAACCGCTCTCACCCGGTCATTGCATTGTGGCCGGTCGCGATAAGGGACGAGTTGCGTGATGCCATCGTCGCGCAGAGTATCCGCAAGATTGAGGCATTCACGGAGCGCTACCGCCGCGTAACGGTGGAGTGGCCGGTGACGCCGGTGGATCCGTTCTTCAACATCAACACGCCGAAAGATCTCGAGGAAGCCGACCTCCTCGTCGCAAGTCATCCGGATTTGTGAGCGCATCATATACTTTAAGACGAACTCCGTGCATCCATGCCACGTGCGAGACGAACCACGCTGTCATTGATTGAGCTTATCGGATCGAATTCAGCCAGATCGGCGCAAAACCCAAACGCGGCAGCGCCTCTCTCAAGCATATGAGCCCGTTTGTGAAGGTCAGAGCAGGCCCTCATAGGGCAGATAGCCGACGCTATCACCCGGTGCTACTTGGGTAACTGCTTCCGTCAATTCCACGATGCCGCTACCCTCGGTTAGCGACGTTAGAACGCCAGCGCCGTCGACAGAATGTTTGTGCGCGCGCGGCTCCCCATTGGGACCCGGCGACAGACGCACCCGCACATATTCGCGGCGTCCCGCTTTCTTGCGATAGCTGAATTCGGCCGTAACGCGCGTCATCGCGGGTGCTTCGACAGGAGCGCCGCCCAGGGCATCGATTAAGGGGCGCGCGACATGTGTGAATGTGACGAAGGCGGCGACGGGGTTGCCGGGCAACCCGACGAACGGTACGCCTTTTACCGTTCCCATTGCGACGGGACGGCCCGGCTTGATGGCCAGGCGCCAGAACATCAGTCTACCCACTGTTTCGACCGCAGCTTTGACGCGATCTTCCTCGCCGGCCGAAACGCCGCCGGAAGTGAGGATGATATCGCTGCCCTCCGCCGCCCCGGCTAGCGCCTCGGCGATGGCATCCTGCCGGTCCACCAGGATGCCCATGTCGCGTACTTCGGCGCGGGTCCGCCTGGCGAGTGCGGCGAGTAGTACCCGATTTGAATCATAGCGCTGGGCCGCGCCTATCGGTGTTCCCGGCTCGACGAGTTCGTCGCCTGTGGAGAATATCGCAACGCGGACGGGTAGGCGCACCGGCAGCCGATGCAAACCAAGCGACGCCGCCAGCGCGATGTCCTGCGGCCTTAGCCGTCGTCCGCGTGGCAGCGCACAAGCTCCGCGTGCGATATCCTCTCCGTGCGATCGCGTATTGGCACCACGCCGCAACCCGGATGGAAATAGCACGTGACCATCAGCATCCAGGCGCACGTCTTCTTGCATGAAGACGGTGTCCGCACCGGGCGGCAGTGCCGCTCCGGTGAAAATGCGCCGCGCGGTCCCGGGCGGTAGCGGCTCGGAGGCCGGCAGGCCCGCCGGAAGGCGCCCCACGAGCGCCATGTGAGATCGGCCGTTCAGGTCATCGAAGTGCACGGCGTAGCCGTCGACCGCCGAATTATCGAAGGGCGGCAGATCGATCGGCGCGATTACGTCCTCGGCCAGTACGCGACCGTCGGCAGCAAGCAGCGGCAACCATTCGGAGCGAACAACACAGGGGAAATCGTTCGATATACGCTGCAATGCCGCATCGATCGAGAGCATCCTTCCGCCGAAGGCGAAACAGTCATCGGAAAGCTGTGCCACGATTTACCTTAATTAACGCGTTGATTGGCCCAGTCAACCGCGCCTACTTCGATGGCACGCAACTGGACGGTGTCGGCGATCGTTTCAATATCGTCGAGATAGTGCAACGGAATAACCACACCGGGCAACATCACGTCCGAAGCGATGGCGATGATCGATAGGTCGCCCGGATAGAGCAACGGTTTCGCATTGGCCTCGCGGTAAATTTCAATCTTGGGGTGGCGCTCGCTTTTGAATCCCTCGACCAGGACCAAATCGACCGGCGACATGTGCGCGAGCAGCTGCGAGAGTATCGGCTCGGCAGCGGCACGCGGTTCGTGCATGGGAGCCCCGCGCACCGAGGAAGCGACCAGAACTTTCCTGGCGCCCGCCCGACGATGCTCCCAAGAATCCTTGCCCGGCTGGTCCACACCGAAGCTGTGGTGAGCATGCTTAAGCGTGGAAACCTGGAGACCGCGGGCAGACAACACTGGGATGAGCTTTGGCAGCCGCGTGGTTTTGCCGGCGCCGCTCCAGCCGGCGAGGCCAATCACCCGCATATGAGATAATGCCCGGGACATTTGACACAAACAGACACGCGTCGAACCGCTAACAACCTTGCAGTACCAGCCCGACTTTCCAACATCGCGGCAGAATTGGCCACGCCGTCCCGCCTCTAACCTATTTCGCGCTTCGGGAAGCGGTAGCGAAGCGCATATCGAATGTGATTTGCATCCATTTAGAGCCGCCGAGCTTTTTCCATTATCGCTGCTCTTATCGCCGCCTCTGGCGAGTTGATTTTATGGGTTTGCGGCACGGCAAAGAACCCCGGTCTACCGTCTGGCAAATCATAGATCCACACGTAGGCGCGTCTTGCGCCGCGGGGATTGTTCTCGATCTTGAACACTGCAACCATGCCGTTCCATTGGATCTGGCCCTGGAAGGTGTCCCTCACAAGGACGGACTCTAAAAACGTGGCATCGCCACCAACCTGCGCCTCAACCGCATCTTTGAGTTCGTTTATGCCAAGCTCAACCATGGTCGCATCCTAATGGAGGAGCCGCGGTCACGCTATCGATGCCACTTAGGATTGCAGTCATTTTGTCGTGCCGATATCTTGGCATGGAAAATGCGGGCATGCGGACGTACGCTATCGCGCGCGCGTCGATAGGCTTTGCAGAGGAAGGCTGATGGTTCAGACGGACGGAGGTGGGGGGGCCCGATTCCGACATCCGGGTGCTGGCCGGGGACGCGCCAAGGCCACGCCCAAGGGCCGTGAGATCTCTCCCGGCGCACGCGACGAGATTGCGGCCCTCCTTGGCGATCGGCCACGGCGACGCGATCTACTCATCGAATATCTGCATCTGATCCAGGATGCCTACCACCAGATTTCAGCGGCGCATCTGGCGGCGCTGGCCGCCGAGATGCGGCTCGCGTTCGCTGAAGTCTATGAAACCGCTACCTTCTACGCGCATTTCGACGTCGTTAAGGAGGACCAACCGCCGCTTGCACCGCTTACGGTTAGAGTGTGCGACAGCGTGACCTGCGCGCTGTTCGGGGCTGAACAACTCCTCGAGGAACTGAAAGCGCTGCCGGCTGCGCAGGGCGCAGGCGCCACCGTCCGTGTGGTGCGCGCGCCGTGCGTTGGGTTGTGCGATCAGGCGCCGGTCGTCGAGGTGGGACACCATTTCCTGCATCGTGCCGATCCAGGCGCGGTGGCCGAGGCAATCGCGCGTGATGACAGGCATCCGCATATGCCCGACGATGTGATCGACTACGACGCCTACGTTGCGGGTGGCGGTTATCGCCTGCTAGCGAAGATCAGGTCGGGCGAAATGAGCGTCGAAACCGTTATGTCGACGCTCGACGACGGCGGCCTCCGCGGCCTCGGCGGCGCCGGGTTCCCGACCGGGCGTAAGTGGCGTTCGGTGCGGGGCGAGCCGGCACCGCGGCTGATGGCAGTCAACGGGGACGAAGGCGAGCCAGGTACGTTCAAGGACCGGCATTACCTCTACACCGATCCCCACCGTGTCCTCGAAGGCATGCTGATCGCTGCACACGTGGTCGAAGCGCAGGAAGTCTACCTCTACGTTCGCGACGAATATCCGATCGCACGGGCGTTGCTTGCCCGCGAAATTCCAAAATTGCCGTCAGGCGGTCCCCCGGTGCACTTGCGCCGCGGCGCTGGGGCCTATATTTGCGGCGAGGAATCCTCGATGCTCGAGAGCATCGAAGGGAAGCGCGGCCTGCCGCGGCACAAGCCACCTCTCCCCTTCCAGTCCGGGCTCTTCGGGCGTCCCACCCTCATCAATAATATCGAGACGCTCTACTGGGTGCGCGACCTGTTGGAGAAGGGCGTCGATTGGTGGAAGGGCTTTGGCCGCAACGGACGGACCGGGCTCAAGAGCTTCTCCGTCTCCGGCCGAGTGAAACAACCAGGCGTCAAGCTCGCGCCCGCAGGCGTCACCGTCCGTGAGCTCATCGACGAATATGCCGGCGGCATGATGGAAGGCCACGCGTTCACGGCCTATCTGCCGGGGGGCGCTTCGGGGGGCATATTGCCCGCATCCATGGCGGACATTCCTCTCGATTTCGGCACCCTGGAAAAGTATGGGTGCCTTATCGGTTCGCACGCCGTCGTGATCTTCTCGGACCACGACGACATCAAAAGCGTGGCGCTGAACCTTATGCGTTTCTTCGAGGATGAGAGCTGCGGGCAATGCACGCCGTGCCGCTCGGGCACGCAGAAGGCGCGCATGCTCATGGAGCAAAAGGATTGGGACGCCGGGCTCTTGAACGAGCTTTCGCAGGTGATGCGGGACGCATCGATCTGCGGGTTGGGCCAAGCGGCGCCGAACCCCCTCGACTGCCTTATTCGCTACTTCCCCGAAGCCCTGGCGCCCAAGGAGCCAGCAGAATGAACAGTCCGATTGCGCGCGAGGGTGGGCAGAGTATCGCGGGGAGGACAACCGAAACTCAGGCGATTACGTTCGAACTCGACGGCGTGCATGTCGAAGCGCAACCGGGCGAGACATTGTGGGAGGTCGCGCGCCGTTTTGGTACACCGATTCCGCATCTCTGCCACCGACCACAACCCGGCTACCGCCCAGACGGCAATTGCCGCGCCTGTATGGTGGAGATCGAAGGCGAACGCGTGTTAGCGCCATCCTGCAAACGTTTGCCTGCGGTGGGAATGAAGGTGCACAGCCAGACGGAGCGCGCGTCTAAGGCGAGGGCGCTTGTGATGGAACTGCTGGTCGCCGACCAGCCCGCCCGCGCTACCGCGCATGATCCGACTTCGGCCTTCTGGGGTTGGGCGGAGCGCGTCGGCGTTACCGAAAGCCGCTTTCCTCCGGCACATCGCTGGACGAGCGATCCCAGTCATCCGGCGATGCGAGTGAATCTCGATGCCTGCATCCAATGCAATCTCTGCGTCCGTGCTTGTCGCGAAGTCCAGGTGAACGATGTGATCGGCATGGCCTATCGCAATGCCGGTGCGAAAGTCGTGTTCGATTTCGACGACCCCATGGGTGAGTCGACGTGCGTAGCCTGCGGCGAATGCGTGCAGGCGTGCCCGACTGGCGCGCTGATGCCAGCCGCCTATTTGGACGCCAACGAGACACGTGTCACGTGGCCCGATCGCAAGGTGGACAGTCTTTGTCCGTATTGCGGGGTCGGTTGCCAGGTCACCTACGAGGTGAAGGACGAGAAGTTAGTGTACGCTACAGGCCGCGACGGTCCAGCGAACCACAACCGTCTGTGCGTGAAAGGCCGCTTCGGGTTTGACTACATCCATCATCCACACCGTCTCACGCAGCCGCTTGTGCGTCTGCCCGACGTGCCGAAGCACGCACATGACCAGGTTGATCCGGCTAGTCCGTGGACGCACTTTCGCAAGGCAAGTTGGGAAGAAGCCTTGAATCTGGCGGCTGCGGGCCTTGTGCGCATCCGCGAGGCGAACGGTCCCAAGGCGCTTGCGGGCTTCGGTTCCGCGAAGGGATCGAACGAAGAAGCCTACATGTTTCAGAAGCTGGTGCGCACCGGTTTTGGCTCGAACAATGTCGATCACTGCACCCGGCTTTGCCATGCCTCGTCTGTCGCGGCGCTGATGGAGGGATTGAATTCCGGAGCGGTCACCGCTCCCTTCGCAGCCGCTCTCGACGCGGAAGTCATTATCGTCATCGGCGCGAACCCGACGATTAATCACCCGGTCGCCGCCACCTTTTTCAAAAATGCAGTGAAGGATCGCGGCGCCAAGCTGATCGTCATCGACCCTCGGCAGCAATCGCTCTCGCGACATGCCTTGTATAACCTGGCGTTCAAGCCGGGCAGCGATGTCGCGCTCCTTAACGCGTTTTTACACACCATCATCGAAGAAGGTCTCACTGACGAACAATATATCGCTGGCTACACCGACGGGTACGATCTGTTGCGTGAACGCATCAAGGAGTTTTCGCCGGAGAGAATGGCGGCGGTGTGCGGCATTCCGGCACAAACCTTGCGCGAAGTCGCTCGCCTTTACGCGCGGTCCCGCGCCTCCATCATCTTCTGGGGCATGGGAATTAGCCAGCATGTGCACGGCACCGACAACGCTCGCTGCCTCATCGCGCTGGCCCTAATAACGGGCCAGATCGGCCGCCCGGGCACGGGGTTGCATCCGCTCAGAGGCCAGAACAACGTCCAGGGTGCCTCTGACGCAGGCCTCATCCCGATGGTCTATCCCGATTATCAGTCTGTGACGTCACTGGACATTCGCGAGAAGTTCGAAAGCTTCTGGCAGACTGGTCTCGATCCTATCAAAGGCCTCACCGTGGTCGAGATTATGAATGCGGTGCATGCCGGACAGATCAAGGGCATGTATATCGAAGGCGAGAATCCCGCGATGTCCGACCCAGACCTGAACCACGCGCGCGAGGCGCTCGCCACCCTCGAGCATCTGGTGGTGCAGGACTTGTTCCTCACCGAAACCGCTTTCCACGCCGACGTTATCCTCCCCGCCTCGGCTTTCGCGGAGAAGAGCGGGACCTTCACCAACACCGACCGGCGCGTGCAGCTTGCGCGCCCGGTGATCGAGCCGCCGGGCGACGCGCGGCAGGATTGGTGGATTATCCAGCAGATCGCGCGGCGCCTCGGCCTCGACTGGAACTACAACGGGCCAAGCGATGTATTCGCCGAGATGGTGCAGGTCATGCCGTCACTGACGAACATCACCTGGGAGCGGCTCGAGCGCGAGGGGGCGGTTACGTATCCGGTCGATGCGCCGGACAAGCCCGGCAACGAGATCATCTTTTATTCTGGTTTTCCAACCGAAAGCGGACGCGGGAAGATCGTCCCTGCCAATGTCTTGCCGCCCGATGAGTTACCTGACGAGAACTATCCGATGGTGCTCTCGACGGGCCGGGTACTCGAACACTGGCACACCGGTGCGATGACCCGCCGTGCTGGCGTGCTGGATGCCATCGAGCCGGAGGCGGTCGCTTTCATGTCACCGCCCGAGCTGCGGCGCAGGAAGCTCAATCCCGGCGACTTCATCAGGATCGAAACACGGCGGGGGGCGGTCGAAACCAAGGTACGGTCGGATCCCGATGTGCCGGAGGGCATGGTGTTCATGCCATTTTGCTACGCCGAGGCGGCAGTCAATCTGCTGACTAACCCGACGCTCGATCCATATGGTCTGATTCCGGAATTCAAATTCTGTGCAGCGCGGGTAACGCCGCTGGCGGCGACGTGCGATACTGCCGCCGAGTGATCACGTGCTGGTCCGCCGACGGCTCTCGACCCAACTCAGTCGCTAGGAACCGATCGGACACGTATCGAAGCTGCCATTCCAAGAAACTGAGTGATTCTATCGCGATCGCTGATGACTTGTGGTTGGATGTCCGCCTCGGCGCATGAGCATCTATCGAAGGAATGATCCCGACGGGGCACAAAGCTGAATGAGCGCCGATCGCGGACTTCACACTGGAGGCAGTCCCGGTGTAGCGATATCGCGCATGACCCTAGCGCCCCGGCCGCTTTCGCTTGAAGTCGCAATCGCGTTCGTTGACCGCACCGTCTCGCGGTTGCCGGCGGAATCGGCATCGGTGTCATCGCTATGCAGACGAGTGGTGGCGGAATCGATTCATGCCACCCGTGCTATTCCCGCGGCCGATCGGGCGTTGATAGATGGTTATGCGGTTGCCGCAAGTGCGACGGTCGGGGCGGGTTCATATAATCCGCTTCTGCTACCACTGCGAGCGATTTCGGCCGGTGACGCGATCCCACCCGGCACCGACGCGGTGATTCCACTGGACCTCGGTCTGACGCATCCGTCGGGTGTTGTTGAGTGCATCGAGGCCGTAGCGCCCAACCAGAATGTAGAGATACGAGGGTGCGTGGCGGCCCCGGCTGCGCTACTGGCATCTGAGGGCACCCGGTTATTGCCGGCGCAAATTGCCGTGTTGATCAGCGCCGGCTTGGCTAGCGTCAAGGTTATCCGGCGACCGTTGGTACGGATCGTTTTGGCTTCGGAACCCTCGGCAACCGACAGCGACGGCCCGATGTGCCGCGCGTTGGTCGAACGCGACGGTGGCGTGGTCGTCAATACCCTAGCGGCGGGACGAACTCGACAGGCAATCAGGGGCGCCTTGGAAACGGAAGGTGTCGACATCGTGCTTGTCATCGGCGGTACCGGGCCGGGCGTGGGCGACCATGCAGCGGCCGCGCTCGCCGAGGTCGGCGACCTGGCGATTCACGGGATTGCGCTCCGACCGGGCGAGACCGCCGGCCTCGGCCATACCCGAAACGCGGTACCCGTGATCTTGTTGCCAGGCGCGCCTGCGGCGTGCCTTTTTGCCTACGAAATGCTGGCGGGACGCGCTATTCGCCGCCTCGGCGGCCTCGATCCTGCACCGCCGTACCGGTCGCGGGGTATGTTGACGGCGCGCAAAATCGTGTCGGCGATCGGGATGACTGAGATCTGCCCGGTGCGTTTTACCACCTCCGACGCTGTAGAGCCGTTGCCCTCTTTCGGCGAGATCGGGCTAATGGCCGCAGCGGCCGCCGACGGTTTCGTGATCGTGCCGGAGGAAAGGGAGGGCTACCCGCCAGGTGCGCCGGTCACCGTCTATCTATATGACGGAAACTGCATCGGTGGATTGTAGAAGATGAACGACATTCTAACCTCGCTGCGCAATCTCGCGCGCCAGGAGCAGTTCCTCGAGGTCGTCGATCGCGACGAAGCGACGGCGCGATTTCA
Organism: Alphaproteobacteria bacterium; assembly: GCA_030041335.1. GTDB lineage: Bacteria > Pseudomonadota > Alphaproteobacteria > ATCC43930 > CGMCC-115725 > JAATGI01. The sequence goes on along the minus strand of JASHOB010000187.1, from coordinate 6,687 downwards.
ACAGCATCTGATGATGTGTCCGCTCGGCGCCGAGACAGTGCCGCTGTCGCAGGCGCTCGGCAGGGTTCTCGCACGAACCGTCGCCTCCGATGTCGACGTTCCTGGCTTCGACCGTGCCAGCGTCGACGGTTTCGCGGTTCGCGCTGACGACACCGCTGGGGCCAGCGAGCGACAACCGAAACGGCTGGTGCTGAATAGCGAAATCCTGACGCCCGGTGTGGTGCCGGCGATCGTCGTCCAGTCGGGCTCCGCGACCTTGATCGCCACCGGGGGCATGGTGCCGCGCGGTGCTGATGCGGTCGTCATGGTCGAGTACACCGAGACCCAAGACGAAGGCGGTGCAGCTTTTGTCGACGTGCGCCGGGCCGTGGCGTCCGGGCAGTTCATCGCCTTTGCCGGTGGTGATCTTGCACGCGGCGAGACGGTCTTGCGCGCTGGTCAAGTCCTTACATCGCGCCAGGTCGGCATGCTTGCGGCGGTCGGAATCGCCGCTGTCGAGGTATGGCGGCGGCCTCGCGTCGCGATCATTTCTACTGGCGACGAGATCGTCGCGCCGGGGATGCCGATACGCCCCGGCGCGGTCTACGATTCGAATGCCGCGATCCTTGCTGCTGCGGTTGAGGAGGTCGGCGGCATTCCGAAGCCGCTTGGCATTGGGCCGGACGACGAAATCGTGCTCTCCCGCCTGGTCGGCGAAGGTTTGGCGGCGGCAGATATGGTCGTTATGTCGGGCGGCACCTCAAAGGGGGCAGGCGATCTTTGCTATCGTGCTGTTGCGGCTTTCAACGATCCCGGCATCGTCGTTCACGGGGTCGCGCTAAAGCCCGGCAAGCCGCTCTGTCTCGCCGTCACCGGCGGCAAGCCGATCGTGATCCTGCCAGGATTTCCGACCTCGGCGATCTTCACATTCCATGAATTTGTTGCGCCCGTAATCCGAGCCTTCGCTGGCAGGTCGGCTGACCGCGTCGAGCGATTGCCGGCCGTATTGCCGCTGCGGGTCGCCTCGGAGCGCGGTCGCACCGAATACTTACTGGTGTCGCTGGTGCGCGGCGCCGACGACGCTTCACTGACGGCCTATCCTGCCGGGAAAGGGTCGGGCGCGGTCACCGCCTTCAGTCAGGCCGACGGGTTCATCACGATCGGGCAGCATGTCGAAAGCGTAGCTGCCGGCACGTCGGTCGAGGTACAGCTGATCGGAGACGCGCATCTCGCCGACCTTATCGTGGTCGGCAGCCATTGCATCGGCCTCGATGTCGTGATCGACCGGTTGCAGGCGGAAGGGGTCTCGGTCAAAGCGCTCAATGTCGGCAGCACAGGAGGGCTCCTGACGGCCAAGCGCGGCGAGTGTGACGTGGCGCCGATCCACCTGCTCGACCCCGAGAGCGGCGAGTACAACCGACCGTTTCTGACCTCGGAACTGGAGCTGCTGCCTGGGTATCGCCGGCTCCAGGGCATCGTGTTCCGCAGGGGCGACGTACGCTTCGAGGGACGCTCGTTGAGCGAGGCAATCGCTACCGCGCTGGCGACGCCCGATTGCCTGATGGTCAACCGCAACGCCGGTAGTGGTACCCGCATCCTCACTGATCAGCTGCTGAACGGCGCACGACCGGCCGGTTACTGGTCGCAGCCAAAATCGCACAACGCCGTAGCTGTTGCTATTGCGCAGAACCGCGCCGATTGGGGGATTGCGATCGAATCGGTCGCCAGGCAGTACAGCCTCGGTTTCATCCCGGTACAGGCTGAGCACTACGATTTCGCCATTCCCAAAACGCGATGGGATAACCCGGCCGTACGGCGCTTTCGCGCCGTGCTTGCGGACGCCAAAGTGCAGGAAGCGCTGGCAGCGCTAGGCTTTCGGCCCTGAGCCCGGAACGCGGAACATGGTCGGTCGCCGGACCGGAAACGGCGTTCGCGCTGTTTAACCTGGCTTCGCGGATTCGGGGCGTCTGAAGGTCTGAAGGTGCCAAGTACCTGAAATCCTTGAGGTCAGGTGCCGAAAGTCTCCACTACAGCGAGGCTTGGGGAGGCACCTGGGCAGCGGCGATTTTTCGGAGGCGACCCAGAATTTCTCGGTTGTCCGCACTTTCGCTGCGCTTGTTCGACAATACCCGCCAGGCTGATCATCGTCCCAGCCTGCCGATGCCGCGAGAGCTACCGCATTTATTGCCAGGACTCAGCTGCAGATGTGCTTAAAAAGATCAAAAGGTGGGCCTGCGCGGTCCAAAATCCGCGGTTCCACAAGTCAATCCCGCGGTCCTTCGTTCGGACGAGCCTTGCTCCTGGCGTCCTAATCCTAATGACCGACGGGCGCGGCGCCGCCGAGCTTGCTCTTGCGCAAGCTCAGCGCCAGCGGCACCGCCAAAAGCGAGATCAGCGTCAGTACCCAGAAGACGTCCATATAGCCGAGATACGACGCCTGCGCCTGGACCTGCTGGCCGATCCATTGGATGGCCTGCTGCTTGGCCTCCCATAGTGAGCTGCCCTGTGCGAGGAAATAGTTCGTCATCTGGTGCAGCGTGTCCTGATACTGAACGCTCGACGGGATCGCTTGACCGACGAGCATGCTCTGATGGAACTGCTCGCGGTCCCACAGCACGTTGTTGGCAAGCGAGATGCCGATCGAGCCGCCCGTGTTGCGCGCCGCGTTGAGCAGGGCCGAGGCTTGGTCGGTCTTGCCGGGCGGGATCCCGTCGTAAGACGCCGTCATGATCGGCAGGAAAATAAGCGGCAGCGCGACCCCGAGCAGCATGCGCGAAGACGCGAAAAACCAGAAACCGAGATCGCCATAAACATTGGTCATCTCGTACATCGAGAGCGCGGCGAACACCGCCCCGGCGATGATCAGATATTTGGGCTGGACTCTGGCCGTCAGCGGGCCGACGACGAACATCATCAGCATGGTGACGACGCCACCTGGCGATAACACAAGACCGGCCCAGGTCGCCGTATAGCCGAAATCCTCCTGCACTAGATTTGGCAGAAATTGGGTCGTCGCGTAGAGGATGGCGCCGGTTGCCAGCATCACGATAAAACAGGCGCCAAACTGCCGCGTCGCTACCATGCCGATATCGATCATCGGATTACGGCGGCTTGTCTCCCACGGAATCATCAAGATGAACGCCAGGGCGCAGACGACCGCGACGTCGACGATGAAGGACGAGGCAAACCAATCGTCTTCGAGCCCGCGGTCGAGCACGATCTCGAGCGCGCCGAGAAAGGTCGAGACCAGCACAAAGCCGACGAGATCGAACCGGCCCCGCCTTTGCAGCTGCCTGCGCTGTTCGGCCACGTGTTTTGGCGCCGGCAGGATGGCCGCGATCAGTGCAAAGGCGATTACGCCGACCGGACCGTTGATCAAGAAACTCCAGCGCCAGGAGTAATTGTCCGCGAGCCAGCCGCCCAATATCGGGCCCACGACCGGCGCCACCACCACCGCCACGCCGAACAGTGCAAAGCCCTGGCCGCGCTTCTCCGCTGGGAAGGAATCCGCCAGGATCGACTGCGCCAGCGGGACCATGCCGCCGCCGCCAAGGCCTTGCACGATGCGGAAAAGCAACATCGCGTTGAGGTTCCAGGCATAGGCGCACAACACCGAACTGATCGTGAACAGCGCCAGGCAGATCAGGAAGAAGGTCTTGCGGCCCAGCAGCCGCGCAAGAAAGCTGCTTGCGGTCAAGGCGACGGCGTTGGCGACCAGATAGGTCGTCACGACCCAGGAGGCCTCGTCCTGGCTGACTCCGAGGCCGCCAGCGATGTATTGCAGCAACACGTTGGCGATCGTGGTGTCGAGAACCTCCATAAACGACGCAAATGCGACCAGAACCGCGATCAACCATGGATTGACGGCAGCGTTACGGGCCGCAGCGGGCGCGCCCGATTGAAGCGCGCGGGTGGTCATAGCCACCCTCTCAGTCGCTCATAGAGCGACGGATTTGGATTGATCCGTACGTCGGTCTCAGCGGACATACCGGGACCGAGCGCAACATCCGTCGGCGGATTGTCCATGACGATCTTGACCGGTACGCGCTGCACGATCTTTACCCAGTTGCCGGTAGCGTTCTGTGCGGGGAGCAGTGAAAAGGCGGTGCCGGAGCCGGGCTGCACGCTGGCGACATGCGCGCGGATAGTGCGTTCCGGATAGGCGTCGATGTTGATGCTCACCGGTTGTCCAGGCCGCATGTGGTCGAGCTGTGTTTCCTTGAAGTTCGCCCAGACCCAGGTGTCGTCGGGAACGAACATCGTCAGGTCCGTGCCCGGCTGAGCATATTGCCCAACCGCAGCGGCGAGTTGCACGACGCGGCCCGGCTGGTCAGCACCGACGACCGTATAGCCAAGGTTCAGTTGCGCCTGGTCGCACTGGGCTTTGGCTTGGGCCAGGCTCGCGACGGCGCCGGCACGTTGCGCCTTAAGCGCTTCGACTTGCCGTTGCGCCAGCTTGAACGTGGCCTCGGCACTGTCCAAGGCTGCCTGCTGCTGACGCAGTTGTGAGCTGTATTGCTGGGCGTTCTGGACAGTGCCGGCAATCGTGTGCGCCAGGTATTCATACCGCGCGGCCTGCTGTTGTGCGAACACCAGTGACGCCTGCTGCTGGGCGACTTTTGCCTCGTCGGCGGCGATCTGCGCCTGCTGCACCCTCAGCTGCGCATCGACGCTCTCGATATTGGCCTGCGCTGCGGCGACCTGCGCCAGCGCCTGAGCGAGCGCCGCCCTGTAGGTGCGATCGTCGATGCGGGCAATGACCTGGCCGGCGACGACGTGCTCATTGTCAGTGACCGGGACGGCTGTGATGTAACCCGACACCTCGGGCGCGATGGCAAACTGGCGCGCGGCGATGTAGGCGTCGTCGGTATACTCGAAATGGCTGGTGTAATCCGAGTAGAGATATCCGCTTGGCAGCGCCGCAAACAGCACCAATAGGCCAACAGCCAACCCGGCCGGGTGCCGCCGGAGTAGGCCCTTGCGCGGTTCGCCACGGTGTTCATGATCTTGCTCCCGATCCTTTTCTTCGCGGTCGCGCGGTGGTGTAAGGTCAGGCTGCTGCTGTTGTGGCGGGCGCTCACGCACCAGCGGGAGGTCTGTCCGCGCATCGGCCGATGACGCTTCATCTCCGGGCAGTTGCCAATCCAGAGTCGGCGGGTCGACCGAGTTGCGATTTTGGGTATCAAAAGGCATGGCTTCACCCAAGAACGATACGAAACATTTTCGTGCCCTCGCTTAGGGACTTGATGCGTAGAGCCCCATCACGGGTTGGGCATCGAGCCGACCGCCCTGCTCCATAGCGGAACGGATGTCGCCCGATCGCCCGAACATTTCTGTCGCCAAACGATGCCCGAACCAGTGCCGGGTCAGCTGAATGACAAGCTCGAGACCCTCTTTCGCAAGCCCCTTGCGTCGCCCAACCTGATTGTCACCGACAGCATCTGGTGCTGCGGCCCGCGTTCTTCGGTCAGGCGCCTCGCAAGGTCTGCCAAGGTTGCCGCAGCCGGCATCGGAAACGTCACGGTGCTGTCCTCAAACACCACCGTGATCTCGTTCGGTGGCGCGGAGCCCGACGAGACCACGCCGTCTGCCGCGTTGTTCCCGTCGCTCACTTGCGTTGTTAGGGTCATGAGCCCCTCCCGTTCTTCGAGCAGAATCATCGCTATTCACGTTCGGAAATGTCCACGAGGCTCTCGCTCGCGCAGGCGCGATTAGACTCAGTGATGGAGGCTAGCGGATCTTTGCGGCGAGACGCCGCGCGAGCCCCGCCACGGTCTCCGGCGCAACGTGGTCGGCAAGCATCAGTGCTTGCACGATCGGATCGGCGAGCGCCTCGGCGACAGCCTGAGGCACTTCGGGCGACACGCGGCCCTGGACTGCAACCGTGCCTTCACCCCCAAAACCTTCGCTCCGCTCAAACTCGAGATCTCTACCCTGCCAATCCATCGGACCTCTCCTTGCGCGTACCGGATCTGGAAAATCAGGTGACTTATGCCCACCTTTATGGCACTGACCGGTTACGTACTCTTAGGTAGGTACTGACCGGTCATTATCAAGAGGAAGCCGCCAATGCCCTTCGAAGCGACCAAGATCGACGTTCTGGAAGAGCCTGCGGGCCCGCCCCGCGAGCGCATCCTCAAGGCGGCGCGCGAGCTGTTTTACCGGCACGGCCTGCACGCGGTCGGCGTCGAGGCTCTCGCCGAGGCGGCGGGCACGAACAAGACGACGCTATATCGTCACTTTGCGTCGAAAGACGAGCTCATTGCCGAGTGCCTGAAGGAGTTCGGCCGGGAACTCGACACGGCTTGGACGGAGATCGCGCTGGCTCACGTGGGCAAGCCCAGGGATCAGCTTCTCGCCTGGCTGCGGGTGATAGCCGAATACAAGGCGAGCGGCACCGACCGCGGCTGTGCGCTTGCCAATGCTGCGGTCCAATTGCCGGATGCCGATCATCCGGCGCGTCGGGTGATCGAGGATTTAAAGGGCCGCCAACGTGCCCGCATCGTCGAGCTGTGCCAAAGCGCGGGATTGCGCGATCCCGAGCTCCTGGCAGACGAATTGTTTCTGCTGCTCGAGGGCGCTCGCGTCGCGCTCCAGAGCCTCGGCCCCCGCGGCCCGGTCCAGCGTCTCGCCGAGATGTTCGATACACTGGTCACCGCCCATACGCCGGCACCACGCTAAACGCCGAGCCGACCAGCACCGTCGCAA
>JASHOB010000186.1 GCA_030041335.1 Alphaproteobacteria bacterium | reverse complement strand
GGAGCCCTTTTCCAATCAACACCATAGCGTCGTGTTGGCTTGAAAGGTTGGTCGATGTCGCGTGAAGACGCAGGGCTTACGAATGACGTTACGGCTCTTGGGTCTGCCAGCCATGAACTGATCCCCACGCAAACGCAACTGCCCGTGCCCGTGCCGCCGGTTCGCAAACGACCGCGCCATCGGTTGCGGCAAGTGCTGCTTTTGCTGGCACTCATCGCCGCCGCCGGAGGCGGCTATTATTGGTGGAGCACACGGCCGCCGGGATTGCCGCCTGGGATCGTATCGGGCAACGGCCGGCTTGAAGCCGACGAAATCGACATCGACACCAAGTTTCCGGAGCGGGTTGCACAGTTGTTCGTCGATGAAGGCGATCTCGTGAAAGCCGGGCAGCTCCTCGCCTTGATGGATGTAAGGGACTACGAGGCACAGTTGAAGAAAGCGCAGGCGACGGCGCAGCAGGCGGAACGGACGCTTGCCGAGGCTCAGGAGAACGTCAAACAGCAGCAGACGCTCGTCGTGTTCGCCCACCAAGAACTCTTGCGCGCACATGACTTGGTGGCGAAAGAGTTTATGACGCGAGAGACCTTGGATCAGCGGGTCCAGCAGATGAATGCTGCCAGCGCGGCACTGGCGGGGGCGCAGGACCGGGTCGGCGAGGCCGAACGCGCTCTCGAAGCAGCCAAGCGCGACGTTGAACTGCTCGAGGTCAACATCGCGGATAGCCGTCTGATCGCGCCGGTCGATGGCGTGATCCAATACAAAATTTCGAATGTCGGCGAGATGCTGGCGGTCGGCGGCAAGGTATTCACGATGCTGGATACCTCTTATGTCTACATGGACATCTATCTGCCGACCGCGGAAGCGGGTCAGGTCCGTCTTGGCGATGATGCTTTGATCGTGCTCGATGCGCTGCCCGGACTGGCGCTGCCGGCCAAGGTGGTTTTCCTCGCGACCGAAGCGCAATTCACGCCGAAGGCGGTCGAAACCAAGACGGAGCGCGATAAACTGATGTTCCGCGTCCGGGTGCGGATCAATCGGGATTTGCTGCACGCGCATCGGCGGGACGTACGGACCGGCCTCCCGGGCGTAGCCTATGTGCGTTTCGACCGCTCGGTCGCGTGGCCGGACTGGCTGCAGACGAAGATTGTAAAATGAACTGGGGCGATACGATTGTCGCGCACCTCGATCGGGTGTCGCACCGCTACAAGTCCGCTCAGGCGCTCGCCGATGTCACCCTCGCGGTTCCTGCGCGTCGTATGGTGGGGTTGATCGGGCCAGACGGTGTCGGCAAGTCGACGTTGATGGCACTGATTGCCGGCGCCAAGACCATTCAGGAAGGGAAAGTCGAGGCACTCGGGGGCGACCTGGCCGATGCCGGGCACCGGGTGACGGCGTGCCCGCGGATCGCCTACATGCCTCAGGGTCTGGGCAAGAACCTCTATCCCGATCTGAGTGTCCAGGAAAACATCGATTTTTTCGGCCGGTTGTTCGGCCAGGGTGCCGTCGAGCGGCAAAAGCGCATCGTGGAGCTGCTCCGCAGCACCGGTTTGGCGCCGTTTGCCGATCGGCCGGCGGGCAAACTTTCGGGCGGCATGCGGCAGAAATTGGGTCTGTGCTGCGCTCTTATTCACGATCCCGACCTGCTAATCCTTGACGAACCGACGACCGGCGTCGATCCGCTGTCGCGGCGGCAATTCTGGCAGTTGATTGGGCGCATGCGCCGGCGCCGCCCGATTATGAGCGTGCTCGTCGCCACGGCCTATATGGAGGAAGCCGAGGCGTTCGATTGGCTCATCGCGATGGACGGCGGTCGCGTGTTGGCCACCGGCACACCCCCCGAACTCAAAGGCAAGACCGGCACGCAGACGCTGGAGGAAGCGTTCATTGCGCTGCTGCCGGCGCAGCGCCGCGCGGGATATAAGCCTCTCGTGATTCCGCCACGTGTCGCCGCCGATCACGACATCGTCATCGCGGCCCACGATCTCACGCGCCGCTTTGGCGACTTCATTGCCGTCGATCGCGTGAGCTTCACCATTGGACGCGGCGAGATTTTCGGGTTCGTGGGTTCGAACGGTTCCGGCAAGACGACCACCATGAAAATGCTCACCGGCCTGTTGGCGGCGAGCGGCGGCAAGGCTCTGGTGTTCGACAAGCCGGTTGAGACGAGCGATCTGGCGGCACGCCGGCGTGTCGGCTACATGTCGCAGTCTTTCTCGCTCTATACCGAGCTGACCGTCAGACAGAATCTTAATCTGCACGCCCGGCTGTTCCATTTGCCGAACGACTACGCCAAGAAGCGAATCGCCGACTTGATCGCCGAGTTCGGATTGGGCGACTTCACCGATCAGCGTGCCCTCGATTTGCCCCTTGGCATCCGGCAACGCCTGTCCTTGGCCGTCGCCATCGTCCATGAACCGGATCTGCTAATCCTGGACGAGCCGACGTCCGGTGTCGATCCACTGGCCCGCGACCGGTTCTGGGAACTGCTCGTTGATTTATCGCGCGGTAACGGCGTCACGATTTTCGTCTCGACGCATTTTATGAACGAAGCGGCGCGCTGCGATCGTATTTCCCTCATGGACTCGGGGCGGGTTCTCGCCACCGATACGCCGGCGGCACTGGTCGCGGGGCGCAACGTGGCGACTCTCGAGGACGCCTTCATCTCCTATATCGAGGAGGCAAATGGTAATGGAGGGGAATTCGGCGAACCTGCGGCCGATTCGCCCACGACTGAGGTGACACGGACCCAACCCGCCCGGTTCAGCCCACGCCGCCTTTTCGCCTACTCGATCCGCGAGGGGCTAGAATTCGTGCGAGACCCGATTCGCATGGGTTTCGCACTCGTCGGGACCGCGTTTTTGATGCTGATCTTCGGTGCCGGTATTTCGACGGACGTGGACAATCTCTCGATCGCTTTTTTCGATCGCGACAACACGCCGGAGAGCCGTGCCTATCTCGAGGAATATCGCGGCTCGCCCTATTTCATCGAGAAGGCGCCGGTCAAAAGCGACGCCGAGATGGAACGCCGGTTGGTAAGTGGCGATGTCCGCGCCGTCATCGAAATACCGCCCGATTTCGGCCGCGACATGCGCAAGGGCATGCCGACGTCCGTCGGCGCCTGGATTGACGGCGCAATGCCATTCCGAGCGGAGACGATCCGTGGCTATCTCATGGGAGTCCACGCGCAATATTTGAACGATGTCGCGATGCAAACGAAGGGAACGACGGGACCATCGCCGCTTGCCGATTTGGAAATTCGCTTCCGCTACAATCAGGACTTTGAAAGTATCTACGCCATGGTGCCGGGCACCATGGCCTTGCTGCTGGTGGAAATTCCCGCGATCCTGATGGCGCTGGCGGTGGTGCGCGAGAAGGAGTTGGGGTCGATCACCAATCTCTACGTTACACCGGTTACGCGGCTCGAATTTCTCCTCGGCAAGCAGCTTCCGTACATCGCCGTATCGATGGTGAACTTCGTTATCCTGCTGCTCATGGCGGTTTTCGTCTTCGACGTGCCTCTGAAGGGTAGTCTTCCGGCTTTGGTCGTGGGCGCGCTGCTCTATGTCGCGGCGACCACGGGCATTGGTATGCTGATTTCATCATTTACGCGATCTCAGATCGCGGCATTGTTCGGAACGGCGATCCTGACGATTCTGCCCGCATCCCAGTTCTCGGGCATGTTGGTGCCGGTAGCATCGTTGGAGGGGTTCCCTGCCATGTTCGGCCGCACCTTTCCCGCAATGTATTTTCTCCGCGTCAGTGTGGGCACGTTCACCAAGGGACTTGGATTTGCCGATCTCGCGCCGAGCCTGATCGCGCTCGCGATCTTTCCGCCGGTGCTGATCGGTCTAAGCCTGCTGTTCTTGCGCAAGCAGGACACCTAGCATGCAGAGCCTGAGCAACATTTTCTGGCTCGGTACCAAGGAACTGCGCAGCTTGTTCCATGATCCGGTCCTGCTGGCGCTGATCGTGTGGGGGTTTTCGCTCAATGTCTATCTCCAAGCCGCGAGCACGACACAGGAGCTTCACGACGGCGCCCTTGCCGTCGTCGACGAGGATCATTCGGAATTGTCGCGGCGGATAATCTCCGCCTTTCTGCCGCCCTTCTGGAAGCCCCCGCAACGGATCGCGGAGCGCGACATTCTTCCCGACCTCGACCAGGGCAAATACACGTTCATTCTCAACATCCCGCCGAACTTCGA
>JASHOB010000021.1 GCA_030041335.1 Alphaproteobacteria bacterium | reverse complement strand
TGCAAAGTCGCATAACATCATCTTCTGGAAAGTCGCGCGACAAGTAGTCAGGCGCTATTTTGAGTTCGGCTCGATCCGTCACGAGTGCGCTGACCACCTCATGGTATTCGACGAGCAGCACCTGGGACCCTAAGGGAATTTCCTGATAGCGGGGCTCAGGAAAGCCTCCGGGATAGCTTCTCGACCGAGATTCTCATGAATGTGATCTTGACGTGAAGAGAACGACCTGGTTGGTCGATCTTGCAGCACCCCATCGACGTATAAGTCGACGTGGCTCGTGTAGGAACTGAGCGGGTTTTCAATCTTCGAGCACACGGGAATTGGCGCCGGATAACTCCACGCGATGTTCTTGACGAGCTTGTCGCCCACCCGAACCGACCGGTGGACTCCCTCATACGGGCACCTCGTGACATATTCGGAGGGCTCGGGCAGATCCATGCGACGTCCAGCTTCGGACTGTAGTAACGGGTCGACTGTGTCGTCGTCAGGAGCTCGGGCAGGCGGAAATCATCGGTGATCCGGTTCAGGATTTTCGCCGTGACTTCGAACCGCCTGAGAAATTCGACCAGCTTGTCTTCCTGCATTAAGCCAGTGGGTTGCATCTGAATTTGACACCGAGATGGCGCGGTGTGAGCATCGCCTTCAACTCGAAAAATATTGAAATAAGATAGCGGCATGGCGATGTGGCGCTATGGCAACCTTGCCGTGCGCCGAGTGAGCGGGTGCATGGCGCCGCCGGATATTGAATTACGGCACCGCCTCGGCCACAGTCGGGCGATGGTCGGCGAAAATCTGGACGCGGACTGGTACCGCCAGTCCTACGAGGTGCTGAAGCAAGCGCGCACTGAGCTGTTTTGCTATGTGCCAGACGCTGGCATCGATCCTTTTATCCGCTTGGCGCATGCCGACAACACGGTCCGCGCGGTGGTGTTGACGACAGAAGAGGAAGGCGTTGGCATTTGCTGCGGCGCTTGGCTCGGCGGGCGTCGGTCGGCGCTGTTGATCCAGAGCAGCGGCGTCGGCAACTGCATCAACGCGTTTTCGCTCGCCGCCAATACCCGCGTTCCTATGCTGGCGATCGTGTCGATGCGAGGCGAATGGGGTGAAGGCAATCGCTGGCAGATCCCGATGGGTCGCAGCGTTGAGGAAACGATGAAACTTGCGGGCTTTACGGTCTATCGCGCCACGCACGCGAACGAAGCGGCAAAGCTGATCGAGGGCGCGGCAAACATGGCCTATCAGAGCGAGCAGATGGTCGCCGTCCTGCTGTCGCAGCGATTGATCGGCGCCAAGGTCTTCAAGGACGATCCGTGATGGGCGAGATCGACCGTACCAGCGCCATCGCCCGCATCCTCGAGCAGCGCAAGGACCAACTCATCGTCACTGGGCTCGGCGAGCCATGCACCGATGTCGGCCGGCTCGAGGATCGCGCTCTCAATTTCTATATCGGCGGCGCGATGGGGATGGCGGCATCCGTCGGGCTGGGCCTCGCCATCGCCCAGCCAAAGCGCGCGGTGGTGGTGGTCACCGGCGACGCCGAGTTAATGATGAATATAGGCGCGCTCGCCACAATCGGCGTACAGAGACCGCGCAATCTCTCGATCATCGTCATGGACAACGAAGAATTTGGCGAAACCGGCGGGCAGCGCAGTCATACTGGGCTCGGCGTCGATATCGCCGCCATCGCCAAGGCGTGCGGAATTGCCGATGCGATCATCGTCCGCGAGGAATCCGGTCTCAATGGTATTGCCGCACGGACCAATGCGATGACCGGCCCGTATATCGCCGTCATCAAGATTAGGCCCGGTAAGGCGGTCGGTGTGCCCTTCAACAAAGGTCTGCGCTCGGGTGAGACGGTGAAGGCGACGTTTCGCCAGGCGCTGCTCGGCCAACCGTAACGTCGCCATTTCAACAGTTGGTTACGGATCTTTGCCGGTCGCGTTGCTGTTCGCGTCGGGTTTGGGACTGGTTGGTCAGGCCATGACCATTTAATCCACGACGCCGTCATTCTCGCCTGGCTGGCCGACGGAAATACGATCCGCTACCCGATTATCCTTGACCTCTTCATCGAAAATCCGATGGTCGCCGAGCTCACACGCCGAGTAACACCTCGCGCGCCTGGTTGAGCTTTCCGGCAAGATAGGTCGAACCGCCGCGATCGGGATGGACGCCCATCATCAACCGATGATGGGCCGAGCGCACATCGGCGTCGCTCGCGCCCGGTTGGAGCCCGAGGATGGCGTAAGCTTCCTCGCGTGTCATGGCGTCGCTCCGGGCGTGTGGTGCCTGCGTACCTTCGGCCGCCGTGCGCCATTCGGGCTTCAGCCGATCGAGATACGCCTCCATGAGGCTCGCCGCCTGCGCATCCTCAACTCGGCAGCTTCGCCAAAAATCGATCAGTTCGTTTTCAGCGAGCTCCGAGAGTTCCCGGCCCTGAAAGCGTCCGCGACGCACCATTCCGGACATAGTGCCGCTGTCATGGTCGAGCCGCATGCTGAGGTAGTCAGTATCGACTTCTGAAACGTGCGGGCCGCTCTGCGCTTTGCGGCGGCGATAACGCCGCAGGCCATACCACGAAACTCCGCCGGCGCCAACGCCGAACAACACGAGGGGTGGGCTGCGCGCGACAAAACCAAAGCCCAATCCCAGTATCGAGACCGACGCACCCAGCGCCAACCCGAACGGAACGAGCGCTTGAGCCAGCCGGGTCGGATCGGCATTTACGAAGAGGCGCACCAACCAACTGACCAGCACCAGCGCGAGCACGCCGATGAGTACGTAGACCATGATGCGTCACTTTTGGTCGGCAATCGCGCCGGAGAGCAGCAGCGCTGATCCCCCGACGCGCCTGCCGTAATCGGCGAGCGCGGCGCGCCCGCCGACGGCATAAGCCGCCACTGCGCCCAGAAGCTGCCGTAGCTGCTCGGCGCTGGCCGTATCGAAGGGGCAAAAGGCGCCACCGGAGAGCTTCGCGATATGACGAAAGGCACGCGCGGCGGCGTCCTCGCCGCCTTCCTTAAAGATAAAAACCGGCACGCCCAAAAGTCCCAGCTCCCCCGCCTGCTGCGCGAGCGTATCGATTTTCTCCTCCACCGCATCACCAACGAAGACTAGCGCGTTGACCTTCCGAAGGCGCCCCTCTCTGAGCACGTGCGCGAGTACCCGGCCAATTTGTGTCTCGCCGCCAACGCACGAGACGCTGCGCATCGCATGGTGCAGCTGCGCCGCGGTGCCGAGCCAGCGGCTCGCCTTACATTCGTTGAACCCACGATAGAAGACGAGCTGCACATCGAGCCCGCCCAGCGTCGCCGCCGCCTCGAACATCTCACCCTGCAGCTTGCAGGCGTGGTCCCAGGTTGCCTCCCGGCTGGCGGTCGCGTCCATTGCGAAGACGAGCCGGCCGCGGCCGCTCGCTGCGCGTACCGCAGGCATCGCCTTCACCTGGCGCAGGAAGTCCTCAACTGCGGCCGCCTTATGCGCGGCGGGAAGGTGCTCCCGGCCGTCCTTGTTGTCGTCCATCATTCCATTATATGCCGCAAAGATCGCGCCGCCAGGTCCAGCGTCTCCCGCCTCACGTCTCGGCGCGGCCTTTCTTCTCGATCCGAGCGACATACTCCGGGGCGACGCCGCGGAACGCCGTCGCGAGCCCGTTCCTGCTCTCGTCCGTCTTTGCGCGCGAGGGAGCGACACCCTTCAGAAGCAGGTGCCTAGCATCGCCGCGCGCAAAATCACCGGATAGGGCCCGATGGCGAGCACTTTCTGCTTGCCGCTGTAGCGGTGGCCGAGCCGCTACAGCGGTGCGCCCGGCCGGGACTTGAACCCCCCGACTTTGGGACTATGATTTCGTCAGTGCCATCCGCGCTGGTATCAACAGCATTCAAGTCAACACGGGACTTCGTATCGCGCGGCGACGGGGCTGCAAAAAACGATCTCGCCGGGACCGCGCGAAGTGGCGCCCTAGAAGATCCTTTCAGACACGATCATCGCCGTGGCGGACGAGGTCAAATCGCGCCTGCGCACTTCTCAGAGCGCGCGTAAGGAATAATCTTGCTGACCGTGCCGCTCGAAACACCGCTTCAACGCACGCGTTTAGCATGTGGAATTCGCCGAGAATCAGAAGGCAAACCTCCCCAAGTTTGCGTTCTCCGATACCGGAATGTAAGCCTATTTGACAGGCCACGTGACCCGGTTTCATCATGTTGCCTAAGGACTCGGTAGCTTCGCAGAAATCGGGCCACAGAGAGGACCCCCTATGGAATTCGGAATGTTCCACGAGTTTCAGTTGTCCTCTTGCCACGCCGAGGCGGAAGCGTTTGCGGAGGCTTTTGATGAGATCGACGCCGCCGAGCGTTGGGGCCTCGACGCCGTGTGGCTCGCCGAACTCCACTTCGCTCCCGACCGCTCGGCGCTTTCAGCACCGATCGCCGTGGCGAGCGCCGTGGCCGCGCGCACCAGACGCATGAAGATTGGCACAGCCGTGCAGGTGCTGCCGCTGTGTCATCCAGTGCGGCTCGCCGAAGAGGTCGCGACGCTCGACCAAATCAGCCGTGGGCGGCTTATATTTGGTGTCGGGCGCAGCAGCTTCCCGCGCAGCTACAAAGGATATGGCGTGCCTTACGCCGAGAGCCGGCAGCGTTTCGTCGAGATACTTGAAATTCTGAAGCTGGCTTGGACGCAGCCGAGCTTCTCTTATGACGGCGACTTCTACCGCTTTGATGACGTGTCTGTAGTGCCAAAGACTTACCAGAAGCCCTACCCGCCCATTCGCATTGCCGCCGCAAGTGCCGACACCTACGCCACCGTCGGGCGACTTGGCCATCCTATCCTCATTAGCTTGCGGCTGGAGACCCTGGCCGAAGTGGCGAGATCGCTCCAAGAGTACCGCAGGGCTTACCAAGCTAGCGGCCATGAGGGCAAAGGCGCGGTATATCTGCGAATACCGATTTACGTCGGTGAGACCTACCGGAAAGCGCGTGACGAAGCCGAGGAAAGCATGATGCACGCTTTCCGGTACGTCGGCGATCGGTTTCAAGACTCGGCGACGCAAGATGGCGTCCGCCCGATCGAACATCGAACGGAACGGGCGAAGCGGCTGCAGACGATCACCTACGATGAGGCGCTACGCGATGAGGTCATTGTTGGCACACCCGAGATGGCGGTGAATCGCCTCGGCGCTCTGCAACACGAACTCGGCCTCGATGGGATCGTAGCCGAACTGAACAGCGGTGGCCTGATCCCCCATGTGCGCGTGATGGCGTCACTGCGTCTGCTCTGCGAACAGGTCATGCCGGGCTTCAAGTAGCCTGGGGCTTCGACCGCCCTCCAACGATTTCAGCCAAAGGGTCGCGAGGTCCTGAACAACGTACCTTCCCCCCTCGGGCGTGCTCACCTGCGGCTGTCGTGGGGTAAGCATGGGATCGTTGCGGCCGACCAATATGGGGCCAGAGCCGAGATCGAGGCCCGGCTATACGAGGCACCGCCGAAAACGCCGGACGTGATCCCGAGTGTTGCCGAGGGCTACCCAGCTAGGGTGCAGCAGAGGTTCGGCGATTCGCAGCGAAGAATTTAGCTTTTTCGCGGTTGTCCGTGCTTTTCCTTCCCGCTCATAACCTGGCAGCTGAACTCGTTGACCAAATCACCGTAAACCTTGATCCGCGTCCCTCGATTTCCGCCGGTTTGACACGGCGTTTTGAAATTACGGCAAAGCCGGAAACGTCTTGCATGCCGTTCCCATTAAAAAGCTCACGTCTCCACCATTTTCCATCCGTTCCTAAAAATTACGCGACACGGCTTACACACCCTGTCTAGCCTTCCATTTCCCAGTGCCGTCAGTGGCACACCAGCCGGCGGCCGGCGATTATGGCCGCCTTTTTCCGTGTCGAGTCGAGGTGTCGGCCGCGTCAGACAAATTCAGGAAGCTTCGGCAGCGACACCAGCATCACCGTGTCCTCATGCGCATCTGCGTCGTGCGACGGGCCGGGTGGTGTGTAGAGGTAGTCGCCGGCCCTGAGCCGCCTGCCCCCGACGGTGATGTCGCCGGAGACGACGTAGAGCTCCTCGCCGCCAGGGTGCGTATGCTCTGGGCCGTGCGTCCCCTTGGCAAAGCGCAGGAAGATGGTAGCACCGCCATCGGGCTGCGGCCGCAGGACGGCATAGTCGATCCCCGGCTGGTCGGTCGAAACCCAACTGCTGCCGGAAAGCCCGCCCGCGATCACCTCGGTCATCACTGCCTCCATTCATGCGATATCGATAAGTGATATTCATATCACAAACCGCCCGGGAGTCAAGCAACTGCGGCCAGCGCTGAGAGCCGCGCTTGCCACGAGCGGGCGCGGCCCCTATCACGTCGGCCATGGCGCGGGGACGGACAGGACAGCGGCAGGACACGGCGGCGCGGCTGGTAGGGGCGGCGGCCAAGGAGTTCAACAAGCATGGCTTCGACGGCACCGACAGCAACAAGATCGCGCGCCGAGCCGGCTTCGCGCCGCAGACCTTTTATCGTTGGTTCCGCGACAAGACAGACATTTTCATCGCCGTCTATCGCGCCTGGGAAGACGAAGAGGAGCGGGTCCTCGGCGGACTCCTGGCGAGAGGCGCGCCGATGACTGAGCTGGTCGAGGCGATCATCGACCAAGTCCGTGCCCATCGCCTGCTCCGCCGCAGCCTGCGCCAACTCGCGCTCGAGAACACGGCGGTGCGCAGGGCTCGCGCGGAAAGCCGCCGGCGGCAGATCGAGCAGACGCGGCGGTGGGCGGGACCCTTGGCACGCTCCGCCCCCGAGATCGCAGCACTGCTACTGCAGTTCGACCGGCTCTGCGACGCTATTGCCGACGGTGAGCTCGCCGATCTCGGCGTCGACGAGGCGACCGCGCGGCACGCGATGCTCGACATCCTGCGGCAGATGCGGCGACACCAGGAGCCCGCTTAAGTTCAGGGCGTCGTGGTGTTCTCATCGGCGAGAATATGCCATCTCGTCGAAAGCGATGAATGTCAGTTTCTCTGCATACCGCGCGGGGGCGATCCTGTTGACGTAGAGCGAGGACATTGATGTGGATCGATGGCGCATCGCTTATTCTGAGGAGTCAGCGGCGAAAATTCCAATTGTCTGCGCTCTCGCAAGTACCTGAAAGCGAACTGGCTTTCTAAACGGTAATCATGGCGAGGATTTCCCCCTCGGCGACCTGTTGCTCCTCCTTCACGAAGATACCGCTGACGACGCCTGCGCATGGCGCGGACACGGGAATCTCCATCTTCATCGATTCGATCAGGATGAGCGTGTCACCCTGGGCCACGCGGTCGCCGACGGCCACCTCGATCTTCCAAATTACGCCGTGAAGGTCGGACCGTATTCTGGTTTCGGGCATTGCGGATCGGTCCTCGCTTAAGGGCGCATCGGAAAGGAGGACGAGCCAGGCGTCAGCAGCGGCTGTGCCAAGCGAGAGAATTCGCACAACAGCCGACGTGTGTCGCGCGGATCGATGATCTCCTCGACCCAGAACGTTTCCGCGGTGCGGAACGGCGAGCGCAGCCGGTTCAGCCGGTGCTCAATTTCGCGCAGCTTGGCCGCCGGATCCGCCGCAGCGTCGATCTCGGCGCGGTACGCCGCCTCAATACCGCCTTCGAGCGGCAAAGATCCCCAATAGGCCGAAGGCCACGCATAGCGTAGAGACAGCCGGCCAGCCGGCTGGTGCACCGCGCCGGCAACGCCGAACGAATTGCGCATGATGATCGTGCACCATGGCACATTGCATTGGTTGACCGCCGCCATCGCGCGGACGCCATGCCGGATGGTTGCTGCTTTCTCCGCCTCAAGCCCGATCATGAAGCCGGGGCAATCCATCAGGTAGACCACCGGCAGGTGGAATGTCTGAGCGAGATCCACGAAGCGCGTCAACTTATTGCAGGCATCCGCGGTCCACGAGCCGCCATAGTGATAAGGGTCGCTCGCCAACATCGCGATCGGCCGGCCCTCGAGCCGCGCCAATCCGGTGATCACCGAGCGACCGAAATTGCGGCCGATCTCGAAGAAACTGCCGTGATCCACCAGGGTCTCCACGATTGGCCTTGTCTTGTAGACCTTGCGCCGGTCGCGCGGCACCGCGCTCATCAGGTTGTCGTCGCGCCGCACCGGATCGTCGTCCGATGCCGTCAGCGGCGGCAGGCTCTGCACGGAAGTCGGCAAATAGGAGAGGAACCGGCGTGCGGCGGCGAAGGCCTCATCCTCGGTATCGACAGCATCATCAACCGCGCCGCAGCGCGTCTGAATCTCCCAGCCGCCCAACTCCTGCTTGCCGAGCACTTGGCCAACGCGCGCCACCACAGGCGGCCCGGCGACGAATACCGCAGACGATCTGGTCATCACCGAATAATGGCTGGCAGCGAGACGCGCGGCGCCGAGACCAGCGACCGAGCCGAGGCCAAGCGAGACCACCGGAACTACCGCGAGATTGGCGGTGCAGTAATAGAACGCGTCGGTGCCGCCGACGCCGCCAGGCAGGTTGGCACGTCCTTTTGTCTCGATGGTCTTCACCGAACCGCCGCCGCCTGAGCCCTCGATGATGCGGATGACCGGCAGGCGGAATTCGTTGGCCATCTGCTCGGCCATGACGGTTTTTTCGTGAATGGTCGCATCTGCCGAGCCGCCGCGTACCGTGAAGTCGTCGCCGACCACGACCACTGGCCGGCCTTCAATGGTGCCGCGGCCGAACACTGTGTTCGATGGCGTAAAGCCGCACAACGCTCCGCTTCCATCATATTCGGCGCTGCCCGCGATGGCGCCAATCTCGTGGAAACTAGCTTCGTCCAGCAGGCGATCGATTCGCTCGCGAACCGTGAGTCGGCCGCCATCGTGTTGGCGCTTCACCTTTTCAGGGCCGCCCATCGCTCGAGCTAAGCGCTCGCGCTCCCGCAGTTCGTCCAGTTCCGGTTGCCAGACCACCTGCCCCTCCCGCCTCTTTTTCGTATTCTACCGCGCACTGCAACGCGGAGAATACCGGTGACATGGTGGTGATCTCAACCAGGAGGACACTGCTCGAGACCAAACCCGCTATCAATCGTGAGAGCGCGGAAGTCGTGCGAGAGCGGACCAACGATGAAGCAACTCGTTACCGGTCATGCTCAACATTGGTGGTGAATCCCTGCAACTTGGGGTTTTGCGCCAAGTGCTTCATAGGTTTTGCGTAAGAAAACTATGTGCTGAACTAGGCGCCGTTCGGCTCGTCGCTTCGTCACGCTCCAAAGCGGACGGCATCCGGCACCCAACCGGTATCACCGCATCGGCTCGAAGCGTGCATGCATGGGTTACCGTGCCCCGATGATCGGCCTCGATCCGCTCGGCCGGCTGCTTCTATGAGCCATCGTGCAATCACGGGTGAAGTCGGGGCTGGGCGCCTTGACCTGGCAATAGAGCCCATATCCCGTGGGACACGCTTGCGGACTGTCGAGCCTGGTGTGGCGCTCGACGAGCCTGTCGGTCACCTTCTCAACCGTCTGCTGCCTGCGAGCGATTGAACGCGACCTGTGCCATGGCGGCCGGCGCCTCGTCAGGGACAGCAAAGCAGGAGCGGACATTGATTTCGCAGAGAACGTATGTATCCTCACCCGATGCGGTGCGCGGGCCATAGAGGAGTCCGCTTACGAGGACGTCGGCAACCGGGTGAGGCCTAGCCCATGTACCTCGACTAGCGGCACCAACTCAGCTTCCATTTTGCTAGCGGACCTCGCTCCTTGCCAATCGAATGGCGTGGTTGCGCAGATGAAAGGCGCATGTGCCAAGAGGAAACTGCAGCCGCTTTCAACCGGCAGACTTAGTCTCGGATATAGTCAGAGGATCGGCCTGGTTCTTCGAGCTGGCATATTCGGCCGTGACGGCGCGGCCGATGCCGTAAAACGTCCCACGCTGGTCGCGCACTTCGGAGGAGGGGTCATGCTGAACCCGACGAGCATGCTTGCCGATGCGTTAGGCCGGAACCTGGCCGAGACCTACCATCGCATCTATGGGGACCAAGAACCGCGGATGGCGCAGGCGCTGGACGAGGCCGCGCGGCTTGTGATCGAGCGAATAGCTTGCAGCGACGCGCTCTATCACGATTGCGAGCACACGGCCCTCGTCACACTTTGCGTTCAGGACATCCTGCGTGGGCGTCGCCTGGAGCGGACCATCACGCCTAGCGATTGGGGCCATACTATATTGGCCGCTCTTAATCACGACATCGGCTATGTGCGTGGCATCTGCGCCGGCGATACGGCCGAGCATTTCGTGATCGATGCCGCGGGCAATACGGTAACGCTCCCACGCGGCGCCTCCGATGCGTGCCTTACGCCCCACCACGTAGAACGCGGAAAAATTAAAGTGCGGGAGCGCTTCGCTCCGGTTCCCTTCATCGATGAAGATCGCATCGCGAACGCCATTGAACTCACCCGCTTTCCGGTTCCGGACGACGCGGACCACGCCGGGACGGACACAGAAGCGGGCCTCGTCAGGGCTGGCGATCTCATCGGCCAGCTAGCCGATCCCTTTTACCCGCGCAAGCTGAACGCATTGTATCAAGAGTTCGTCGAAACCGGCGTCCATGAAAAGCTTGGTTATAAAAACCCTGCCGACATAGCAGACCACTATCCGCAGTTCTATTGGAGCAAGGTCGAGCGATATATCGGCGACGCACTGCGCTATCTCGACATGACCTTGGAGGGTAAGCAATGGACCGCTACCCTCTACAGCCACATCTTCGCGATCGAACACAATCGCCGAACGATGGGCCCTCATCGGGGATCTGCACTGAGGCCGGGGTAAGCGCGCGGGCTCAAAAGGTCCGGCCGCTTTCGCTTGATCTGATTGCGACGCTACCCAAGTCAGTGTCTTGTCGCAGGCGACCCGACGCGATAAGAATTAATGCAAGAAATTCACCATCCTTGGAGCCGGGTGCTGGCCTTAGGTGGTCGCTATGTGGCCGGTCTGATGCATTGAAAACGTGGCGGACATTCAGCGTTCTGCAGCTCGCCAAAATTCCACGATGGCTTCGTTCTCTTGGCCGACGCCGCGAGTTGATCGCCAGATGGCGGCGAGACGACGCTCGATAACTTGGCGCCGGCCGTGAAGGGGCGGCGCGGATCAGTCAATCGAACACG
>JASHOB010000185.1 GCA_030041335.1 Alphaproteobacteria bacterium | reverse complement strand
AGACGGGACACTCACTGATCCGAAGCGGCCGGTAATGGTACGTGACGTGATGGCGCACACCAGCGGTCTGTCCTATCACTTTCTTGAGGATACGCCGGTCGGCCGCATGTACGCCGACAGCAAATTGATAAATCCGAAGGTTCCGCTCGCAGAGGCAATCGACGATCTTGCGCGATATCCGCTAGCGTTTGAGCCGGGCTCGCGGTGGAACTACAGCGTCGGCATCGACGTCGCCGCGCGCGTGATCGAAGTCATTTCGGGGCAAACTCTTGCCGATTTCCTCCGCGGGCGCGTACTCGAACCACTTGGCATGGTTGACACAGCGTTTGCGGTCTCTGAAGGCAAACGCAACCGGTTGGCAGCAATGTATGGTCGGCCAGATATCGTCGCTCCCGGTACGACGTTAAAGAACTCGTTCGCGCAATGGCTCAGCGGCCTCAACGACCGTCTCGACGTGACGCAGACCTATCCGGTCGACATGCATACAACGTTCCAACGTGGCGGGTACGGCTTATTCGGCACCGCACGCGATTACTTCCGGTTCGCGCAAATGCAGGCGAATGGTGGGGAACTCGAGGGAGTGCGCATACTAAGCCGCAAGACGCTCGAGTTGATGCACGCCAACCATTTGCCGCTCTCGCTACTACCGCTCTCGCTCGACGGCCTGCCGCTGCCGGGCTACGGCTTCGGCCTCGGCTCACGTGTCGCACTCGACGTGGCACAGACCGGCGCGCCCGGTTCGGTCGGTGAATTCGGCTGGGCCGGCGCGGCGAAGACGCATTACTGGGTCGACCCGGTTGAACAGGTTGTCGGCGTGTTCATGACACAGTCGATGTCGAGCTTCGATCTGCCCGAACTCGATCTGCGCGCCATCGCCTATGGAGCAATCGTTGACGAGAACCGATAGATGACCGGCGACGCGCGGTTACGGGGAGGGACTGGAAGAGTGATGTGGCTGCCAGCAGTAGACCCTTGCGACGAGCGACAGTCCGGAAACGGCCCGGATTGTGCCCTTTTCTGCTAAATTTGGGTCGCTGATCGATGGCGATCGGGCGCCGAGGTGGAGAGGGCGGATTTGGAGACGACCATGACCACCAAAACATCCACCCCGTCTCGGCACCGCACACCCTGGAACAAGGAACGAAGGATCGGCTGGAAGCGTCCGCGAAAGCCAAAGAAAGTTTAGACCATTCGTGTTCGCCTCCATTGGAAGATCGGCGGCGCGCCAAGTTCGAGGATATATCTCCACCCCATGTGACGCCGGACACTTGCTTGCCGAGATTGCATTCCAATACCGGCCGCGAGGACACCAGGGCGAATTCCCGGCTCTTTCGATCAGCGCAAAGCGGCCGCTCGCGGGTTCGACGCGCCTTCGGCAGATGCCTTCGATGCGTCGAATGGGCACTGGCTCCGTGTGCACCACCCCGAGTCCGCCCGAAAGCCGCGCGCCGAAACGGCTCAACTCGCGGCGATGCAAAAGAGCAAGGAGATTGGCGCGATAGACGATCCGGTCCTGCTCCACGCGAGCAAGGTCTGGCTCGATCAGCCACTGCCGGCGCCGCGCGAGCGCATCACGCACGTCGCCCCAGAGCCCGGCGCCGCGCGTCATGACGGGCGCATCGGCAACGAGCTCGCAGTCGAGCGCGGCGGCGCCGTCGGCTCCGACCTGGAGATCGAGCGGCAGGACCTACAAGGTTTGCGCGACAGCCGACGTCACTCGAGCTTGTCTCCGCTCATAGGTTCGCACCTGTTCCAGGTGATGCTGGGCGATGGTCCGGCTGCCGTCCGGTTCGCGCTCGACGCTAACGCCCGCCGGCCGGATGGCTTCCAGGCGACGCAGATGGACTTCGGCGACGACGACTCTCGCGGTCGGATCGTGCCGGAGATGGATGTTGAGACTCTAACGGCCGCAGTTTGCGGCGGCGGATCGATAGCGTCGTCCTTGCCGATATCGACGTAATGCGTCCGCCCGTCGACGCATTGAGGACGAGATAGGACCGGTCGTCGATTTCATCCGAGAAGCCACGGGCGCCGACGGGGCCGACCAATTGGCGTAGGTTCGGTGCCAAGGGATCGTAGATGGCGAAGTGCGTCGCTGCGGCTCAGGTCTTCCCCGCCATCGCGCGGTGCAGGGTCTGCATGATGGCGACCCGTTCACCCATCCGGCAGAGCACCGATTCGAGATCGCCAGCGAGGCGCGATTGCGACGGCGCGATCTCGTCGGCCGGACCGAGGCGCCATAGCTTCTGAAGACGACAGGCCCGGAGCGTCTGGCGGAAGGCGTCGCCGGTGGCGGTGCCCGAGTAGACGATGCCGTCCGCGACGCCCTCGCGCGGCAGGCCGCGATCCAGACTGCTGAATCGCTCCTGTTCCACCTCGTCACGCCAGTTTGATTAGCCGGTCTTGATGACGACGCACCGCGTGCGAGAGGCGGCGTAACGGTTGCGCGACGACAGCGCGCTTCGGACCCCAGCGTGGCGGCCAATGCGGCCGCCGTCGAATGCCCGGCGTGAGTGGGATGCGCCATGACAGCGCCCCGCGAGGGCAATGTCTCGATTGATGTCGCGCAGATAGTGGCGCCGAACATCGGCATCACGATTGCCGGTCCTACCGAGCCGAGGCTCGAACGAATCGTCATGCTTGGCCATGGATTTTGTTTCGTCGTGGCGAGAGCACCGCCACCACAAACCCCGATCGGCCATGGCGTAAGTGAGGGATCGAGATGGCGCCCAAACAAGGGGTTACGCGTCGGTGTGGAGGGTTGCCGCACGAGCGGATCATGCGACCCTTCATCGAAAACGATGTGCAGACAAA
>JASHOB010000184.1 GCA_030041335.1 Alphaproteobacteria bacterium | reverse complement strand
GTCTCGCGTCCGACCTATTACCAGGCCCGCGCCGGCTTCGAGGAAGCGGGCATCGCCGGGCTGGTGCCAAAGAAGCGCGGCCCACGCGGTCCGCACAAGATCCAGGCCGAGGTCTTGGCCTTTCTCAGGACACGGCTCGTTCCGGGCGAACCGATCCGGGCACGCGCGCTGGCGAGATTGATCCAGGAAGAGTTCGGCCTCGACGTGCATCCGCGGACGATCGAGCGCGCCGTCAGTGGAAAAAAAACGCTGCGATGATGCCGCGGACAGCCGAGAAGCATTCGACCGTGGCATCCGCCGCCGTCGCCCGCTACGAGACCCTCCGCATGGCGATGCTCGGCGAGCCACTGCCCGCGGAAGCCCGCAGCGGGCTGATGCATTTTCTGCGTCGAGGCATGTGGGGTTGGGCGCGCACGCTGTCTATCGGAAGTGTCCCGCAGGAGCTTCCAGCGCAGCGCGCGAATCCGGCAGAGCCCTGTGTGTCTAACGCCATGGTCTACGTGTTTGCAGCAATGGCAATGAAGGTCAGATGACGGAGAACCCATGAACGAGGCTGCCAAAGTCCAACCTCATCACCTCGAGCGCGGCGCTTACCTGTACATCCGGCAATCGTCAATGCGACAGGTCATCGAGAACGTCGAGAGCACGAAGCGGCAATACGCGCTTCGCGGACGCGCCATCGCGCTAGGCTGGCGCGACGACCAGATCATCGTCATCGACAGCGATCAAGGCGAGTCCGGCGCGTCGGCGTCTTGGCGCGGTGGCTTTCAACGCCTGGTGACCGATGTCGGCATGGGGCACGCTGGCATCGTCATGGGTCTCGAGGTGTCCCGCCTGGCACGCAACAATGCCGACTGGCATCGTTTGCTGGAGATCTGCGCCCTCGCCGACACGCTGATCCTCGACGAGGACGGTGTGTACGATCCTGCCAGCTTCAACGATAGACTTTTGTTGGGTTTGAAAGGCACGATGTCTGAGGCCGAATTGCATCTCATCAAAGCCCGGTTGCGCGGCGGAATCTTGAACAAGGTACGGCGCGGCGAGTATCACTGCGTGCTTCCAACCGGCTTTGTCTATGATGAAGCCGGTAATGTGATGCTCGATCCCGACTCTCGAATCAGGGAGACGATCGCCTACTTCTTCGAGACGTTCTCGCGGGTGTCATCCGCAGGCCAGACGGTGAAGGTGTTTCGGAAGGGAGACCTTCTCTTCCCCTCCCGGCTTCGCAATAGTGCGACGACGATATTCCGACCGCTGACCGCATCGACGGCGATGCGGACCTTGAACAACCCGCGTTATGCGGGCGCCTACGCCTATGGCCGGCGGCAATATCGGCGAGCCGCCGATGGTAAGAAGATACTGCGAAACCGCGAACGCGATGACTGGCTCGCCTGCATCCCGAACGCTCATCCCGGCTACATCACCTGGGAGCGCTTCCAGGAAAATCTCAAGACCCTCAAGGGCAATGGTCGCTCATACGAACTTGCGCGCGCGTCGCCACCGCGGGAAGGGACGGCCTTGCTGCAAGGGCGCGCGGTGTGTGGGCGATGCGGCCGACATTTTCGTGTCCACTATGCCGCGCGACGCGGCAGGCTCGACGTCTGGTATGTCTGCGACCGCGCGCGCAGCAGTCTTGGAGAGTTGCACTGCCAGTCGATTGCGGGCATGCGTGTTGACGAAGCGATCGGCGAACTGGTCGCCGAGAAGATGACGCCCGCCGCCGTCGAGTTGGCCCTCGAGATACGACGAGAGATCGAAGCTCGGTACGAGGAGGCCGATCGGCTGCGCTGTCGCGCCATCGAACGCGCTCAGATCGAGGCGGATCTCGCGCAGCGGCGATATATGCTGGTTGATCCGAATAACCGTCTCGTTGCCGATAGCCTCGAAGGCGAATGGAACGACAAACTGCGTGCATTGGCCAAGACCCAGCAGGAAAGAGAGCATGCCCGGCAGGAGGACCAGCTAGCCCTCGATGACGCAATCCGCGATCGCCTGGTTGCCATGACGACAGACTTCAAGACGCTGTGGCGTGATCCGAGCCTGCCGAACCGCGAGCGCAAGCGATTGCTTGCTTACCTCATCGAGGATGTCACGCTCATCAAACTTCCCGCTGAAGGAACGACCAGGATCCATGTTCGCTTCAAGGGCGGCAAGACCGAGACCCTGACGACACAGAGTCCCAAGTCTCCTGCGCAGCAGATCAAGACCCATCCAAAGGTGATCAAGCTCGTCGACGCCCTCCTCGACAATCATACCTATCCCGAGATCGTCGATATCCTGAATGAACGAGGAATCCGCCCCGGCGGTTCAGCACGTCGGGGACAGGCCGACGCTCGATTCACTGCGTTGCGCGTTGCTTATCTTGCCCACCAATACGGGCTCCGATCCCGCTACGATCGGCTGCGAGGCCGCGGAATGTTGACGAAAAAGGAAGCAGCGGCGCGTCTCGGAATCTGCGAAGGTACGCTGGTTCGGTGGGCAGAGCACGGCCTCGTCGCGAGGCATGCCTACAACGCTCACTACTACTTGTACGAAGCGCC
>JASHOB010000183.1 GCA_030041335.1 Alphaproteobacteria bacterium | reverse complement strand
CAACAGTGGGGACGCGACCTCAAGTGCGAATATGGCACGGGTGAGCGGTTCATTCGACCTGTTGCCGCGAATGAGCTCGCGAACTTTTCCGCTCAAGGCAGCGGGTGCGCAACCGGCCAGCTGCCGATCTGCCGACCCGCGCGCTGCGATGTCGAAATAGAGCGACGATATCGCACCGATCCGTCTACTGATGATGTCGCGCCTTCCGGCGCTATTTTGGGTCATCGCCGTCGACCTGGAGGCAGTCGCAAACTTAGTCTTCCGCGAAATTTTGGTTGCCTCGCACTTCGGTTCCGGCCCTACTTCCTCGCCCTCCGGGAAGTACATCGGCGTCTAAAACTTTGATTGGGACCGGAAGCGGCGACGGTCTCCTTGCTCACCCGAGGGCCCCGAAGTCGCACGGCAGCCATTGGTTGTTCGGGAGGTTAGGATGATCGGGGCGTGTGCTTTCGCTGGGCTCATTGCACGAGCGCAAAGCCAGGCACCGAGGGCAGCAGAACTTGTCTCCTCCATTCCCCGCAGGTTTCTATTGGCGCAACTCGATGTGCCCGTGCGGGCGCCTCGATCGATCGACTTGGTCCATCGATTCGCAATTCGCGACCTATCGCGGGGGAGAGATCAGGTGGGCGAGGCGCGGCGTTCGATATTGGGGAGGAATGCTGCAAGGAGGCCGATGGCCGGCAGGAATGCGCAGACCTCGTAAACGAATTCGATGCTGGTCCGGTCGGCGAGCCAGCCCAGAACCGCGGCGCCGATGCCACCCATGCCGAAGGCAAATCCGAAAAACAGGCCCGATACCGCGCCCACGCGGCCGGGCATCAGCTCCTGCGCATAGACGACGATGGCCGCAAACGCCGAGGACAGGATCAGGCCGATCAGCATGCTCAAAATCACGGTACCGGCTAGCCCGACATGGGGCAGCGCCAGGGTGAAGGGGAGTACCCCGAGGATCGAGGCCCAGATCACCGGCTTGCGGCCGATACGGTCGCCGATGGGGCCGCCGGCGATGGTGCCGGCGGCGGCCGAGGCGAGGAACACGAACAGATAGATTTGCGCTTGCGCCGTCGACAAGCCGAAATGGCGCTGGAGATAAAACAGGTAATAGGAGGTGATGCTGGCGAGATAGAAATACTTAGAGAAGATCAGGGCGATCAGTACCGCGATGGCACGCCGCACCGTGCTAGCCGGGAAGGGCGAGGCGACGTCGGCACCCGGTTTGCGGGTGCCGCGATGGGCCTCGCCGGTCCCCTTGTACCATTGCGACAGGATGGTCAGGATTGCCATGCCCCCCAACGCGACCAGCGCGAACCAGGCCATACTTTCCTGCCCGCGCGGCACGATGACGAAGGCCGCGACCAGCGGGCCGAGCGACTGGCCGAAATTGCCGCCGACCTGGAACAGGGATTGCGCGAGCCCGTGCTGGCCGCCCGAGGCGAGCCGCGCGATCCGCGATGATTCGGGATGGAAAATCGAGGAGCCGACGCCGAGCAGCGCAGCACCCAGGATTAACATCAAATAGCTCCCTGCCAGCGCCACGACGACGAGACCAATCAGCGTCGACCCCATGCTGAACGGCAGCGAATAGGCTTGCGGCCGCTTGTCGGTAAAGAGGCCGACGATCGGCTGCAGCATCGACGCGGTGAACTGATAAGTCAGGGTCAGCAGACCGATCTGGCCGAACGACAGATCGAACCCGCCCTTCAGCAACGGATAGATCGCCGGCAGCAGGGACTGCATCATGTCATTGAGAAGATGGCAGAAGCTGATCGCGCCCAGCACCGCGAACGTGGTCCGCTCGCGTCTTGTACCCGCCGTCACTACCGATTCAGCCACTGCTCAAATCCTTCTGCCGCTGCCGATGCGCCGCTAATGAATTAGATCATGTCTCGGGACACGACAACGCCGTCGTCCGGGACGCAGCATTGCACGTCGCGGACGTCGGCTGTCCCCGGCGCGCCCAAGTCCCGCCGTGCCGTTGAAATCGGACTATGAGTCGATGTCAATGTCCGCTTCCCGCCTGTGTTCGCCTGGCGCCGTCCAAGGCATTCGGCCACCTCCAGGTGCCGGTCAACCCCGCAAATTTCACTCCCTCCAAAGCGGACGCGAGGCGCGGTCAGATCGTCGGACCGCGCTGCGAAGACGTCGCATGGTCCCGCTTGGGGTTCGTCGTTTTTCGCCACATCGTCGGGCCCGATGTTGGGAACGCCCTTGAGGTCGACCAGCGCGTCTCTCCCGCGAGCACATTCCACGACAAGTTTTGGCATCGCCATCGGCGTCTCCTAATCGACCTCGGGTGAGCCACAACGTTCCCAAGTTCGTGGAGGTGGCTCTTGGGTCCACCGACCTCGCCGATGACGATCGTTTTACGGCGCTGCTATAGGGCTAAAGGAGAAACCTTTGAAAGAGATCGTTTCCAAAAAATAGCTTTTTGTTGGGGCGCCACAGATCGAATCCCATGGTTTGGTCACGCCAAGAGAAGCGGTTTTACCGGAGGCCCGCGTGCTTGCCGGCGTCCCGGTCCGGCACGCTCAACTCATCGAGCAGTTGTCTTGCCTCGATGAGATCGGCGCTTCCGAAACCTTCGGTAAATTGCTGATAGAGGGGTTGCAGAACTGCGACAGCCTCCGCGCAACGGCGCAGATCACGCAATTGGCGGGCAAGACTCACCGCGGCACGTAGCTCCCAGGCTGGCGCGCCTTGCCGGCGCGCGCAGGCGAGCGCTTGCCGGAAGTGATCCTCCGCCGCTGCGGCTCCCCTCCCGTCTCCCAGCAGCAGCTCGCCCTTGATGCGAAGGAGCTCGGCGACGCACCAGCCCTCTTCGTTGCGCTCCGATCGCGCAAGCGCCCGATTGATCGCCACAAGCCCCTGCGCCGGTTTTCCGGCATAGCCCAGCGCTCTCGCCAGTTCCGCCGTGAAGAATGTGTAATGCATGTGGAATGCAGGCTCGGACAGCTCGCCCAGGGCTGCTTGAAGCAGATCCGAACCGGTCGCCGCATCGTTCCGCCTGGTAAGCAGCATACCCTGATAGCAGCGTGCCCAGACGCTCCAGGCCGCAATTGCATACCGGGACGAGAGTTCAAACAGCATCGTCACAAAGCGGTCGCCCGCCGGCAAATCGCCGGCAAGCAGGCTGACCGGGCAGGCTGCCTGGATCAGCGCATAGAAGAGCGACACCGGGTGGTCGACGGTTCTCGCCACGTCGATGCCGCTTTGGGCGACATGTATGGCTTGCTCCGCAAATCCCTGCAGCCACAGTGTTCGTGCAAGGAAGCCGCGCGCTGCCACGCGCTGATCGAATTGAAAGCGAAGTAGATGCCGGCGATCCGCGATGGTGTCGGACACCAGCGCGCGCTCGAGGTAGGGCCGTGCAGCCGTCTGGTCTCCGAGCAGATGCAGCGCGCCGCCGATCAATCTTTCCCCGATGACCACTTCGGTGGGATCGGTGCCCTGAACGGCGATGCTATGAAACCTCTTGGCGAACGCAAGCACTTCACGGTAGTGCCCGTTCGTGAACGAATGCACATAGAGTCCCCAGAGGGCCCGCAAGCTGTAATCGCGATCGCCAAGGCTTTGGGCGATCTCCAGTGCTCGTTGCCAAGCCGCCTCGGCTCTCGGCGTAGACCCTGATGTCAGCAAGTGGGCAGCCCCCAACGCCGACAACAATCGCATCTCGCTGTGCTCGTCGCGGCTCGACAGGGCTGCCAGGCCAGCCAGAGCCTTTTCGACACGCCGGCGGCATTCCTCAAGGAGAGACAGACACAACCACAGAGGCACCGCAGCAGCGGTCAATAGCACCCCGATCGCTCGATCGCCGCCTGGCGCGAAGGCCCAGTCGAGCGCCGCACGCAAATTGTCGATCTCGCGCGTGTATTCACTGAGCCATTCGTCTGCAGGCCGCACCGCCACTTCACTTTCAGCGCGCGTGAACAGATCGCGAAAGGACGCGGCATGGCGGCGCGCGATCCGTTGGCGGTCGCCGCTTGCCTCGAGCTTCTCGAGGGCGTAGGCGCGGATGGTGTCGAGCAGCCGGAACCGCGGTTCGGCACCGGCAACATCCGCGACGACCAGTGATTTCGCGACAAGATCGGCGAGCTTGTCCATCGTATCGATCCGCGCTGTTTCCGCATCGGCAACCACCGTTGCCAGAGCCTCGACCGCAAAACCGCCACTGAAGATGCCAAGGGCCCGGAAGAATTGCTGCTCGTCCTCGTTCAGCAAATCGTAGCTCCAGTCGAGGACGGTCCGCATCGTCCGATGCCGCGGCGTGGCCGAGCGGCGTGCACCCCCCAAGAGCGGCGGGCTATCATCGAGACGCGCGGCAAGCCCTTCGACCCCAAGCACTTCGACGCGAGGTGCAACGAATTCAATGGCGAGCGGCACCCCATCGAGCCTTCGACAAATCTCGACCACGAGCGGCGCATTCGCGTCAGTCAGTGCAAAATCCTCGACCATCGCTGCCGCACGCTCGATAAACAGTTGCACAGCGGAAAAACCGGCCGCTTCGGCCGCTGTGACGTTGGATGAGGTTTGGGGGCTGGTCAGTGGTCCGAGCCTGTAATCGCGTTCGCCGGGCACCCTAAGAGGTTCTCTGCTCGTCGCGAAAATCTTGACGCCCGGCGCGCCCGTGAGAATGGCCGTCGACAGTTTGGCCGCCGCATCGATGACATGTTCGCAACTGTCGAGCAGCAACAGCATCCGCTTGTTCCTGATGCGGGCTACCAAGCCGGAAAACGGATCGTCGGCGCGGACTTCTAGGCCCAGAACGGTTGCGACAGCGCTTGGTACGAGGTCCGGGTCGCCTAAGGGCGCGAGATCGACGAGCCAGACGCCATCCGCATACTCGGCGACAACGCGCTCGGCGACGGCAAGCGCGACGGTGGTCTTGCCGATCCCTCCTGGACCGACGATCGTTACGAGGCGAGCACGTGACACCCATGTAACCAATGCCGTGACGGCGTGTTCGCGACCGATCATGCGGGTTACCGCGAACGGCAGATTGTGCGCGGCCGGCAACGTGATTGCCGGAGGCTGCGAGGGGAGCGAGGCCTCCTCAACACTTACCTGAGCGACAAAATTGTAGCCTTGTCCCGGAACGGTGACGATGTAACGGCGATTACCGTGGCCGTCGCCGAGGGCACGGCGTAAGGCGCTCACCTGCATCTTCAGATTGGAATCTTCGACGAATAGTCGCGGCCAGGCGCGGGCTACTAATTCTTCCTTCCCGACCACGCAACCGGCACGTTCGACCAGGGCGGCCAAAATATCGAAAGCGCGACTACCAAGCCGCACCGGCTTGTCGCCTTCGAGCAGCAGGCGCTGCGCGGCGAGAAGTCGAAAAGGGCCAAACGAGATGGCTCGCTCGTTCATGGGCGGGGCGCCGAATTTGGCCAATTGCACGTTGCTGGATTCATTTACCCAATTCTACGTTGGCAGCGTTTGCGACGCTCGCGACGGTGAGAATTTACGCCGTCTTACCGAATTTTACCGGACGCGGAGGCATGAGCCGTATCGAATCTATCTCGAAAACGCCATACCCGGGGGTGCGAGGTGCGGGAAAACACGGTGACGTCAGGAAAGACCTCCCATCCGGCGAGGGACGGAACGTCACGCTATTCTGATACTAGCTCGCAACGCCCGAAAAGCTAGTCGCTGGAAAGAGAAATCAATGGATGGCTATCGCCTGATCCCGCCGCTCGCGCTCGGATTGCTGGTCTTCCTCCTCGTCGTCTTTGTCTATGCGCTCGTTGCCGACCTCGAGGTCATGAGGCGATGGCTCGAGCGTCCCTATCTGCGGGTGTTCCCCGCGCTTGGCGCTTATGCCGCGATCCGCCTCAGAGCAAGCGTGCAACGGCGACGGGATGGCGCGCCCTTCGCGATGGTTGCCCTGATTTTCGTGTCAGCGTTCGGCACCCTCGCAATTTCGTTCTGGCCTTACATGATCCCGTTCTCGATTACCCTCGATGCCGCGGCCGCTCCGCACGCGAGCCTCGCCTTCATGTTCTGGGGCGCCGGCCTCGTCGTGTTCCCGCTGATGTTGATCTACACGGCGACCAACTTCAGCGTGTTCAGAGGCAAGGTCCGGCCGAACGCAGACGCCTACATTCCTGACAACCGCAATGCATGAGGTCCCATCATGAGCAAACGCGTCGCCGATGTACTGGTCGAGACGCTGCAGGCAGCCGGCGTGAAGACGTGCTATGGGGTGGTTGGCGACACGCTCAACCGTATCGCCCATGCCATCGACGGCAGCGAGATCGACTGGGTTCATATGCGCCATGAGGAGGCGGGCGCCTTTGCGGCAGGGGCCGAGGCGCTGTTTTCCGGTCGTCTCACCGCCTGCGCCGGTACCTGCGGTCCTGGCAGTCTCCACTTCATCAATGGTCTCTACGAGGCCAACCGCAACCGCGCGCCCGTCCTCCTCATCGCAACCCAGATCGTGCGGCAGGATTTGGGGTTCGAGTCGATTCAGGAGATCAATTTCAACGATGTTTTCAGAGGCTGCAGCGTCTATTGCGAGATGATCCTGACGCCGGAGCATGCTCGCCGGAAAGCGGCCATGGCTTGCCAGGCAGCGCTGACGAGACGCGGTGTCGCGGTGCTGATCGTGCCGGCGGACATCGCCAACGCCCCCGCTCACGACGAATTGCCCTACGCCGTTCACGTGCCGCGCCCGCTCATTCGCCCGCGTGACGCCGAACTCGACGCAATTGCGGCCATTCTCAACCAGAATAAAGCGATCACGATCTACGCCGGCGCCGGTTGCGAAGGTGCGCATGACGAGGTGGTGGCGACCGCGACGCGCCTCAAGGCGCCGATGGCCCACACGTCGCGTGGCAAGGACTTTGTCGAATACGACAATCCCTACAATGTGGGCATGACCGGCATCATCGGCGGCTCCGCCGGCTATCACGCGATCCTGGACTGCGACGTACTGCTGCTCCTCGGCGCCAATTTCGCCTGGACCCAATTCTACCCGGATAAGGCCACGATCATTCAAATCGACAGCGATCCGACCCATCTCGGCCGGCGGCATCCCGTC
>JASHOB010000182.1 GCA_030041335.1 Alphaproteobacteria bacterium | reverse complement strand
TAGAGTTACACGACGGAGCGGCGCGCAACCCGAAAGCGCGGCAGGGTGATGCCGGGATCGGCAAGAGCCGCCGCGTCGCCTGATCCCGCGGTGGATTGCAGCATGGCTCGGCGCCGCTGGCGGTACTCAGAGTGCGCTGCCGTCTCAACTGCTTCGTTGCTCCGGTCCGTCGTGTTGCAGATACCGGTCCCGTGCCGCCCGAGAAAGACGCCGGCGGGCCGGAACAGGCCGGCGGCCTCGACCTCTGGCCGGCTCGCCCAGCGCGTCGACCTGTGGGTGATGGCGAGGCCGCTCTGCCGCGCCCGCCACAGCGAGCCGATGCGGCGACCACGATGCCGGCCACGCCGCGCGACGCCGTCATGATGCCCGACTTGTTGAAGACCGTCGGCGTATAGGCATCGAACGCGTACCACCATTTGAAGAGGCGCCATGGGTAATAAACCGGTAGCGAGAGAACCTCGAACCAGGGCAAGCCGAGCCGCGGCTGATAGCCGAGCGCGGCAGCGACCCATTGTGTCGACAACCAGAGTCCACCGATCACGATGGCGAAGACGACAAGGATCTGGCCGACGAGGAAGCGTGTTGGGGTCATGGTTCCTGGTTCCGAATGGGCGCGGGCCAGTCGCCCGCGAGACGGAACAGGAATCGTTGAAACCCCCGAATTGGACAATCGCCTTTACTTACGCAGGGCTACGCTCTCCTACGCAACGACCGCCACACTACAGTAGCGTGTGTAACCACAACAAAACCGATTTCGAGTTTGAGCCGCCGTCGATGGCCGGCGATCGTTCTGTCGATCGCGCCGAGGTTTGCGGGTGTCGGCGCGCTGTGCCGGCTCATGTACTTCGGCGCTCTCTCCGTCGCCGTCGGGTTTTGGGCGGGTTCTGGGCCCTGAATAGTGGCGCCAGCGTCGGCACGTCGCGGTCGGCCTCGCGGCCGCGGCTCTCGTGTTCGCAATCGGCCAGATTACACTCAGCACGGCCAGCTCAGCACCAATCCGCATGGCCGTTCTCTTGGTCTTCATCGTGCCGGCGATTGCACCTTCCCGAGCCCGGTATCCGATCGCTTGTCTGGCGGCACATCTTCGCCGTTATCGGCTCAGTCGCGGTTGGTTGCGCGGGCGTTAGACGCCTAGCTGCTCCCGCACAGGCTCAGTGCTCGCCAGAATCATCGATTGCCGTTACGTCGGACTGCCGGCAGCCCTCCGGGCTGCAAAAGATGATTTCTGCCCGAAACGGCGTGGTGAAAAGCGCTATAGGCCCAACGATCGCTTTGCGCATACGAGCCGATTGAAGGCTGAACGCGACTTGCGGAGACGCCTTTTCGAGTCGGAAACGCTATGGCCGGTGTTGGCCGAAACCGGAACTGCCGCTCTGCAGCACGCAACGGCAACAGGCAGACGTTCGTTCATGGAGATTGTCGGCGCCAGGAAGCGACCCATTGCTGCCGTTCGCCGAACGATTGCTGAACGGCGTAACCTGACCCAAAGCGGTCCTCGCTGCGGTGGTCAATGTGCACTGCAGCAAACCGCTTACTCGATCACTTTATCAGCAATGACGAGCAACGAAAAATTGTGCTCCTCGCGCTTCAACTATCTACTTTCGCATGCGCTCCCCGAAGGGGTGTTATTCTTTGGCTGATCGCGAATTCATCAATGTTCGTTGAACCGGAGCGCAGGAAATCGAGGAAGTCGACGTTCTTGCATTTGCACGTCTCGCAGAGGCTGAGCAGAACTAGGAAATCGCGAAGGCCTTTCTCCGTAGTTGTTCCGGCGATTACGCGGCGAAGTGAGGCGAAGGCCTTGATAGCGTGCTCCGCATTATTATTGTTCCAGGGTATGTCGTCAAAATCCAGAAATGTGAACATCGTGTTGCGGTTCTTCTGCAAGCGCTCGATAATTTTCCTCGCGGCTTCGCTAGTACCAAATCCACCGCTTAGGCGCTTGTAGAATCGGTCGACAAAGATTCGGTGCTTTCCCAGAAATCGCTTCTTTAGGCCGCGCCGGTCCACCGTCTCTACCATCGGCTTGACCAACCCAGCGAAGGCTCCGACTAACTGCTTGAGCTCGTCATCATAAGGGTGCTTCAGAAGATCATCGTTCAAGTCTCGGATGAAATGAACCAAGCATTTCTGCTGGGGGCACTCGATGGCATCGTACGCCGCGTAGAAATCCGAGACCAGGACGCCCCGGAACTCTTTAAGCATCGCGTGGATGGTCTCGCCTGCCCGCGTCGGAGTATGGAAATAAGCTACCTCATCCAGGCTGGCAAGAACCCATACGTAACCATCCTTTCCCTTGACGCTGACGCTCGTCTCGTCGACATGCAGTAGGCGACCACTGCATAGCCTTTTCATAATATTGTCATGTGCGCCACCGTAGGCTTCCGCGGCATCTGC
Organism: Alphaproteobacteria bacterium; assembly: GCA_030041335.1. GTDB lineage: Bacteria > Pseudomonadota > Alphaproteobacteria > ATCC43930 > CGMCC-115725 > JAATGI01. The sequence continues at coordinate 1,736 of JASHOB010000182.1, read as the reverse complement.
CTTGAATCCATGCGTCGCGCCACGGGGGAGACCGAGCGCGAATAATTTGTTTAAGTTGGAAGAGACACGCTCCTGAGGGAGCCGGAGCTCTATGTTCAGGTAGATCGCGTATGCGGTAAGATTGGGGCCGTATCTCTTGGCGGACCAGCGCCGATCGAGCGGATAGAAGGTACTTCTGCACGATTTGCACCTGTAACGATGGGCGACGTGGCGCGTAATCCACCGCTTTATCCCGTGGCGCATGAAGCGCAGGTCGACGACAGTTCTGCTTATATTGCCATGTCCGTTAATCAGCGTCGATTTGCAGGTCGGACAAGACGGAGGTCGTGAGTATTCGACTGTCGTGTTGGGCATCAATGTGTTTCGGCGCGTCGCATGTCGTTTGCGTTTGAACTTCGATTTATGGGCGGACTTCACGTAGACCCGTTCACGCTGGTAATTCCAATAGGCCGCGGCATTGATGGTTTCCATCTCCGGAAATACAAATTTGTTGCGTTTGAACCCGAACGCGCTTTCCCGTTTCATGTCGGATGTAAGAACTACTTCTCCTTGCGACAACTTGCCGTCAGCAGGCGCGGCGCGATGCAAGTGGACCAGTCTGTTCGACACGAGCTCAAGGGCGTCGCAGTCCTGCCGGTTGTAGTCGAGTAGCGCTTGCTTCACAGCGGGGTCCCTCGAAGCCTCCCATCGATGTCGCCAAACGATCGTTTCGCGCCCCGACGTTAGCGAGCCCGACCATCGGAATCCGAGGTATCCGGCGATTTCCTTCAATCGATTGGAGTACGTCGGGAAGTAGATCTGAGCGTAAATGAACGAAAGAAGGTTTGTCGCATGATCGACTGCGGTGGATACTTGCGAACTTTTAGGTGGGCGTCCGTGACGTTCGCACATCCGTTTCAGAAATCGCGTCTCATAGCTGCCGTAGTGGACGAGGTGCGGGTTCGTTATCTCCGAGAGGACGCCAAGGAAATCCTGCCATATCAGCTTCTCCTCTTTTGCATCGTCGGCCCAGAAACTGTGTTGAACACTTCCTTCGACGGCTTGGACGCGAATCCCGATTAAGTAATAGAAATCCCGGTCGGGCAGACCTTCGACATCCAGAAAAACGGGAGTACCTTCGAGCTCTGGGTCCGGAATGCCGACTGCGTGGATTTTGTTCTCGCGGATTGCAAGCGCCCGCAAGGAGTGATGATGTTTCTCCTGCTTGCCTCTCGACTCCCTGCGGCGTCGACGCGGACGAAATGTGTACGACAGCTGGGTAACGGTGAAGATGCCCTTGCCGTGAAGCTTCCTGCGATCTTTTTCCGATATGCCCGCCAAAAGACTGAGTTCGTCCTTTTCCTGCGCCTGAGTGCGGCACCGAGTTTGAAACTCGCACTGGCTGCAGTGTTGATTTAGGACAAGATCTGGCGGTGAATTGCCGGCTAGGAGTGACGTGAGGCCCTTGATCCGTTCTCGCACCTCGCTGGCGAAGGCGAGTGTATTCACCTTCAGCGTAGCGTGGCAGTCGCCGTGCACAATTTTGCCGAAGTTTACCTCGCGTCCAAGTGCTTGGGAAAGCAGGAGCGCATCGAACGCAAGCAGCAGCTTGTGTTCCTTTGTAATTTTGTTGGCGAATTCGAAACGATAGGGGATGAACTGGCCAGGCCTGCCGCGGCTCTTGGCAGGCACCCTCTCAATAGCCTGTAGGTAGTATTCCAGCTCTCTTGTTCGCCAGCGCACATCGATAGCGAGAC
>JASHOB010000181.1 GCA_030041335.1 Alphaproteobacteria bacterium | reverse complement strand
ACGAATCGATGATGATCCCGTCGTACCGCTTCTGCATCGGCTGCGTACGTCCAAGCCGTCTCCGTCAGGAGGATTGCTCGGTCTTTTCCGCCGACTATGGCCGGCTAGTACAGATGCTGGCCGCCGGTGACGAAAATTTCGGTGCCGGTGACATAGCCGGCGTCGGCGGCGCAAAGATAGAAAATCGTCGCAGCGACATCTTCGGGCGTGCCGAGACGGTGCAGCGGAATCCGCGGCAACAGGACTTCGGTCTCGGGCGACAGCATCGCGGTGGCGATCTCGCCGGGCGCGACGGCGTTGACGCGCACACCGAGCTCGGCGAACTCCACGGCCATCTCGCGCGTCAGCGCCGACAGCGCCGCCTTGGAGGTGGAATAGGCCGAGCCGGCAAACGGATGAACGGCATGGCCGGCAATTGAGGTCACGTTGACGATGGCACCCTTGGCTTTTGCCAACGGCGTGGCCAGGCCGCGCGCCAAAGCGAGCGGGGCGAAGAAGTTGAGTTCAAAAACGCGACGCCATTCGGTGAGGTCGCCATTGAGACTGCCGAGCCGTTCTTTGAAGGGCGTCTTGGGCGACATGCCGGCATTGTTGACAAGGGCATCGAGCCCGCCCGCGCCGAGCAAGGCGAGCGTGTCGCGAATCACGACCTCAACTTCGCTCGGCTCGGCGAGATCGGCGGTGACGTGATGCGACCAGTTCGGATCGCGCTGGCATTCCTCCGGTACCGCGTCGCGCGACACGGTGATGATATTCCAGCCCGCCTCGCTGAAACGCCGCACCGTGGCATGACCGATCCCGCGGCTGGCACCGGTCAGCAGTAAATTTTTGCGTTCGATCACGGATAGAGCCTCGTCATCGTCCAGCCATTGCCCTCGCGGCGATAGACCAGCCGGTCGTGCAAACGAAACGGCCGATCTTCCCAAAACTCGATCTGCACCGGCACAAGGCGAAAGCCCGACCACCGGGGCGGGCGCGGTACCGGCTGGTTCTCAAAGCGTGCTTCCGCTTCGACCAGCCGCCGCTCGAACGTCGCACGGCTGTCAAGGGGGCGCGACTGATCGGAGGCCCAGGCGCCAATCTGACTCATGCGTGCGCGCTGCGAAAAATAGGCGTCGCTCTCGGCGTCGCTGACCGGCGCGACACTGCCCTCGATGCGGATTTGGCGTTTGAGCGATTTCCAATGAAAGCACAGAGCCGCACGCGGATTGGCGAACAGTTCCTCGCCCTTGCGGCTGTCGAAATTGGTGAAAAATACAAAACCGCGCTCGTCGCTGCCGCGCAACAAAACGATGCGCGAAGAAGGGCTGCCGTCGCGGGTCGCCGTTGCCAGGTTCATCGCCTCGGCTTCCGGAGGCTCACTCGCCTTGGCGGCGGCGAACCAATCGGCAAAGAGCGCGAAGGGTTCGGCAAACGGAACTTGGTTCTGAGTCACGGGCCCAAGAATAATTCGCCGCCGGGCGCGTTTCAAACGCGCCCGGCACGACGCCTCAACAGGCGGGCAGATCGGCGGCCATCGCCGCGGCCTTCGGCCCGACGGAAGCCCCCGGGCCGCGCGATCCACCATCGCGCGAGCCGAGGCCAGATGCGAGATCCCGCCTCGTCCAAGGCCGATATCCTGTTGCCTGACCGCCGCCAAAATGGGGCCCGGTTCTCGACCATGACACGCCCAAGACAGGTGCCGTTCTGAGCCCCCGTCACGACGGTCATGGCGGCCCGATTGCGCCTACTCACCCCGATTGTGATTGCACTGGCTCGCCAGAGCACCTCCCGGTGGTCGCGCCCCGGCAGTTCGCTTTTCGTTGCCGGCAGGCATCGTGTAGGATGCCCGCCTCTCTGATCGAGACGCAGGAGCTGTGCGAATGACCGAATCGAAGCCGCTCATGGCGGGCAAACGCGGCCTGATCATGGGCGTCGCCAACGAGCGCTCGATCGCCTGGGGCATTGCCAAAACCGTCGCGGAAGCCGGCGCCGAGCTGGCCTTCACCTTTCAAGGCGAAGCGCTCGGCAAGCGCGTCAAGCCGCTGGCTCGAAGCGTCGACAGCGACTTCGTGGTGGAATGCGATGTCACCGACGAACGGAGCCTCGACGGTGTGTTTGCCGGAATCGCCGACAGATGGCAGCGGTTGGATTTTGCCGTGCATGCCGTCGGTGCGACCGATCCGTCGGCGCTGCGCGGCAAATACGTCGAGACGACGCGGGCGAATTTTCTGCGGACTCTCGATATATCCTGTTTTTCGTTCACCGACCTGGCACGGCGCGCCGCGCCTTTAATGCCCGACGGCGGCAGCCTGCTGACGCTGACCTACTACGGCGCAGAGCGCGTGATGCCGAACTACAACGTCATGGGTGTGGCGAAGGCGGCGCTCGAAGCGAGCGTACGCTATCTCGCGGTCGATCTTGGTGGCCAGAACATTCGCGTCAATGCAATTTCGGCCGGGCCGATCAAGACGCTGGCGGCATCGGGCATCGGCGATTTCCGTTACATTCTTAAGTGGAATCAGTACAACTCACCGCTGAAGCGCAACGTCTCGATCGAGGATGTTGGCGGCGCCGGCCTCTACCTGCTGAGCGATCTCGGCGCCGGTGTCACTGGTGAAGTGCATCACGTCGATTGCGGCTATCATGTCGTCGGCATGAAGGCGGTCGACGCACCGGATATTTCCGTGGTGGTGAACCAGCCTTGAGCGGCAACACTTTCGGCACCCTGTTCTGCTTCACTTCCTGGGGAGAAAGTCACGGCCCCGCGATCGGCTGCGTGGTCGACGGCACGCCGCCGCTGCTGCCACTAAGCGAAGCCGATATCCAGCCCTGGCTCGACAAGCGCAAGCCGGGCCAGTCCCGATTTGCGACCCAGCGTCGCGAGAGCGACACGGTTGAGATCTTGTCCGGCGTGTTTGAGGGCAAGACCACCGGTGCGCCGATCTCGCTGCTCATCAGAAACGAGGACGCGCGAAGCAAGGATTATGACGCGCTCAAGGACAGGTTCCGCCCCGGCCACGCCGACTATACCTATTGGAAGAAATACGGCATCCGCGATCATCGCGGCGGCGGGCGCGCCTCGGCGCGCGAGACCGCGGTGCGCGTCGCCGCCGGGGCCATCGCCCGGAAAATCCTCGGGCCCGGCATCGCGGTGCGCGGGGCCTTGGTTCAGATCGGACCCCACAAGATCGACCGCGCGCGCTGGGACTGGGACGCGATCGACGACAACCCGTTCTGGTCGCCCGACCGCCAGGCCGTGCAATTGTGGGAAGGCTATCTCGACGAGGTCCGCAAGCGCGGGTCTTCCGCGGGCGCCGTGATCGAAATCGTCGCCAGCGGCGTACCCGCGGGATTGGGCGACCCGATCTATTCGAAACTCGATGCCGATATTGCCGGCGCGATGATGAGCATCAATGCAGTGAAAGGCGTCGAGATCGGCGCCGGCTTCGCCGCGGCGGCACTTTCGGGCGAGGAGAATGCCGACGAGATCCGCATGCGCGACGGCAAGCCGGTCTTTCTCTCCAACAATGCCGGCGGGATTCTCGGCGGCATTTCAAGCGGACAAGATATCGTCGTCCGCTTCGCGGTGAAGCCGACAAGCTCAATCCTGATCCCGCGCCGGACGATCGACACACTGGGTCGTGAAACCGAGATTGCGACCAAAGGTCGTCACGATCCCTGCGTCGGCATTCGCGCTGTGCCGGTAGGAGAAGCCATGATGGCAATCGTCCTGGCGGACCATCTGCTGCGCGACCGCGCCTACCGCAGCGGAACTGCCTGATGCACCGCTCCCTGCTCCGCCGCATCGTCGGCGGATTCTTCGCCTGGTTCGGCTTCGTCGTGTTCCTCATGATCGTCCTCGGGATCGCCCTGCGGCTATGGTTCTTGCCCACGGGTCCCGCCATCGGCGACACCAGCGTGCTGACACTCGACCTCACCGAGCCGCTGACCGACGGGCCACCGACATCAGTCTGGGAACAGGCGCTGTTTGGCACCAAACCATCGTTGCGACAGACCATCGAGACGATTGGGATGGCAGCGAGCGACGGCCGCGTCAAAGGCATGATCATCCATCTCGGCTCGGGAGGTTTCCAACTCGCGCAGATTCAGGAATTGCGCGACAGCATCGCCGGCTTCCGAGCCAACCGCAAATTCGCCTACGCTTACGCCGAAAGTTTCGGCGAGATGGGCGGGGGCACGGGCAGCTACTACCTCGCGACCAGCTGCGACGAGATTTGGCTGCAGCCTTTTGGCGTGCTCGGCCTCGTGGGATTGCGCGCCGAGCAACCTTTTTTTCATGACCTCCTCGATAAGGCCGGCATCAAGGCAACCTTTGATCATCGCGAGCAATACAAAACGGCGATGAGCATGTTCACCGACAAAACAATGACGCCGGCGCAGCGCGAAGAGACCGACGACCTGTTGAATTCGCTGGTCGGGCAGATCGTTCGCGGTATCGCCGAGCGACGCCATCTCGTCGAAAGCGACGTCCGTAAGCTGATCGATCAGGGACCGTTTTTGACCGACGAGGCGATCAAGGCTGGGCTCATCGACCATATCGGCGGTCGCGACGATATCTACGCGGCCGCTCGGATCAATGCCAGCGGCGGCAACAGGACGATCAGCATCCAAGACTATCTTAGAGCGGCGGGATCGCCGCACCGGAGCGGTCCCGTCATCGCCGTCATTGATGTCGACGGACTGATTCTGCCCGGCAGCACCAGCCCCGCGCCGCTCGCCGCAGCAACGGCCGTCGGCGCCGACGACGTCGCCGACGGCTTGCGCGAGGCGGCCGCCGACCCGAGCGTGCGCGCGATCCTGCTCCGTATCAACAGCCCGGGCGGTTCAGCCGTTGCGTCGGAGACGATCTGGGAGGCAACCCTGCCAGCGAAGAAAGCCGGCAAGCCCCTGGTTGCAAGCCTGGGCGATCTCGGCGCGTCGGGGGGCTACTATATCGCCGCAAACGCCGATGCGATCGTCGCCGAGCCGGCGACATTGACCGGTTCAATCGGCGTCGTCGGCGGCAAGTTCTCCATCGGCGCCATGTCCGAAAAGCTCGGGATAAATTGGGATTCGGATCAGGTCGGAGCCAATGCCGACGTCTCCGCCGTCACGCGGGACTATACGCCCGAGGGTTATGCGCGTCTCGGTAAACTGATCGACGACACCTACGCCGGCTTCAAAAGCCGTGTTGCTCAAGGCCGCAAGTTTGACGCCGTCAAGGTCGAAGCGGTCGCCAAGGGCCGGGTGTGGACTGGAGAAGAAGCGCGGGCAAACGGATTGGTGGATGCAATGGGCGGTTTCGATGTCGCCCTCGATCTGGCGAAGCACAGAGCGGGCATCGATCTCGGCAGCGGCGTGACACTGCAACCGTTTCCCAAAGCACGCCGCACATTGTGGTCGCGCCTCGTCGACCGCAGCCCCGCCAGCGACGTGGTGGCCCTCGTGCGTCCCTACCTGGAGGCGCTGACGCTCATGACCGCGCCCCCGGGCGCGTTCGCGATCGCGCCCCTCCTCATTAGATAGGAAACGGGCGCTTAGTCTCCCGCCGCGGCAACTGAGAATCGATGCGTCGGTACCAAGCGAGCAATCGTCTCGTCGGTCGTCGCGACATCGCCAAACACACGCAGGATCGTGCCGAGTGTGGCATTATGCTCGGCATCGCTCAGTGCCGCGTTGGCGTCGGCAACGAACACAAGCTTGTAATTCAACATCATCGCGTCACGCGCCGAGGATTCGCAACATACATTGGTTAGCGTACCAACGATGATCACCGTGTCGATCCCAAAGCCCCGCAGAATCTTGTCGATGGCCGACGAACCTTGAATGAACGCGCTATAGCGGCGCTTCTCGATGACGAGATCGTCCGCTTTGACGTCGAGAGCGCCGTGGAGCGCATGACCATGGCTGCCACGTTGCAGTTCCCTGAATGCCTCCCGCCGGCGATCCCCTTCGAAGAACACGCTCCAGCTTTCCTCCTGGTCGTTGAGGGTCATCTGCACCCACACCACCTTGCCGCCGGCATGGCGCGTTGCCGCAGCGAGCCGATTGACATTGGGAATGATCTCGCGCGCGGTCGGTACCTCGACTGCTGCGCCCGGAAGCATGAACACGTTCTGCAAATCGATGACAACCAACGCCGTTTGTGGTCCGACGATGCGCTCGTAGCGATTGAGCTTGCCGCGCTGCTGCAATGCGCCGGCGATGATGCTTTCCGGAATGGCGATCTTATGCATGTGGTGGCTCCACCCGCGTCATTGGCGCTCATTGTGCGGGCGCTGCATTGTCGCGTCAATCTCGGGACGATGCCGCAGCTATGCGCGGTGCCGCCAAATCGCGGTTGCGCACGAGATTGCCCGGAAGCGGCGGGCACGGCACGCGCCCTTCTCGGGTGCAGTCTGGGCGCCCGCGCCAGATAGTGCCTGCGAACCTCCCGGTGCCGATCCCGCAGCAACGAAGGACGAGGGGGCCTCAAGTGATCGGCTTCCCGGTACCGTCGGCGGCGCGCCACAAATACCAGGTAGCCACGGTCCGCCAAGGTCGCCAAATCTCGGCATGGGAGAGCACGGACTGCGCCGACGGCAATTCACGGTGGCCATAGAGCAGCTGAAAGCCTTTTCGCACGCCCAGATCCTGCGCCGGCATCACGTCGGGCCTCGCCAGCGAAAATATCAGAAACATCTGTGCGGTCCACAGACCGATACCCCGCACTTGCGTCAGGTGTTCGACGATCGTGTCGTCGCTCATGCGACTCAATTTGCGAAAGCTGGGAATGGTGCCGTCCAAGGTCCGGCCGGCGAGATCCTGCAAGGCCAATGATTTGGCGCGCGACAGGCCGACGCCGCGCAGCCGGTCCAAGCCGGCAGCAAGGACGCCTTGCGGCGTCAATCCGCCGCCCAGGGTCGCGACCAGCCGCGCTTCGATCGTCGCCGCCGCCTTGTTCGAGAGCTGCTGATTGATCACCGCTCGCGTCAACAACGAGAACGGTGTCCGTCCATGTCTGAGCTTGAGTGCGAACACCCCATGCTGCCGGATGGCGCGCCCCAATACGGGATCGCTTTTGGTCAACGCGCGGATCGCGACCTGGGCATCAAACGCCATGTCCTTTGCCTCTACTCAACCACGCCAAAAGGGCTTTGCCACTTCCCTCATAACATCGGCAAGGGTCAATGCCAGATCGTGGCGCTCGCGCTCGCCGAACTGGGCCAGCAACTGGCGCTCGTAGGCGCGGCGGCGCCACAGCCCGATCGTGGCAACCACCCGCCCCGGCACCGAGGCGGCAGGCGATGGCGCCGGACCCAAGCCGACGCGTGGCGATAAACACGCTTCCATCAACGGCCGCCGCGACGGGCGATCGGTATCGCCTATCCGCCGCAACAGGCGCTGGCTCGCAGACATCAAGCGCCCCCTGACATCAGGCCTTCTCGCAATGCGCCTCGAGCCGGTAGCCATCGGGATCGATGACGAAGGCGGCATAGTAATTTGGCCCGTAATCGGCGCGGGGCCCGGGCCGGCCATTGTCGCGTCCGCCGTGCCTCAGGGCGGCCGCATGAAACTGATCGACGCTTTGCGGGCTCGGAGCCGCGAAGCAGAAATGCAGGTTGGATTGATCGTGCGGCGGCACCGGGTGATCCGACACGCCGATCCACAAACCTATCGTGTCCGTGGCACCATAACCGAGGCTGCCGGCGTCGGCGCTTTTGCAGGCGAAGCCGAGCGGCTTCAGCGTGGCGTCGTAGAACCGCTTGGAACGGGCAATATCGCGAACCCCAATCGAGACATGATCCAGCATGACGTGCCTCCTTCGAACGGTAGCGCTTGTCTAACCTGGTTGATGGTTATATATAGCCGGGCGCACGCCCCGGAGTCAACCACCTGGAGGGTTAGAAAGTCGTTTCATGGCCGCCGCCGAACATTCGCGAAACCATGGGCTCGCGCTGGCGGCGCCGGCGGAAGATCTGTGCCTCGCCTTCATCAACACGCGCTATTGGCGCGGCCGTGCGGAACCGACGGAAACGCTGCGCAATTTCGATGATTTGCTGGTTTGGCTGGAGCGGCACTCGGGCTCGGCGCCGGCGCTCATATCAGGCGCTCGCGCGCGGGCGGGCGAACATCCGGCCGCGACGGCGCGGGCCGCCAAGGAAGCCATCGCCCTGCGCGAGACGATCTACCGCATCTTCACCGCAATCGCGGCGGGTGAGACGGTGATGGCAAGCGACCTTGAGCAACTGAACCGCGCTTTGGCGCTGACGCCGCCGCGCCTGCGCTTGATTCGCGGAGCGAAGGGATTTGGTTGGGCGGCCCATGACGCGGTACCGACGATTCCTGCTCTGCTGGCGCCGGTGTTATGGTCGGCCGCCGATTTGCTCACTTATGCCGATAACCGCCGCCTGAGGCGCTGTGCCAACGAAGAGTGCCTGTGGCTGTTCATGGACCACAGCAAAGGCGGCACGCGGCGCTGGTGCGATATGAATTCGTGCGGCAACCGCGCCAAGGCAAAGCGCCACTATGCCCGCTCCAAGCGGGCAGGCGCGTGACGGCTGCCCTGATTTGAAGGTCTCTAAAACACCACATATAGAAAAATCTTCGCGGCACGCACAAAATCTAGTTGACGCCGACCCCCCTTAAGACGGAGCATCGTCCGACGACGATCAATTCCGGCGCTGGAAAAAAAAGCCCGCGACCTTGGTACGGGGGACTGTGATGCGCATCGAGCGGCGTTTTACCCAAACTGGCCACGATCCCTACGAAGGGATCGAATTCCGGCAAGCCACCAGCGAAATCCGCAACCCGGACGGTTCGCTCGTCTTTCAGTTGCCCGACATCGAAGTGCCGGCATCGTGGAGCCAGGTGGCGTGTGACGTGCTGGCGCAAAAATATTTTCGCAAGGCTGGGGTGCCGGCACGGCTGCAGCCGGTGATCGAGAGCGGCGTCCCCGATTGGCTGTGGCGCAGGACCGCGGACGAGGCCGCGCTTGCCCATCTACCCGCTGCCGATCGCCACGGTCTGGAACAAAGCGCCAAACAAGTCTTCGACCGCATGGCCGGCACCTGGACCTACTGGGGCTGGAAGGGCGGCTATTTCGATCACGAAGCGGATGCGCGCGCCTTCTTTGACGAAATGCGCTTCATGCTGGCGACGCAGATGGCGGCGCCGAACTCGCCGCAATGGTTCAATACCGGCCTCCATTGGGCCTATGGCATCGATGGCCCGGCGCAGGGGCATCACTACGTCGATTTCGAGACGGGCGAACTGACGGTGTCCACGAGCGCCTACGAACATCCACAGCCCCACGCCTGCTTCATCCAATCGGTCGCCGACGATCTCGTCAATGAAGGCGGCATCATGGAACTGTGGGTACGCGAGGCGCGCCTCTTCAAATACGGTTCCGGCACCGGCAGCAACTTTTCCAAGTTGCGCGGCGACGGCGAGAAACTGTCAGGCGGCGGACGTTCCTCGGGCTTGATGAGCTTTCTCAAGATCGGCGACCGGGCGGCCGGGGCCATCAAGTCGGGCGGCACCACGCGACGCGCCGCCAAGATGGTGACCGTCGACATCGATCATCCCGATATCGAAGCCTATATCGACTGGAAAATGATCGAGGAGCAGAAGGTCGCCGCTCTGGTGACCGGTTCCAAGGTGGTGCAGAAGCATTTGCGCCGCGTGATGCAGGCCTGCCACGACAAGGCGGCCAAGTCGCTCGGTGCCGGTCGTTTTGATCCCGCCAAAAACCCGACGCTCAAACAGGAAATCAGGTTCGCGCGCCGCGCGACGGTTCCGGAGAACTACATCCAGCGCGTTATCCAGTTCGCGGCGCAGGGTTATACCGAAATCGACTTCAGGACTTATGACACCGACTGGGATTCGGAGGCCTATCTCACGGTGGCCGGCCAGAATTCCAATAACTCGGTGCGTCTCACTAACGACTTTCTGCGCAAGGTGCAGAGTGATGGCGAATGGAGCCTGATCCGCCGCACCGACAACAAGGTACACAAGACGCTGAAGGCGCGCGAATTGTGGGAGAAGATCGCCTACGCCGCCTGGGCTAGTGCCGATCCCGGCGTGCAATTCGATACCACGATCAATGAGTGGCACACCTGTGCCGCCAGCGGCCGCATCAATGCGTCGAACCCATGCTCGGAATACATGTTCCTCGACGACACGGCGTGCAATCTTGCCTCGCTCAACCTCATCGCGTTCCGCCGTGAACCAGGGTCGTTCGACACGCCGGCCTTCGAGCATGCGGCCAGGCTCTGGACCATCGCGCTCGAGATCGCGGTGCTGATGGCGCAGTTCCCCTCCAAGGAGATCGCGCGCCTGTCCTACGAATACCGGACCCTCGGCTTGGGCTACGCCAATCTCGGCGGTTTGTTGATGGCGATGGGCTTGCCCTACGACAGCGATGCGGGCCGCGCGCTGTGTGCCGCCATCACCGCGCTGATGACCGGCGTGTGCTATGCAACCTCGGCCGAGATGGCAGGCGAGCTCGGCGCTTTCCGCGGCTACGCCGCCAATCGTGAAGCGATGCTGCGGGTGATCCGCAATCATCGCCGTGCGGCACACGGCGCGTCGGACGGTTATGAAGGCCTCACCATTTTGCCCGTGCCGCTCGACGCCGCCAATTGCCCCGAGCCCAGTATGGTCGCGGCGGCGCGTCGCGCCTGGGATCGGGCGCTCGAGCTTGGCAAGCCGAACGGCTATCGGAACGCACAGGCGACCGTGATCGCGCCGACCGGCACGATCGGCCTGGCCATGGATTGTGACACGACCGGCATTGAACCAGATTTCGCGCTGGTCAAGTTCAAGAAGCTGGCCGGGGGCGGCTATTTCAAGATCATCAACCGCATGGTGCCGCTGGCGCTGAAAGCGCTCGGCTACGACCCTGCGGCGATCTCCGCCATCACATGCCATGCCGTCGGCCACGGCAGCCTCGAACAGGCGCCGGCGATCAACCACGAAACCCTGCAGGCCAAAGGCTTCAACGACGAAGCGCTTGCCGCCGTGGAGGGTTCTCTCGCCGCCGCGTTCGATGTCAAATTCGCCTTCAACAAATGGACGCTGGGCGAGGCGTTCTGCAAAGCCGCATTTGGCTTCAGTCAAGCGCAGCTCGACGACCCCGGTTTCGATATGCTGACGGCACTCGGCTTCACCAAAGCCGAGATCGAGGCGGCCAACACTTATTGCTGTGGCGCCATGACCCTTGAAGGCGCACCCTTTCTGAAGCCGGAACACCTGCCGGTGTTCGACTGTGCCAATCCCTGCGGCCGCCACGGCCGGCGGCTGCTGTCGTGGGAAAGCCACATCCGCATGATGGCGGCGGCACAGCCCTTCATCTCGGGTGCCATCTCCAAGACCATCAACATGGCGCACGCCGCAACCGTCGAGGATTGCAAGAAAGCCTATCAGCTCTCCTGGCAGCTGGGTCTTAAGGCCAACGCGCTCTACCGAGACGGCTCAAAATTGTCGCAGCCTCTGCAAGCGTCGCTGTTGGAAAACGATCGCGACGAGGATGACGACGCCATCGCCGAGCTGATGGACAAGGGGCCGGCCGAGCGCATCCCGCTGGTGGCGGAGAAGATCGCGGCGCGCATTGCCGAACGCACGGTCGAGCGCAAACGCCTGCCGCAGCGCCGCAAGGGTTATACCCAGAAAGCGGTGGTGGGCGGCCATAAGGTCTATCTGCGCACCGGGGAGTACGAAGACGGCAGTCTCGCCGAAATTTTCATCGACATGCACAAGGAAGGTTCGGCCTTTCGCTCGCTGATGAACAATTTCGCCATCGCGATTTCGATCGGTCTGCAATATGGCGTGCCGCTCGAGGAATTTGTCGAGGCCTTCACCTTCACCCGCTTCGAGCCCTCCGGCTTGGTCGAAGGCAACGACACCATCAAAATGTCGACCTCGCTGATCGACTACATCTTCCGCGAGCTCGCGATTTCGTATTTGGGCCGGAACGACCTGGCGCACGTCCAGCCCGCGGATCTGACACCCGACACGGTCGGCAAGGGACATGCCGAAGCCAACTTGCCCGGCCTCGGCGGCCGCGTTGACCATGTCGTGCCGCGCGGCGTGGTTGCCGGTTATGTGCGCAGCAAGCTCACCCTGCTCCATGGCGGCGTCAGCCACGGCGCCACGCCGGCAACGTCGCGCGACGGCAACAATGCCCTCGCCCTCAACGCGATGCCTGAGACCAGCCTGGCAGTGGCCGAGGCGCAGGTCGAAGACGATTCGCCGGCGGTCACGGCGCGGGTGGCCCAGATTCGCGCCGCGCGGATCAAGGGTTACGAAGGCGACAGTTGCGGCGAGTGCGGTAATTTCACCTTGGTAAGGAACGGAACCTGCCTCAAATGCGACACATGCGGCAGCACAAGCGGCTGCAGCTAGTCGCAGCATTACACCGGCTTAAGCCTCCCGGCCCGTGCAATGGCAATGAGGCAGAAATTGGGGCGCGGCGCACGCCGCGCCCCTCTTTTTTTCGCAATGACCGCGGCGCGATTCGCCGCCCAAAAAGACCGCCCCTCTCACGACGGAGAGGGGCGCCTTGATGCCACGATACCAGCTGCTCCCGGCCCGATCACGGCACTCGTGCTAATGCAGCACACCAAGCGTGCTGTCTTTTATCTTGATGTTATTGCAAAAATACCAAAACACCAGCGCAAATGCGGGCGCAATCTTGCGCTCCATCGAGCACAATCAGCGGTTTCTCGTCGGTCTCGGGCGCACCCTCAGATCACCCAAAACAATATTTAAATAAATCACTAATAATAAAAGAAATTTCTAGTGCCGTCGCCGCAGGGGCAGAGCCATGGCGAAGACCCGAATGCCAAAGAGCTGGATTTGCAATTTCCACCACCGGTGGCGCCGCGTCCGCGCCATGACCGCTAAAAATCGCCACCGCCGGCGGAACGGTCCAAGCCGGTAATGATAGTGGGCGGGATCGGCCGTGCCGATAAGGCGGCGCTGATGCGCGTCAATCAAGCGGCGCGGATAGTCGCGATCGATCGCGGGAAGAGCGGCGCCCAGCTCTGCAACATGCAGCGGATTGTCGCGAAATAACTTCACCTTGAGCCACGGCAGGCGGTCCCCGGGCAAACCCTTGACCGCATCGCCCAGCAGAACCAGCGGCAGCCGATCGGGTGCCGCAAAGCTGCCGAGCCGGTAGCCGCGACCGGCGAGCATTTCACTCAGTCGGTTTTCGTAATGGGTGACCACCTCCTCGCTGGTCGGCTGCGACGTCACACCCCGCCAAAAGGCGGTGAATGCCGGATCGACCAGAATGCGGCGGCGAAAGACGAGGAAATAGCTGTTGAGGTGCCTGACCTGGCCCTTGTCGCCGGTGGCGGTACCGCTCCAGGCGTCGCATTCGCTCTCGGCCATCCGGGCAAACACGACTTGGAACGGAACAACGGGCGCATAACACGAATCATTGGCCAGGACCAGCTCGTCACACTGGCAGAGCTGGGATCCGAGAAAGCCGATGCCGCGCTTCCAGCTGCCAAAATCGTACTCGCCGTGAGGCGCCGCCGAAACCAGCTCGGCCAGTCCTTCGAGCTTGCCGGTCTCGGGCCGGGCGAGCGGCGCGTCCGAAACGAAAAGGAGGCGTGCCACCACCTCCTTCAAGCCGCGCAGGTAGTAGAGCACATAGTCATCGATGACGGCGTCGCGGTCGTAGTGCGCGAAAATCGCGATCCGGTTCATGGCGCGGTCATTGTCGCCGCGCTAACGGCAGGACAAAAGCAAAGACCGTCAAGCCAAACAGCTGCACATAAAGCTTCCACCACCGGTCGCGTCGCGTCCGCCCGATGATTCGCAAGGTCCGGCCGTCCCGCCACGACCAACGAAAAGCACCGAGCCAAAAGTGATAATGGCAGGGATCGTCTGTCTGGGTCAGGCGAAGCTGATGGGCGTCGATCAAGCGCCGGGGATAGAAGCGGTCGATCGCGGTTAGCACATCCCCGAGACGAGGCACACGTGTGGGATTGTCGCGGAACAGGCTTACCTTCAGCCAGGACGAGCGGTGCATCACCATCAGGCGGCGCGCGTAATCGCCGTGGACTGGCAGATCGACCTGATCGGGTGGCACCAGCGTGCCGAGCCGGTAACCGCGTGCCAACAGCATGCGGCTGAGACCCATCTCATAGTCGCCAACGACCTCGTCCTTGCTGGCACGCGGCCTTATCCCCGACCAGAATTCCCAAAAATCGGCGCCGTTGAGGACAGTGCGGCGAAACACAAGAAAATAACTGTTGAGGAATTTTAGTCCGTCCCGGTCGCGGTAGCCGGTCGGGCCCCAAACGTCGCATGGCTCGCCCGCCATGCGGGCGAACGCATCCTCAAAGGGAAATACCGGCGCATAGCAAGAGTCGTTGGCGAGGATGATTTCATCCCAGGAACCGATCCCGTCGCCGATAAAGGCGAGGCCCCGTTTCCAGCTCCCGTAATCATATTCGCCATGGCGTCCGGTCGCGACCAACTCGGCGAGACCGCCGAGTTTGGCCGTTTCTGCCGGCGGCAGCGCTCCATCCGAGACGAACAGCACGCGATCCGCCACGGCGCGCAGGCCACGGAGATAATAGAGAACATATTCGTCGATGACGGCGTCGCCATCATAGTGCGCGAAAATCGCGATCCGCTTCATGGGCCTCAAGGGCCGAGGCTAGGTGACCGCAATCGCGGTGTCCAGCCGCCGTTGCCTCGACCGCCGGTGCTACGTTAGCCTCGAGACGATGCCAAAGTCCCTTTCAGACCGGCTGCTCCGCCGTTCTCGCGACCAGCGGAAACAACGTGAATATCAGCGGCTTCAGGCACGATATCAGGGCCTCGCCGATGCGCGCCGGTTCGACATCGACTGGCGCGCCATAAACTTCAACCGCATCGCGGTCGTGAACCTTTTGCTCGCGCACCGGCCGGCGATGCGCTATCTCGAAATCGGCTGCGATGACAATGAATTGTTCGACGCGGTAATCGCCAAGGACAAGGTCGGAATCGACCCGCAACGCGGCGGGACCCATCGCATGACGAGCGACGCTTTTTTTGCGCTCAATGAGGCGCGGTACGACCTGGTCTTTATTGACGGCTTGCACACCTACCCGCAGACCAGGCGCGATGTCGTTAATGCCTTGGGCTGCGTCGGCCGCACCGGCTGGATCGTGCTGCACGATATGTGGCCCCTCGACTGGCTCGAAGAGCATGTGCCGCGCATTTCGCTGGGCTGGACCGGCGATGTGTGGAAGGTCGCGTTCGAGCTGGCGCAATCGCCGGAACTCGAGTTCAAGCTTCTCAAGATCGATCACGGCGTCGGAATCGTGCGCGTGCTTAAGGACGGTGCGCGGCTCGCCGATCGGCAAGCCGAACTGGCGGATAAGCGGTTCGACTATTTTTTCGCCAATATCGCCGATTTGCCGACCCTTGACTGGAGCGCGGGCCGTGACTGGATTGAACAACATTCAGTGGCGATGCGCTTTCAGCCTTAGATTCAACAGCATCTCAAGCGCCTGGTAAGGCAGCTCCTTCAAGCCGTTCGTGATGTCAAACAATTCATCGTCCTGTGGACCCAAGCGAAGGTCGTCGAGCCGCATCGTGACGGTCATCGGCCGGTGCCCGGGCCGCTCGATTCGTCCGTCAATGCGCAACAGAATATTGTCGCGCGTCAGCCAGATGAAGCCGATGCCGCGCGAACCGTCGCTGGCGGTATACTCGATTCGATATTTGACGGCCGGCAACCCCGCGATCCGCTCCTCGCCGGCCGCGTGGCCCTCGAGCCGTCGCCGGTCGAGCTCCGCCAGCAGCGGCGGCAGCGGAAAATCGACATACGAATGCAATGCCGGCACGGCAACAACGCCGGCGCCACCGGCAATATCCAAGACGAGACTGAGCGCCAACCCATTGATATCGACATCGTGGCGCTGCTTGCCGGGGACGGCGAAGACCTTGCCCCGATACTCCTTGCCGTCGACAGTGACGATACGCGTGGCGCTGTAAGGCACCGCGGTATCGCCGACGATGGCGGCCCGTGCCTGCGCCGGCGCGATGAATGCCACAGCCGCAAGTACCGGCAAAACCCATCGATATGACACCGAATTCGCTCGTTCCTGGCCCGTCATGGTTTCACTCAGCCGCGCGGCGCGCTATCCTGGTACGGATGCAGTGGAAGGACCATCCCTAAATGGCCGGAAAAATCGAAGCCCGCCTCGCCGCGCGCGCTATCGAACTGCCACGCGCCGCGCCGCCGGTGGCCAATTATCTGCCGACGGTGCAAATCGGCGAACTCATCTACATTGCCGGCCAGATCTGCCAGTGGAATGGCGAGATCCGCTTTCGCGGCAAATGCGGCCAGGAGCTGGATTTCGAGCAGGGCGGGCTCGCGGCGCGGCTTTGCGGCCTCAATCTTATCGCACAGCTGCGCCAAGCCCTCGATGGCGAGCTCGACCGGGTCGTCCGCTGCGTGCGGCTCTGCGGCTACGTTAATTCGGCGCCGGCGTTCACCGACCAGCCACGGGTGATGAACGGCTGCTCCGATCTGATGGTCGAAGTGTTCGGAGACCGCGGCAAGCACGCACGGGTTGCGGTCGGGGTCAATGCCCTGCCGGGGGGCGCCGCGGTCGAGGTCGAAGGTCTCTTTCAGGTGAAATAGCCATGCCGGACGGCGGCGATCAGTTAACCGTCAAGGCCCACCGCGCCGTCGACACGATCGGCGGCGGCGCCTGGGATGCCTGCGCCGGCACCGACAATCCGTTTCTGTCCTATGCCTTTCTTCAAGCACTCGAAGCCAGCGGCTCGGCAACGGCCGAGAGCGGCTGGCTGCCGCAGCACCTCGCTCTCGAGGATGCGAACGGCTGCATCATCGGTGTCGCACCGCTCTATCTCAAAAGCCATTCCTATGGCGAATATGTCTTCGATCATGGCTGGGCCGCAGCCTACGAGCGCGCCGGCGGGCGCTATTATCCGAAGCTGCAATGCGCCGTACCGTTCACACCGGTGACGGGCCGGCGCCTGCTGCTGCGTCCGGACGCGCCCGATGGCGCCGCCGAGGCTCTGATCGCCGCCATGGTCGGGCTGGCGAGGCGGCACAAAGTGTCGTCGCTCCATGTCACTTTTCCGACGGAGGGAGAATGGCGGCAGCTGGGCGATGCCGGCTTCCTGCAACGCGTCGGCCAGCAATTCCATTGGCAGAATGACGGCTACGAGAGCTTCGACTCGTTTCTTGAAGCGCTCAATTCCCGGAAGCGTAAGCAGATACGGCGCGAGCGCCGGGAAGCCAACGCCAACGGCATCGAGATCGAAATGCTGACAGGCGACGCCATCGAGCCTCGGCATTGGGACGTGTTCTTTCGCTTCTACATGTCGACCTCGGACCGCAAATGGGGCTCGGCCTACCTCACGCGCGAATTCTTCGACCTCATTGGCAAGCGGATTCCCGATCGCGTGCTGTTGGTGATGGCAAAAAAGGGAGCGCGTTATGTCGCGGGCGCGCTCAATCTCATTGGCTCCGACACGCTTTATGGCCGGAATTGGGGGTGCGTGGTCGATGTCCCGTTTCTGCATTTCGAGGCGTGCTACTACCGCGCCATCGAGTTCGCGATCGAACGCGGCCTGCAGCGCGTCGAGGCCGGTGCGCAGGGTCAGCACAAGATCCAGCGCGGGTACCTGCCCTGCCATACCTATAGCGCGCACTGGATCCGCGACGCGAATTTCGCCGCCGCGGTCGGCGATTTCCTCAAACGGGAGACGCGCGCGCTTGAGCACAATATGACGGAGCTCGAAGCCGAGCTGTCGCCCTTCAAAACGCTGGGCGATTGACCGAGACTGTCATCACCATCGCTCCGTTGGCGCCGCGACCGCGCGGTCGCGGCGGCGGCCTCTTCGCGGCGACGCGTTTTTGCCTTATTCAGCTCGAGGCGGACGCGATCACGACACGCGAAGGCGCCGCTTCAATCGTTCAACCTCGTTGAGCAGGCGCTGTTTCGGCGTGCGCGCGCTGCCGCGCGCGGGCGGTGGTATTTGGTCCGGCGGTACCGCGTCGTTATAGAGGCGCAGCGCACAGAAGCGATCGCGTCTCGGCACCGCATGCACCGCAAACAAGTGCGGCTCGGCGCGCCATGCCATGAGCAACAAGCCCTGATCGTCATCGGCGAGATCGGCGGCCAGCAGCTCGGTCAAGGTCGCCTCGAACAGCCCGCGCAAGCGCGGCCACAGCGCCCGCGGACCAAACACCTGCGCGCCATGAAACGGGCAATAGGCGGTACGAACCATCTCGCTGGCGGTGCGACCGTCCGGCGTCTCGATGGTAAAGACGTGGAGCCGGTCGCCGCAGTCATAACGCCAGGGAAAATCGGGGTTGAAGCTCTGCGGCTCGCGGCAATAGGAAAAATCAAGCCAGGCCAATTGCCGCCTCGTCACCAGGCCGAGATCGAGTGCCGCGGTGGTCAGCACGGGTTTCAGCGCCGTTACCAGGACGTAGTCCGCCGAGAAGGCCTCGGGTTTGTTGGGCAGCTCTACAAAGTCGAGCATCCGGTTGCGCATCGCCGCGTCGATGCGTGCCCGGGTCGCGGCCAGGATCGGGTCGCGCTCGAAGGGCCGGTCCAGGGTTATCACCACGGTCGAGGCCTCGAGACCGCTGTCTTTGCGCGCCGCGAGAACCTCACCGGCAAACCGTGGCTCGGTGAACACGATCATCTCGTTCCTGAGGCGCGCAAGCAGGCGAAAATGGGCCAGATAGTCTTGATTGGTGCGGGCGATCCAAGGAGGGATCTCATGGCCCTTCACCCTACCGCGCCAGCCGCCGCGACCGATGTCGAAATAGCCTGTGACCACCGTCAGATCGGCAGCGTCGCCGCCGGGCGTCCGCTCGGGCGGCAGCCAATAGGTGGCGGCGAGATGGTCGAACCGCTCGGGGAAAAGCCGCGTCATGCCGCGCCGTCTAACGCGTCAGGGAGTGCCCAGATAGGCGATGCCGGCGGTGACGAGCCCGACCACGCTCAGCACGATGGCGACGCCAAAGAGCCATCGCTGCCGGGTCAAGACCGTGACCGAGACGACGCTGATCGCCACCTGCAAGAGCGCCAACGCGTACATGTAATTGCCACGCGGGCCCGACAGCGCGGCGCTGTCGGCATTGGCCTTGGCGGATAGCGCCTCGAGCTTGTCCGCTTGCCGCCTGATATCGGTCTTTTGCGCTTCATACTTCTTGATCCTCTCGGCGAAGGGCGGACGCTGTTCGGGCGGTACCAGCGCCATCGCCAATTCCGCCAAATGGCCCTTCGTGCTGACCGCCTGGTAATAGTTCCACTGGTCGGCGGCCTCGGTCTTTTTGAGCGCCGCCTCGTTTTTGAGGAGGATCGCCGAGTTGGCGATCTCTTCGGCCTGGCGCCCGATCAAAGCGCCGATTGTCGAAATTACCGCCGTAAAGATCGCGATCCACCGTACCAGCCCGCCGCTTTGATGTGTGGCGCGAGCCATGTGTTCCAGATGGCCTTCAGGTATCTCGATACTGTCATCCATGTCGGTCCCCTGCGCGGCGCCTTTCCATATCGCAGGCGCCGCCGTGACGGAAGGATGATCGACGATTGGCAATGGCCGCGTCATGCCTTAAGTGATAGGACCACTGTGGGAACGCCAAACATGCCGCGAAAAATCGCCGCCGCACTCATCGGCAGCTGGTGCCTTGTCGCGCCAGCGGCCTGGGCCGAGAACGCGCCTGGCGTGACCGACGGGGAAGTCCGGATCGGTCAGACCCAACCCTATTCGGGTCCGGCGGCGATCCTCGGCGCGGTCGGGCGGGCAGAAGCCGCCTACTTTAAAATGATCGACGATCAGGGCGGCGTGAACGGCCGCAAGCTCGTGCTCGTGAGCCGCGACGATACCTATGATCCCAAAAAGACGGTGGCGCTCACGAAGGAGCTCATCGATCGCGACAAAGTCGCCGCGATCTTCTCGGTTCAGGGCGCCAGCCCGAACCTGGAAATCCGTGACTACCTCAACCAAAACGGGATACCGCAGCTCTTCACCTTCACCGGGGCCGATGTCGCGGGCGATTTCCGGCACTATCCGTGGACGATAGGCGGCACCCCGCTCTATCGCATCGAGGCGCAGATCTACGGCCGGAAGATCCTCATCGACATGCCCCAGGCCAAGGTCGCCGTGCTCTACCGCAATGACGATTTTGGCAAGTCCTACCTGACCGGTTTACGTCAGGTATTCGGTGACAGCTTCGATCAACATGTCGTCAAGATCGCAAGCTACGAGGAAAACGATACGTCAATTGCGGCGCAGTTGAAGGCGCTGCATGCTTCCGGAGCGAACGTCTTGATATCGGCGGCCACGGCAAAGCACGCCATCCACGCGATCGAGGGGGTTTACGACCTCGGCTGGCACCCGACGCATTTCATATCTTTCACCGCGAATTCGGTGCCGGCCGTGCTCGCGCCCGCCGGGCTCGACAAGGCGAAAGGGCTGATTACCGCAACCAGCTACCTCGATCCGGGTGATCCGCGCTGGACCGAGGATGGCACTCTGAAGCCCTACAACACCTTCGTCGCCAAATACTTGCGCGGCGAAAACCCGGCCAACGCCTACCTCCTCTACGGCTATATCGAAGCGCAGGCTATGGTGCAGGTGCTGATACAATGCGGCGACGACCTGTCGCGCAGCAACATCATGCGCCAGGCCGCCAATCTCAAGGACTTCCACCCGATCGGTTTGCTGCCCGGCGTCAGCTTTTTCACGAGCCCTCGCCAGTACCATCCGATCGTCGAAGCCGCGCTCGAGCGCTTCAACGGCCAAAAGTGGGAGTTGTTCGGCGACGTGATGGCCGGGCAATAGTCGACCGCGACACGGCGCGACCGGAATGGCCCGCCGCGGACGAGCCGTGTCGATTGCGCGACCCCCGGTCTGCCGCCGCCTTTTGTTCCTCGACCGAGGCGCTGCCCGCCTTACCCGGCGCTGCTCCGGATCAGCTCGATGATCCCGGAAAAATCCTTGCCGCCCATCCCAGCCGAGGCGAATGCCTCAAAGAGCCGTGCCGCGAGGGCGCCGAGTGCGGTCTTTGCCTGGGTCGCAGCGGCCGCGTCCTGGGACAGGCGAAGATCTTTCAGCATCATATCGGCGGTAAACCCGGCGGCGTAATCCCGATTCGCCGGCGAGGTCGGCACCGGTCCGGGCACCGGGCAATAGCTGGTCAGCGACCAGCACTGACCAGAGGAAGTGCTCGCGATGTCAAACAGCTTCTGCCGGTCGAGGCCCAGTCTCTCGGCCAGAACGAACGCCTCGCAAACGCCGATCATCGAGATGCCGAGGATCATGTTGTTACAGATTTTCGCCGCCTGGCCGCTGCCCGAGTTGCCGGCATGAACAATGGTCTTGCCCATCGTCGCGAGTATCGGCTTGGCGCTGACAAAGGCAGCCTCCGGACCGCCGACCATGAAGGTCAGGGTCGCAGCCTGCGCCCCGCCGACTCCGCCCGAGACCGGTGCGTCGATCATCGGCAAGTTCGCGTTCTGAGCGGCGGCGCCGACGTCGCGCGCTGTTGCAACGTCGATCGTCGATGAATCGATCAGCAGCGTCCCCGGCCGGGCCACGCCGAGGATGCCCTGCTGTCCGAGATACACCTCGCGCACCTGCTTTCCCGCGGGCAACATGGTGATGACAATATCGTTGTCGTGTGCGGCCTGCTGAATCGAGCGAGCCGCGTCTGCGCCGGCCTCGACGCATCGCTCGATCGCAGCGGGCGCAAGGTCGAACACGGTGACGCGATGACGTGCCTTCAAGAGGTTGCGGACCATTGGCCCGCCCATGTTGCCGACACCGATAAAGCCGATGGCCGCCATCTCATTGCTCCCAGTCGAAGCGCAGTTCATCGCCGGGTAGCGGCGCGAAATACCGCGCCACCTCCGCCTCCGTCACCTCTTCGAGCCGCGCCGGCTGCCAGCGCGGCTTGCGGTCCTTGTCAATGATCGCCGCACGTGTGCCCTCGTAGAAATCGTGACCCGCGATGACGCGGTTGACCATGCGCCATTCCATTCGCATGCAGCTGTCAAAGTCGAGATCGCATCCCAAGCGGATCTGGCGATGCGTGATCTTGAGGCTCGTCGGCGATTTAGCGTCGAGGGCGACGAGGGCTTCAGATGCGAACCGATCCTGTTCCGCTTCGAGTGCCGCCAAGATCGCTTCGACGCTGTCTTTATCGAAGCATCGATCAATCAGCGCGCGGTGGCGTGCCAATTGCGCTGGCGCTGCTGGTTGCGCAATGCGCGAAACGCTGGCCGTGCCGCTGAGTGCCGCCCAGCTCTGCGACGGCGCAACAAATTGGGCGATGCCGCAATAGAGCGCATCGGCGGCCGCAAGCCGCGCGCCCGTCAAACCGAGATACATGCCGAGCGCGCCAGGGCAGCGGCTAAGGAAATAGCTGCCGCCGACATCGGGGAAAAGCCCGATTCCCGTTTCTGGCATTGCGAACAGCGTATGCTCGGTCGCAATACGGTGACTGCCATGGACCGAAACCCCGACGCCGCCGCCCATAACGATGCCGTCAAGGAAGGCGATGTATGGCTTCGAAAAACGGTGCAGCCGTGCGTTGAGACGGTATTCTGCGCGGTAGAATTGTCGCGGATAGTCGCCGCTGCGCTCCTCGTAGAGGCGGCGAATGTCGCCGCCGGCGCAAAAGGCGCGACTGCCCTGCCCACGTACCTGGACTGCATCGACGCTCGGATCGTGCTGCCATTCACCGAGCCAGGCGTGGAGGGCAAGGCACATGTCCAGGGTCAGCGCGTTGAGGGCATCGGGCCGGTTAAGAACCACGCGCGCAACGCCGTCGCGCCTGTCGACCACGATGTCAGTCATCGCCGAGAAGGCGCCGCGCGACGATCACGCGCATGATCTCGTTGGTGCCTTCGAGGATCTGATGCACGCGCAAGTCGCGCAGAAACCGCTCGATCGGCAGGTCCTTCAGGTAGCCATAGCCGCCATGCAATTGCAGCGCCTCGTTGCAAACGGTAAAGCCGGCGTCGGTGGCGTAGCGTTTGGCCATCGCGCAAAATTGCGTTGCCTCGGGATCGTCGGCGTCGAGTCTGGCCGCCGCATGACGGATCATGAGGCGCGCCGCCTCGAGTTCGGTGGCCATGTCGGCCAGCTTGAACTGAACCGATTGAAAACGGGCAAGCTGCTGGCCGAACTGACGGCGCGTCAGGACGTGCTCGCGCGCGCATTCTAGGCAGGCCCGCGCGCCACCGAGTGAACAGGCACCAATGTTGATGCGTCCGCCGTCGAGACCCTGCATGGCGATCTTGAAACCTTCGCCTTCGGCGCCGATGCGGTTGGCGAGCGGCACCCGGCAATCCTCAAATATCACCATGGCGGTCGGCTGCGAGTTCCAACCCAGCTTTTTCTCCTGCGCGCCGAACATCAAGCCGGGCGTGTCCTTTTCAACGACGATGCAGGAAATTCCGCGGGCGCCGGCACCGCCGGTGCGCACCATCGCAACATAAAGATCGGACTGGCCGCCACCGGAAATAAACGCCTTAGCGCCATTAACAACGTAATGGTCGCCGTCCCGGATTGCCCGCGTCATGAGAGAGGCGGCATCCGAGCCGGCGTCGGGCTCCGTCAGGCAATAGCTGGCAAATCTCGCCATCGAGCAGAGCGACGGCAGAAATTTGCGCCGTTGCGCCGCGTCGCCGAACCGGTCGATCATCCAGCTTGCCATATTGTGAATCGAGATGAAGGCCGCGGTGGAAGCACAGCCGGCCGCGAGCTCTTCGAAAATGATCGCGCCATCGAGGCGCGAAAGTCCGCTGCCGCCGACATCCTCTTTGACATAGAGCCCGCCGAAACCCAGCGCCGCGGCCGCGCGCAATGTTTCAACCGGAAAAATCTTCTCCTCGTCCCAGCGCCGTGCCTGCGGCGCCATTTCACGAGCCGCGAAGGCGCGCGCCGCTTCCTGAAACGCGCGCTGCTCGTCCGAGAGCTTAAAATTCATGACTTGTGCTCAGCGCATACTGCGCATAGCGCAGCGCATTGCGTTGCCAGCCCAAGCTGCCGTGGGCGGAGGCGCCAAGCACGTCACGAAAGCCGCGTTGCAACGGTGCCGTCAGGTAGAGCCCGCGGCCACCCGTCACCTCGAAGAGGTGCATGGCCGCTCGGCGCGCCAGCGTTACGGCATAGCCGCCATCGCGCATGGTGCGAGCGGCGTCGCCCTCTCCCAATGGCACCCCAGCCTCCAGCAACTCCGTGTTCTTCCTCGCCGCGTCCATCACCAGCAATTGTGCGGCACGCGTTTCCGCCGCCGCTTCGGCGAACCGCTCGTGCAGCAGCTCTGTGCCTGTGGGCAGTGTCGCGCCGCTCGAGCGGTCCGCGATGAAACGGCGAAAATCCTCAATCATGCCGATCGCAATGCCGATCGGCACCGCGGCCAGCGCCAATTGGGCAAAACCTAGGAGCGGCATGCGATAAAGCGGTGCGCTGTTGACGCGTGCGCCCGGCGCCTTGCCGGCGGTGATGTCGCGCATCGCCACCACACGGTGCGCCGGCACGAACGCGTCGACCACCACGCTAGCGCTCCCGGTACCGAGCATGCCGACGGTGTGCCAATCGTCGTCGATCCGATATTCGGCACGCGGCACGAGGAACAGGCGATGATCCGCCACATCGCCGGCGACCAAATCGCCGAGAATGATCCACGCCGCATGATGGACACCGCTGGCAAAAGACCAGCGGCCGCCGAGCCGAAAACCGCCGCTGACGGGCTCAACCCTGTTGCGCGGCGGAATGATCGAGGCGCAGATCAGTGCATTTGCATCACCATCCCATACTTCGTGCTGCGCTTCGTCTTCGAACAACGCAACAAACATTGGATGCTCGCCGTAGATGTTCGCGACCCATGCCTGGGAGCCGTCGCCCTGCCCGAGCTCGATCGAGGATTCGCACAGCACGTCCCATCCGAGCTCCGATCCGCCGAACCTTGCCGGCTGGCACAGGCGCAGCAATTGGGAATCGATCAGGTCGGCAACGGTCTCGTCGGGCATACGCCGTAGCGTTTCGCCCTGTGGCGCCCGTTCGCGCAGGACCGGCACCAGTCTGCGCGCCCGCGCCAGCGCTTCGTTTCGATCGAGCGGCATGCGCTTCAGCCGTTTCGCGCAACCGGTGCAGTGATTTCGAGAAGCCTGCCTTCGCTCGTGCCGGTGAGGCGCGCGGCATAGACCGCCCCGGCCGGAACGAATATCGCCACCCCGTCGCGCACGGTGCGGCTCTCGCTTCCGGCCTGGATCTCCCACTCGCCGGCCACGACAAAGACGTAGCGATTGTCGGAGAGCGGCAGTTGCGGCACGGGCGCAGCGCCCGGTGCCGCGGTCAGCTCGCGCACCGCGAACCGGCCAGCCGTCTCGGCCTCG
Source organism: Alphaproteobacteria bacterium (assembly GCA_030041335.1). Classification (GTDB taxonomy): domain Bacteria; phylum Pseudomonadota; class Alphaproteobacteria; order ATCC43930; family CGMCC-115725; genus JAATGI01. The sequence goes on along the minus strand of JASHOB010000181.1, from coordinate 33,221 downwards.
GCCAACAGCGTCGCGATGGTGTTGCCGCCGTTTTCGATGACCCCGGCCTCGTCGCGACGGACGAACTTGCCAATGGGCTTTTGATACGCCATCGCCGGTCCGCTCAGGCGAATACGACGTGGTAATCGTCTTTGGCGACCTCATGGGGGTCGCGTCCACTGTGCCGCGCGGCTGCCATGCCGACGTAGAAGCGTTCATGCCCCGCCGGCGCATTCCAGCTCAACATGCGGCCCGGCTTGTCCGGAGAAACCGATTTGAACGCGTGGCTCACGTCGGCCGGTGCGTAGATCAACGTGCCTGGCCCGCAGCGGCGAACCTCGGTGCCTGCGGTAAATTCCCACTCGCCTTCGAGGATATAGAAAACCTCGTCTTCCGTCGTCTGGTGATGCGGCCCGGCGCCGGTGCCGGCGGCGACGAACTGCTCATAAAGGCCGAGCTGGCCAGCGGTCTCCTCGCCTCGCAAGAGAATGAAGATCGGTCCGAAGGGCGTGCCGACCTCGGGGCTGTCGGCGGCACTGCTGAACCTCACCGTGGTCGGCATTTTCGCCCAACGCGCCCGCAGCTCGTCAAAGCCAACACCCGAAGATACCGGGACAATACCAGCCTGCTCCGCCTTCATTGATGTCCTCCCGCGCCAAGACACTCCCTCGTCCCGCTATTTATCCGGCAAAATGACTCCGCTCGCAATCTCGGCGGGGTATGCCATATTCCTCCCTCATGGAATTTCGCCGCCGCGAGCTCCTCATCGCTACAGGCGTGTTGCTGTCGCTGCCAAGGCCGGCCGCGGCGCTCCCGCGTTTGCCGAGCCTGCCGCGCCGGCTCGACCTGAGGAACGCCAATACCGGCGAGAGTTTCGTCGGCCCTTATCGCGACAGGGACGGGCCGATCCCGTCGGCGGTCACCGACCTGGCCCATTTTCTGCGCGACCATCACGCCGACAAGGAAGGGCCGGTCAGCATCCCGACGCTCGATTTTCTCGCCGACGTGATGGATGCGGTCGGCCAGCCCAAGGCTACCATCCTCTCTGCCTACCGCACGCCGGAGACCAACCGGATGTTGCGCGAGCGCTATTTCGGCGTCGCCGAAAAAAGCCAGCATCTTCTCGGCAAGGCGCTCGACGTCACCTTCGACGGCAGCGTCGCAAAAGCGGAGCGGGCCGCCTTGACGCTGAAGCGCGGCGGCGTCGGCTGGTATCCGAACTCGCATTTCATCCATATTGACACCGGGCCGGTACGGCATTGGGAGCTCGATTATACCGGGGTTGATACCATGCTGTTGGACCACCTGCCGAACCACCACATTCTGACGCAGCGCGAGATGATGGCGCGCTATCGTGCTTATGCGCGGCGCGAGTTTATGCTGCGGCACCGGCACAAAGGCGATATTGTCCTCGACGGCGACCACCTTTTGATCGGGAAGTCACATGGTCAAGCTGGCCGATGATGAAAAGGCGATGCTGGACGGCAAGAGCGGGCCGGCCAGGCAGAAAGCCATGGAGCTTCTGGTAAAGTATGCCGAGGCGTTGAACTGCGAGCGTTTCGTCGCAACCAATAACATTGCCGGTGTGCCGGGGTCGTCGACCTTGTTTCTGAAGGATTACTACAAGGATTTCGACGGCGGCAGTTACGAGGCGATCTTCTCCCTGTTCGATCTCGACAGCGACACCGTCGTGCCGGTGCCGAGGGTCAGCGCCTATTCGTGCCACCTGCAGGGCGGTCTCGACCCAAACGAATGGCAGACACTGGGCAAGACGCGCGAGGCTTTCGAACATCAGATGGAGGACGAGGCCGCGGTCGCCGATCACGGCATCCAGATCATGAAAACCTGCACGCCCTATCTCGCCGGCAATGTGCCCGTGAAAGGTGAACATTGCGCCTGGATGGAATCCTCGGCGGTGGTTTTCTGCAATTCCGTAATCGGCGGTCGCACCAACACCGAGGGGCGCGAGAGCACCAGCGCCGCCATGCTCACTGGCAGGATTCCCGATTGGGGTTTCCACCGGGACGAGTTCCGCCGCGGCACCCATGCCATCGAGGTCGCGGTACCGATCGAAAGCATGATCGACTGGGGCATGCTCGGTTATTTCACCGGATACGCGGTCGAGGAAAACATCCCGGTCATTAGCGGCGTGAGCTACCAGCCCAATCTCATCCGCCACAAGCATTTTGGCGCGGCCGCGGCATCGTCCGGCGGCGTCGAACTTTATCATATGGTCGGGATCACGCCCGAGGCACCATCGCTTGAGGCTGCGTTCGGTGGCAATAAGCCCGCAGAGACGATCGAATACGGCGCGGCCGAAAGGCGCAAGACGTACGAAATCCTGAATAGCAATGGCCGCGACGACAATGTCGATTTCGTCATGCTGGGCTGCCCCCACGCTTCCATTGAACAGATCTGGCAGGTCGCCAACCTGCTCGAGGGCAAGAAAATCGGAGCGAGCACCAAATTGTGGATTTTTACCTCGCGTTCGGTGAAGAGCATGGCCGACACCAACGGCTATACCAAGGCGATCCGCAGCGCCGGCGGGGTGGTCCTGACGGATACTTGTTCCGCAATCGGGCTCGCGGTACCGAAAGGCACCAAGGTCGTGGCGCTCGACAGCGCCAAGCAGGCGCACTACCTGCCGGCGATGATGGGCATCGAAGCCTGGTTCGGCACGACCGAGGACTGCATCGATGCGGCAATCACCGGCAAGTGGCGGGGGGAGTTGCCATGAGCGTCGAAGCGCCGCCGCGCAACGATGTCATCGTGCTCCATGGGCGCAAAGTGACGCCCGGCGTGGCCGAAGGCGAGGCGCTCGTGACGCACCAGACCATCTCCGGCTGGGGTGGCATCAACTCGATGACGGGAACCGTGATCGAGACGCGCCACGAGCTGCGCGGCGTCAGCTTCAAGGACAAGATCCTGGTCTATCCGGGTGCCAAGGGTTCGTCGGGCTGGTCAGCGGCTTTCCACACCACGCGTCTGACCAAAACCGCGCCAAGAGCCATGCTATTCACCGTGATGACGACCAAAATCGCCCTCGGCGCCGTGGTGATGCGGATCCCGACGATGACCGATTTTGATCGCGACCCGTTGCAAGTGATCGAAACTGGTGATTGGGTAAAAGTGGATGCGGATCATGGCGTTGTCGAAGTGACTAAGAAGAGCCACCAAGAGCGCCACCGCTAGTTTTTTTGCTTTTGACAGGGCTTGGGGGATTTTCTGGCCTCGCGTTTGCACGTGCCTTATTGCATAATATGTAAGTGATGCTGACACATTACGGGGACGTGTCACCCAATTCGTCACTTTTGGAGCCTATAGAGTAGTTCGGCATGGAATTGCCTGCGAAACAGGGGATGTATGACCCGCGAAACGAGCACGACGCGTGCGGCGTCGGCTTCATCGCTCATGTCAAGGGCGTGAAGTCGCACGACATTATTCGCCAAGGTCTGCAAATCCTGGTCAATCTCGACCACCGCGGTGCAGTGGGCGCGGATCCGCTGGTCGGGGACGGCGCGGGTTGCCTTATCCAGATCCCGGATTCATTGCTGCGGCGTTGGGCTGACGAGCAAACGATCAAGCTGCCGCCTCCTGGCCGTTACGCTGTCGCCATGTGCTTCCTGCCGCAGGACGAGCCGTCGCGGCATTTTGCCATTCGCCACCTGGACCGCTACCTCGCTCAAGAGGGAATGCGCGTTCTCGGCTGGCGCGAGGTGCCGACCGATCTGAGTGGGCTCGGCAAATTTGTCATCGAAACCATGCCGGTGATCCGCCAGGCGATCGTCGTGCCGATCGCGCCGTTCGCCGACCAGCAGGCGTTCGAGCGCAAGATCCTGGTGGCACGCAAACAGGCGCTGAACAGCCGCGACGCCATGGCTTCGTCGCAACACCTGCCGGGCCTGCCGCAATTTTACATGCCCTCCTTCTCGACCCGTACGGTGGTCTATAAGGGCCTGCTGCTCGCACCACAGGTTGAGAGCTTCTACGAGGATCTGCGCAATCCGCTGACGCAATCGGCGCTCGCGCTTGTCCATCAGCGATTTTCCACCAACACGTTCCCGTCCTGGCGGCTCGCCCATCCTTATCGCTTCCTCGCCCACAACGGCGAAATCAACACCGTGCGCGGCAACGTCAATTGGATGTATGCGCGCCGCGGTTCGCTCCACTCGGAACTGCTCGGCAGCGATCTCGATAAGATGTGGCCGCTGATCCCGCACGGTCAGTCGGATACGGCATGCATCGATAACGCACTCGAGCTGCTGGTGGCGAGCGGGTACTCGCTGGTTCACGCCATGATGATGCTGATCCCCGAGGCGTGGGCCGGCAATTCGTTAATGGATCCGCAGCGGCGCGCGTTCTACGAATATTACGCCGCCTTGATGGAGCCGTGGGACGGGCCGGCCGCAATCGCCTTCACCGACGGCCGCCAGATCGGCGCCACCCTCGACCGCAACGGCCTGCGCCCGGCGCGCTACCTGCTCACCAATGACGATGTCGTCGTGATGGCGTCGGAAACCGGCGTGCTGCCAATCGCCGAAGAGCGCATCAGGCGGAAATGGCGCCTTCAGCCCGGCAAGATGCTGCTGATCGACCTCGAACAGGGCCGCATCGTCGAAGACGGTGAGATCAAGCAGACCCTCGCGGCCGAACATCCTTACGAAGAGTGGTTGAAGCAGACGCAGATCAAGCTCGAAGAGCTGCCGGAAAGCGCGGATACGGCCAGATCAGGGCTGCGCAACGATCCGACTTTGCTACTCAACGAGCAGCAGGCATTCGGCTACACCCAGGAGGACATGCAGTTTTTCCTGGAGCCGATGGCGCGCGAGGGCGACGACCCGGTCGGCTCAATGGGCACCGACACGCCCCTGGCCGTGCTCTCGGATAAGCCCAAACTTCTCTACAATTACTTCAAGCAGAATTTCGCGCAGGTCACCAATCCGCCGATTGATCCGATCCGCGAAGAGCTTGTCATGTCGCTGGTGTCGATGATTGGGCCCCGGCCCAACCTGTTCGGGCACGTCGCCGACACGCACCATCGTCTTGAAGTGTCGCAGCCCATCCTCAGCAACGTCGATTTGCAGAAGATCCGTTCGATTTCCCAATCCGATACCGCAGGGCACGCGTTCCGCACCTGCACCCTCGATGCGACATGGCCCGCCGAGGAAGCCGAGGACGGGTTGGAGCCGGCGCTGACGCGACTATGCCAAATTGCGGCCGAAGCGGTGCGCGGCGAATACAACATTCTCATCATCTCCGATCGCCAGGTAGCGCCGTCGCGGATTCCGATGCCGGCGCTGCTGGCAACCGCCGCGGTGCATCACCACCTCATCCGCGAAGGTCTGCGCACCTCGACCGGCATTGTGGTCGAAACCGGCGAAGCGCGCGAGGTGCACCATTTCTGCGTACTCGCAGGCTATGGCGCCGAAGCGATCAACCCCTACCTCGCCTTCGAGACCCTGGAAGACCTGCTGGTCCGCAACAAGCTTCCGCTCAAATCGGAGCAGCTTTACAAGAATTACGTCAAGGCCTGCGGCAAGGGAATTTTGAAGGTGATGTCCAAGATGGGCATCTCCACCTACCAATCCTATTGCGGCGCGCAGATCTTCGATGCGGTCGGGCTGCAGTCGAGCTTCGTCGAACGCTATTTCACCGGCACGGCAACGACGGTCGAAGGCGCGGGCTTACGCGAGATTGCGCGGGAGGCGGTAACGCGCCACCGCAACGCCTTCGGCGACAATCCGCTCTATCATGAGATGCTCGATGCCGGCGGCGACTACGCCTTCCGCATCCGCGGCGAAGATCACGCCTGGACGCCGGAATCCGTGGCGCGGCTACAGCATGCAGTCCGCGGCAACCTGCCCGACGAATATCAGGCCTATGCCGAGAGCATCAACGACCAGTCGGAGCGGTTGCTGACGCTGCGCGGGCTGATGCGCTTCAAATTCCCCGAGACCCCAGTGGCGCTCGACGAAGTCGAGCCGGCGAGCGAAATCGTCAAGCGATTCGCGACCGGCGCCATGAGCTTCGGCTCGATCAGCCGCGAGGCGCATACCACTCTCGCCATTGCCATGAACCGGATCGGCGGCAAGTCCAATACCGGCGAAGGCGGCGAGGAGCCCGACCGCTTCAAGCCGAAGCCCAACGGCGATTCGATGCGCTCGGCAATCAAGCAGGTGGCATCGGGCCGGTTCGGGGTCACCGCTGAGTATCTCGTCAACGCCGATGATCTGCAGATCAAGATGGCGCAAGGTGCCAAGCCCGGCGAAGGCGGCCAGCTCCCCGGCCACAAGGTCGACAAAAATATCGCGCGAGTGCGACATTCAACGCCGGGTGTCGGACTGATCTCGCCGCCGCCGCACCACGACATCTATTCGATCGAGGACTTGGCGCAGCTGATATACGACTTGAAGAACGCCAACCCGCAGGCGCGCGTCTCGGTGAAACTCGTCTCCGAAGTCGGTGTTGGCACGGTGGCGGCGGGCGTCAGCAAGGCGCGAGCCGATCATGTCACGATCGCCGGCTACGAAGGCGGTACCGGGGCCAGCCCCCTCACCTCCTTGACCCATGCCGGCTCGCCTTGGGAGATCGGCCTTTCCGAGACCCAGCAGACGCTGGTGCTGAACGGGCTGCGCGGCCGCATCGCCGTGCAAGTCGACGGCGGGTTGCGCACCGGCCGCGACGTCGTGATCGGTGCGCTGATCGGTGCCGACGAATTCGGGTTTTCAACCGCGCCGTTGATCTCGGTCGGCTGCATCATGATGCGAAAATGTCATCTCAATACCTGCCCGGTCGGCGTCGCCACTCAGGACCCGGTGCTCCGCGCCAAATTCACGGGCCAGCCCGAGCACGTCATCAACTACTTCTTCTTCGTCGCCGAGGAAGTTCGCGAGCTGATGGCCAAGCTCGGCTTCCGCAGGTTCAACGAGATGATCGGGCGCGTCGACAAACTCGACATGCGGCCCGCGGTTGATCACTGGAAGGCCAAAGGCGTCGATCTCTCGCGCATCCTCTATCAGCCCGAGCCGAAGCCAGGAATCGCCATCTACAACGGCGAACGTCAGGAACACCACCTCGAACGGGCGCTGGACCGGAGGTTCATCGAACTGGCACAGCCGGCCCTCGAGCACGGCCAGCCGGTGGTCATCGAGCACATGATTCGCAACGTCAACCGCACCGTCGGCGCGATGCTCTCGGGCGAGGTGGCAAAGCGTTATGGTCACGCCGGTCTCGCGGACAATTCCATACGCATCAGTCTCACGGGCACCGCGGGCGGCAGCTTTGGCGCATTCCTGGCACGCGGCATCACGCTGGAGCTCTATGGCGACGCCAACGACTATGTCGGCAAGGGCCTATCGGGCGGCCGCGTGATCGTGCGCCAACCGACTGAAGTTGCGCGCGATCCGCTCGACAATATTATCGTCGGCAATACCGTGCTCTATGGCGCGATAGCGGGTGAAGCGTATTTCCAAGGCATCGCCGGCGAGCGATTCGCCGTGCGCAATTCAGGCGCGGTCGCGGTGGTCGAAGGCACCGGCGATCATGGCTGCGAATACATGACCGGCGGTGTCGTGGTGGTGCTCGGCAACACGGGGCGCAATTTCGCCGCCGGCATGTCGGGCGGAATTGCCTATGTCTACGACCCGGAGAAGCGCTTCGACCGCCTTGCCAACAAGGCGATGGCGGAACTTGAATGGGTCAAACCGGCCGAGGCCGAGTCCGGCCATGCCGAAGACCACGAGCGGCCCCGGCAGCGCGCCGCGAGCGTCGAGGACAGCGGCATGGGCGATCCATTGCGGTTCGATGCCGAACGGCTGCGAATTTTGATCGAGCGGCATCACCTTCATACCGGCAGTGTTCGGGCCCGTGAACTGCTCGACAATTGGGACCGAGCGGTGACCAACTTCGTCAAGGTCGTACCAAAGGATTATCGCCGCGCGCTCCTCGACATGAAGGCGGAGCGTGACGCCGCCAAGGCCACCGCGGCCGAATGACCTTGTTGGCTGGGGAATCCCGTCATGGGTAAGCCGACCGGCTTCCTCGAATTCGAGCGGCGCGACCGCGGCTATGAAAAAGCCGAAATGCGCGTCCACCATTGGCGCGAATTCGTCAAGTCGTTGCCGGAGTCCGAACTCAACCGGCAGGCGGCACGCTGCATGGACTGCGGCATCCCCTTCTGCCACCAGGGTTGCCCGGTCAACAATCTGATCCCTGACTGGAACAATCTGGTCTATCGCGAGCAATGGCAGGCGGCATCAACTGCGCTGCATTCGACCAACAATTTCCCGGAGTTTACCGGTCGCATCTGTCCCGCGCCGTGCGAGGCGTCGTGCACCCTCAACATCGACGACAATCCCGTCACGATCAAGACGATCGAGTGCGCGATCGTTGACCGCGCCTGGGCTGAGGGCTGGCTCAAGCCGCTCATACCCGGTCAGCGCACCGGCAAGCGCGTCGCCGTGGTCGGCTCCGGCCCCGCAGGCATGGCTTGTGCCCAACAACTGGCGCGCGTCGGGCACGGCGTGACGTTGTTCGAGAAATCGGATCGCATCGGCGGGCTGTTGCGCTACGGCATTCCCGATTTCAAGATGGACAAGCATCTCATCGATCGGCGCATGGCTCAGATGGCGGCGGAAGGTGTCGGGTTCCGCACATCCGTCCATGTCGGCGTCGATGTCAGCGTCGATGAATTGCTGCGCGACTACGACGCGATCGCTCTGACCGGCGGCGCCGAATGGCCACGCAACCTCGAAATTCCTGGCCGCGACCTCGATGGAATCCACTACGCCATGGATTTTCTGGTCCAGCAAAACAAACGCAATGCCGGCAACGAGGAACACGTGGCGGCTCCCAAAGGCGCCATCTCCGCGAAAGGCAAACATGTTGTGGTGATCGGCGGCGGCGACACCGGCTCGGACTGCATCGGCACTTCGACGCGTCAGGACGCCGCATCAATCGTGCAGCTCGAAATACTGCCGCAGCCACCGGAGCACGAGAACAAGGGTCTGACCTGGCCCGACTGGCCGTTGAAGCTGCGCACCTCGTCCTCGCAAGAGGAAGGTGTCGATCGCGATTGGTCGGTGGTCACGAAGCGGGCCATCGGTGAAAACGGCGAGGTCAAGGCGCTCGATTGCGTGCGCATCGATTGGTCCCGCGGCGGCGATGGCCGCATGCAAATGACCGAAATCGAAGGCAGCAGGTTCGAGCTCAGGGCCGATCTCGTGCTGCTGGCTATGGGCTTCCTCGGCCCGGTACGTGGCGGTCTGCTGCATCAGTCAGGCGTCGCGCTCGACCCACGCGGCAATGTCAAGGCCGACACACGCGATTATCGCACCTCCGTCGACAGGATTTTCGCCGCGGGCGACATGCGGCGCGGGCAGTCGCTGGTGGTCTGGGCGATACGCGAGGGTCGCCAATGTGCCCGCGCCGTCGACGAATACCTGATGGGGCAAAGCTCCTTGCCGCGATGACCGGTGGGCTTCGCTGGCCGATTCAAACTCGTCGCATTCGAAAACTTCGCTACAGAAAGACGAGCCTGTCCCGGGTTAACGCTTGCGCGGCGGCCAAATTCGCCCACGCACGCCCGGCAGCTAATCTTTGCGAGGCGCGAGGTGAAGGTGCGTCTCAAAGCGGAGCTCGACCCGGTCGCCTTCTGATGCGATCGCTTCGGAGATGGCCGTGAGTAATTTTTGGCGCACGGAGTCTGGCAGGCGCCGATGGTCCGTGCGCGTCCGCAGGAAGTCGATGAAGCTCTCCGCCGTGTGCGGCTGGCTCCAGGCATAGCTTTTGTGAAGCGGCGGCGCGAAATGACCCGACCCGTTCATGAGCGAGGGCAACGCGCCCCGGGGGGTGTACCACAGCTCCGGCGGCGGTCCCAAAGGCACGCCGAGTTCCGCGTGATAGATTTCCGCCAACTTGAGGTCGAGTGGCGGCGCGACGCCCAAGGGAACATTGCCGAACACCGCCAATGTGCCGCCGGGAGTCAAAAGAGACGCCGCCTTGCCATAGCTGGTGTCGGGAGCGACCCAGTGCCAAGCCTGGGCCGACGCGATCAACTTGAATGACATGAGCGGAAGCGGCGCCACCTCGAAGGTGCTCTGAATGAATGCGACTGTGGCGACGCCGCCCAAGCGGCGTCGCGCCAACGCCAGTAATTCTCCGCCGGGATCAAGCGCGGTCACGACCAGACCGCACCGGACGAAGCCCATGGTCGCCTGACCGCTGCCGCAGCCGACGTCGAGCATCGGGTCGCCCGGCGTGACCCGCGCCGCTGCACAAACGTCGGCAAAGAGCGCATCCGGATAATGTGGCCGCGCTTGATCATAAAGCGCCGCGATCTCGTCAAAGGCGAAGCGCGGCTCCCTTCCGCTCATATTTCACGCAGATGACGCATCGCAACCGCCAAGCTATACTTTTTTCCCAGAAACGAGAAAGGTTTGCGCGAGGAACGCGTTATGGCTAGCCAAAGCAATACTGTCGATGTTTCGGAAATTATCGAGAATCAAAAACTATCCGGGTTTCTGATCGGCCTCGTCGTCATTTCCTGGTTCATCACTTTCTTCGACGGCTTCGACATGATTTCCATCGGCTTCATCGCCAGGCCGATCATGATGCAGTTCAGACTAACGCCGGTCCAATTGGGCAATGTTTTTAGCATTGGCCTGATCGGAACGCTGATCGGCGGGTTCGGCCTCGGCTGGATAGCCGACCGCGTCGGCCGGCGACCGGCGGTCATGTGGGCGACCTTCGCGTTCGGCGTTTTGACCATCCTCCTAGGCCTCGCCAACAGCTACGGCCAGCTGCTGGTCCTCCGTTTCATTGATGGCATCGCCATCGGCGGGATGCTGCCGGTGGCCTGGGCACTGAACATTGAGTACGCGCCGAAGCGCTATCGCTCCACGATCGTGACCGTGATCATGATCGGCTATTCGGTCGGCGCCGCGATGGGCGGCCCGGTGGCGAACTGGCTGGTGCCGACGCATGGCTGGCCGGCGGTGTTCATATTCGGCGGCATATTGTCGATCTTGGCTTCGATCGCGTTGATGCTGATGCTGCCGGAATCGGCACGGTTCCTGACCACCAAGAAGCGAGACCCCGCCCGCATCGCCGCCATCCTGCGGCGCATCGCGCCCGAGCGGCCACTCCCGGCCAACCCCAATTTCATACTGGCGGACGAGGGCGCCAAGACCAGCGACTTCACCCCGTCGGTGCTGTTCCGGGGGGAACTCAAGTGGATCACGCCGATGTTGTGGATCGCCTACATCTTCAGCTCGATGACGGCGTTTTTTGGCGCCAATTGGGGCCCGATCGTCGTGCAATCGCTCGGTTTCAGCTCCGCCGCGGCGAACTGGTCTGGCACCGCCAATTCGATCGGCGGCGCCCTCGGCGGCCTCTTGTTGATGCGCTTCACTGACAATAGGGGCTCGATCGCTATTACCTTCATGCCGTTCCTGGCAATCCCGTTTCTGCTGTGGATCGCGTTCGGCTCGGTCGCGGCGCCGATGTTCCTCGGCTTCAGCCTATTCTTCACCCTGAGCTTCATCTCGACACTGTTCCTGATCGGCGGCCATTTCGGCCTGCACAGCATCGCCGGCATTTTCTATCCGTCCGCCTATCGCTCCAACGGCACGGGCTGGGCCACCTCGGTCGCGAAAATCGGCTCGATCATCGGGCCTTGGGTTGGCGGCTTCATTCTGGCATCGAGCATTCCACGCCAGCAGATCTTCGCCGTCATGGCGATTTGCCCCGCCGTCTTCGTCGTTTGCATTCTGGTTGTCGGCATCCTCCACAACCGCGTGATGCGGCGTGAACATGAGACCGGCGGCGCCGCCGCCGCGGACATCGCGACAGCCGCCGGCGACTAAGCCGTTTCGCGATACTACGGCGTGCGCAACCGGCCGACGATGCCCGTCGGAAAGAAGTAGACGATCGCGATGAAGAGCAGCCCGAGCCATAACAGCCAGCGGTCGGGATCCAACACCGCCTGCATCAACGGCACGCCGCTAAAAGCGTTGGCGAGACCGCCCATCGCGGGCTGCAGATAATATTGTGCCATGGTCATGATCGTGGCACCGACGATCGCGCCATAGAGCGTCCCCATGCCGCCGATCACCACGATCAGCAGGATGTCGACCATCAGTGAAAATGACAATGTCGCGTCGGGCCCCGTATAGCGTAGCTGCAGCGCCAGGAGGGAGCCGGCCAGCGACGCCGCGGCTGCCGCAATCGCCCCCGCCAGTGTCCGGTACCACAGCGTGCGCAGGCCCAGCGCCTCGGCGCGGAACTCGTTCTCGCGGATCGCCTGCAGCACGCGACCCATGGGCGAGTTGACGACGCGCAGCAAAAACAAAAACAGCACCGCGGCCACAGTGAAAATCAGGTAGTAGGTGACAAGATTGCCGTTGTACCCGCCGCCCAGCCTGAAGGCCGAAGTCAACGTCTTGGGCACCTCGAAAGTCAGCCCGTCTTCGCCACCGGTCCAGTCGCGCATGGTCGAGGCCAAAATCTGCGCGAAGCTCGCGACCGCAAGCGTGATCATTGCGAAGAAGATGGCGCGAACCCGCAAACTTAAGAGACCAACAATCGCGGCGACCACGATCGCCAGCAGCATGCCCGCAAGCGCTCCGATCACGACCTGTCCCCAGCCGGCGCCGAAGCGCGTCAGCGCGATCGCCACGCCATAGGCGCCCATGCCGAAGAACATGGTGTGGGCGAACGAGACGATGCCGGTATAGCCCAGCAGCATGTCGTAGCTGGCCGTCAGCACGATCAGAATAGCGATGCGCTCGGCCACCGCGAGCGCGCGCGTGCTCGGGAACAGGAATGGCGCCACGGCAAGCACCGCCACGATAGTCGCCAGCATCGCCGACAGGATGCGGCCGCGGGGCGGATCGCCCGAAAGCAGCACTGCTCCAAGGCTCACGATTTGGCCACCGGAAAGAGGCCCTGCGGTCGCCACAACAGGATCAGGACCATCAGCAGGATGTTGGAGCCGAGTGATATCGTGGGCGCCAAAAATCCGACATAGTTGGTGGTAAGGCCGACCAGCATCGCGCCGATCAAGGAGCCGCCGATCGATCCCAACCCGCCGATGATCAGGATGATCAGCACCAGCACAAACATCTCGGTGCCCAGCTGCGGGGTGACGAGTTCCTGATAGAGCGCCCAGATTACGCCTCCGGTGCCGGCGAGCGCCGTGCCGATGATGAACACCCCGATGAACAGCCGGCGGACGCGGTAGCCCAACACCTCGACCATTTCGCGGTTCTCGACCCCGGCTCTGACCAACAATCCGATGCGAGTACGGTTCAACAAGAGAGTGAGCGCCGCGAAGGCGCCCATGCCCAGCGCCAGCGCGATCAGCCGGTATTTCTCGATAGCGGCGCTGCCGATCAGGATGCTGCCGCTAAACGTCGGCGGCTTGACCAGGGGAATTGCGTTCGGCCCCCACAGCACAATGAACAACTGCTGCGCCACAATGAGCCCGCCGGTCGTCACCAGGATCTGGCGCAGCGGCGCGCCATAGACGCCGCGCACGATCAAGCGCTCGAAACCCCAGCCAACCGCACCGCTAACCACCAGCGCGGCCAGCAGCGCCACCGCGAACGCAGCGAGATTGAGCGTCCAGGAATGCCCCGTGCTCCAGCCAGCGAGCGGAGCTAGGACGGTGATTCCGATATAGGCGCCGAGCGTGATGAAAGCGCCGTGGGCAAAGTTCATCACGTCCATCAGGCCGAAGATCAGCGTCAATCCGGCGGCCATCAAGAACAACATCGCGCCCATCGCCAAGCCGGCGACCGTCAGCACCAACCAGTTGGACACGCCGATGATCGGCAGCGCGGCCAGCACGATCGCCGGCAGTACCAACTTGGGAGCGAGATTTTCGAGGCTAACCCTCATCGCGCTCTCGAACCCCGCCCGTCATGCCGGCCCGCGAAGTCGGGCATGGCTTTTGCCCAGCGGCCACATGCATTCGCAGATGACGCGGCCAAGCCAAGACATGACGACGGGGCCGCCTTAAAGCGCGCCGTCTGGTGGCTGTCACGGGCCTCATTGATGCACCGCGAGGCTCAAGCCGAGAAGCCGATGCTGCAACGCCTCGTCAGCGGCCAAATCGGCCATCGACCCGGCATGGACAATGCGCCCGTCATCCATCACCGCGACGTCGTCGCCGACCGAGACCGCCATGCGGAAATTCTGCTCAACCAAAAGGATCGTGGTCTCGCTTTGCTTCAAGCGCCGAAATACCTCGATCAGCACCTCAATGACGTGCGGGGCAAGCCCCTTGGTCGGCTCGTCCACCACGAGAAGGCTGCGGGGCTCGATGATGGCGCGGCCGATGGCGAGCATCTGCTTCTGGCCACCCGATAGCACGCCCGCTGGCACCGAGTACCGCTCTCGCAGTGCGGGAAACAGCGCAAACAGGCGATCAAGCCGGTCAGATGCCAGACCATCGCGGCCGGTCGCCAGCAGCAGATTCTCGCGGACGGTCAGCTGGGAGAAGATACCCATGGTCTCCGGGACGTAGGCGATGCCGAGCCGGGCAATCTCGGGCGTCCCTAGCGCCTCAATCCGTCTGCCCGCGAACGTGATGCTGCCGGCACCAGCCCGCCACAGGCCCATAATGGTGCGGAGCGTCGTCGTCTTACCGGCGCCGTTGCGCCCGAGCAGCATGGTCACGCGGCCGCGCCGCGCCGCGAAATCAACGCCATGGAGGATCTGATAGCGGCCGACGCGCGTCTCGACACCGCGCAATTCCAACAGCACCTCAGACATGTGCAACACCGAGATAGGCTTCCTGCACGATCGTCGACGCGACCACCGCGGCCGGCGCGCCGTCGGCCACGAGTTTGCCCTGATGCAGCACGATGACGCGATCGGCGAGGCGCCGCACCACCTCCATCTTGTGCTCGACAAGGAGGATGGTCTTGTCGCGCTGCTCGCGGATCTCCTCGATCAAATCGAGAATGGTCGGCACTTCGTCGACGCTCATGCCTGCGGTCGGCTCATCGAACATGAAGACGAGAGGATCCAACGCCAGAAGGATTGCCACCTCGAGCTTGCGTTGATCGCCGTGGGGCAGCGCCGCCGCCGGGAATGTCGCGCGCGTCTGCAACTTGACGCGCTCGAGGCACGCGACGGCCCGGTCGTGCAGCTCGCTATGGCTGATCGCCATGGTCAGGAAATCGAGCCCGGGTCCGAGCCGCGCCTGAAATGCGAGACGGACGTTCTCCAGCACCGTCAGGCTCGGAAACAGGTTGGTGAGCTGAAACGCCCGGCCGAGGCCGAGCTGCGTTCGCTTCGGCGCGGATAGCGCGGTCAGATCGCGGCCCTCCAGCAGTACCGCGCCCGCCGTCGCCCGCAACTGGCCCGAGATCAGGTTGAAGTAGGTGGACTTGCCGGCGCCGTTGGGTCCGACGATCGCGGTCAGGATGCCGCGGTCGAAGGCGCAGCTGACGCCGTCGACCGCGACATGACCACCGAAATGGACCGAGAGATCTCGGGTCTCAAGCACGATAGACATGAGGCGCCCAGGTCGGCATCGTCGATGCGTTGTGAAGCTTGGCGCGTCGGCACAAGGACGGCTTTCCAACGTACCTCCGTGCGGGGAGCGGTGCCAGGCCGGATCTCGAAGGCCGCGGAACCAAGCAGCTGTCGCCGGCGCTACGCCCTGCGGCGGAATATTAGGAGCGCGCCAATGACGATCACGACCACCACGGCGATTACGACAATGATGGTAGTGTTGTTCGATGACGCTGCCGGGGGTGGCGACGTCGGCGCCGGCGGCGTCTCGGCTTTCGCAGGCGGTGCGGCGCCCGGCTTCGGGGCTGCCGGCGCAACCGCCCCGGGTGCGGCCGGCGGCGTCGCCTGCGCCGTCTTCATCGCGTTGCCGTTGAGGATCGGCACATTCATGTCGCTGATCTTGATGACCCGCGTCAATTCAGGGATGGCCCATTTGACGTTGGGGTCGACCTTAATTTTGAAGGCATACATCTCTTGCAACGCCTGATGGTCTTCCTTGCGGAAGATCATTTCTCCCTTGGGCGTGTCGAACTTCATGCCTTCCATCGCCGCGATCAGTGTTTCGGTATCGGTATTGCCGTGCGTGGCATTGAGGGCGGTCACCACCGCCATCGCTGCCGCGAACCCGCCGCAGGTAAAGAAATCCGGCGGCAGACCGTTGAAGCGCTTCTCGTGCTCCTTGACGAGCCAATCGTTCACCGGATTCTTGGCGGCGTCGTAATAGTAGTAGGTAGCCCCCTCCATGCCGGGGAACAGCTTATAGAATACCAGTGCCGGCAGAATGTTGCCGCCGGTCGAAATGTCGATGCCGAACCGGCTCGGGTCGAGCTCCTTGAGCTTGCCGAGCGGATTACCGGCACCGGCCCAGATCACCCAAATGATCTTCCGGTCCGCCTTGACCTTGCCGAGGGCGTCGAAAATGCGCTGCGCCGGCGCGGTGAAATCGGTGGTCGCAGGTGGCGCATATTCTTCATAAACCAACTGCGCCCCTGTCGAGGCGAGTGCCTTCTTGAAGGCGGCAACACCGTCGCGGCCGAAGGCGTAGTCCTGCGCCAGCGTTGCGATCGCGGTGCCCGGCTTGCCAATGGCGATCGCGTTCGAGATCGCGTCTTGCGAAGAGTTGCGTCCGGTCCGGAATATGTAGCGGTTCCACTTGTCGCCGGTGATCGAATCCGCCACCGCCGGCTCGACGATCAGGATCTTCTTGTTCTCCTGCGCCACCGGCAGCATGGCCAGCGCCACGGCCGAGTTGGTGCCACCGACCGCGAGATCGACATGATCGTCGTTGTAGGCTTCGTTCAATAGGTTGCGGCCTACGTCCGGCTTGGTCTGGCTATCCTTGTAGATGACCTCGATCTTGCGGCCGCCCGCCACCCCGGTGCCTTTGGTGCCGTATTCGAGCCCGAGCTTGAATCCGGTAATCATCTGCTCGGCGTAAGGCTGTAGCGGTCCGGTCGAATCCTGAATGACCGCGATCTTGACCGGCTCCCGGTTGTCCTGCGCAAGAGCGGGTAGCGCCAGGCTCATCGCTAAAGCCGTGACGGCGGACCAAGCACGCATGTTCATGAGAGGCGCCCCCCAATATTGTTCTCGAGAACCAGTTTCGCCCGAGCCGAAATGAGGTGCAAGAATTGTTACGGAGGCCAAAATCCGTGATAGGCTTGGGCCGAGGAGAGAGTGATGGTGACGAAATGGCGCCCTGAAACGTGGCGGGGCATGCCGATCAAGCAGGTCCCCGATTATCCGGACACCGCGGCGCTGTCGTCGGTCGAGACGACGTTGCGCAATTTCCCCCCGCTCGTGTTTGCGGGTGAAGCGCGGCGGCTCAAAGCCGGCCTGGGCGCGGTCGCTGAGGGCAACGCGTTCCTGCTGCAAGGCGGCGATTGTGCCGAAAGCTTCGCCGAGTTTCACCCCAACAATATCCGCGATACATTTCGTGTCCTCTTGCAAATGGCCGTGGTTCTGACTTACGGCGCTGCATGCCCGGTGGTGAAGGTCAGTCGCATGGCGGGCCAATTCGCTAAACCGCGCACCGCCGACGCCGAGACGCAGAACGGCGTGACCCTGCCCGCTTATCGCGGCGACATCGTCAACGGCATGGATTTCGATCCCGCCTCGCGCACACCCGATCCGCAGCGCATGCTGCGCGCCTACAGCCAGGCAGCGGCGACGCTCAACCTGCTGCGAGCCTTCGCACAGGGCGGCTACGCCGACCTGCACCGCGTCCATAGCTGGAACCAGGGTTTCGTCGCCTCGAGTCCCGCCGGCGCGCGCTATCAGGAAATGGCGGACCGGCTTTCGGAGACGCTGGACTTCATGGCGGCCGTCGGACTGACCTCCGAGACGACGCCGCAAATTCGCGAAACCGACTTCTACACCTCGCATGAAGCGTTGTTGCTGCCGTATGAAGAAGCGTTAACCCGTATCGATTCGACCAGCGGCGATTGGTACGACTGCTCCGCGCACATGCTGTGGGTCGGCGACCGTACACGCCAGCCTGACGGTGCGCACGTCGAGTTCGTGCGCGGCGTCAAGAATCCGATCGGCCTCAAATGCGGGCCGACGCTGGAACCAGGCGAGCTCCTGCGGTTGATCGAGACACTCAATCCCGAGAACGAGCCGGGCAGGCTGACGCTGATCGCGCGCATGGGCGCCGACAAGGTCGAAGCAAAACTGCCGCCGCTGATACGCGCGGTCGCCCGCGAGGGTCGTAAGGTGGTGTGGTGTTGCGACCCGATGCATGGCAATACCATCATCTCGAGCATCGGCTACAAGACGAGACAGGTCGATCGCATTCTCGCCGAGGTGCGCGGCTTTTTTGCGGTGCACGAGGCCGAAGGCTCCTATGCCGGAGGCGTACATTTCGAAATGACCGGCCAGGACGTGACGGAATGCATCGGGGGTGCCCAGGCGATCACCGAGTCCAGTCTTTCCGACCGCTACCACACTCACTGCGACCCGCGACTGAACGCGAGCCAGGCGCTGGAGCTTGCCTTCCTGATCGCAGAAGCGCTGAAAAAAAAGCGCACCGGCGAGGTCAGCCGCCGGGCCGTGGCCGCTTTCTGAGGACTGCATTGCCCGACGCGCTGGCCGATCTCTCGCGCCTCACTGACAGTTATTTCCTGCGCACCAAGACGATCGTCGACAAGTTCGGCGATTGCCGCGCGACCTACGCCATCTTCATGCGTCGCCCCGTGATCGCGGCACCTCGCTTCGCCATCGAATTTCTCGAAACGATGGCCGCCGCGCGCGGCACCAAGTTCGAGATCGAGCTGCTTTACCGCGAGGGCGACTGGGTCGGCGCCGGCGAGCCGATGATCTATCTCTCCGGCTCGCTCTACCATCTCGTCGATCTCGAGACCGTCTATCTGCAGAAACTCGGGCCGCCTTGCGTCGCCGCCTACAATGCCCATGCCATGTGCGTCGACTTGCCCAAGACGGCGTTCCTCGCGATGGACGCCCGGCACTGTGCCGGAACCGAGATGGCGGAGCAGATGGCCTACGCGGCATCGGTCGGCTCGGCGGCAGCCAAACGCGACGCCGGCGCCGTCGGCTTTATCGCCAATGCCACGGACGCGACCGCACACTGGTTCGGCAACGAGCGCGGACGCGGCACCATGCCTCATGCCCTGATCGGCTACGCCGGCTCGACGCTGCGAGCGGCGCAAATGTTCCGCGCCACCTTCCCCGACGAGCCGCTTACCGTGCTGATCGATTATTTCGGCCGCGAAATCACCGATGCTCTCGCGGTCGCACGGGCATTTCCCGACCTCGCGGCCGCGCGCCAATTGTCGCTCAGAATCGACACGCATGGCGGCCGCTACATCGAAGGCCTCGACCTCGACCGTTCCTACGAAGTCCTGGCGCGCGCGGCACCCCAATCAATTCGCGGCTATCGCTCGGAGACCGATCTTCGCCACCTGGTCGGCACTGGCGTCAGCGCGGCCGCGATCTGGCATCTGCGGCAGTCGCTCGACGCCGCGGGCTATGCGACGGTAAAAATCGTCGCCAGCTCGGGTTTCTCGCCGGCGAAATGCCGTATGATGGCGGCGGCCGTCGCCCCGATTGACGTGATCGGTACCGGCTCCTATTTGCCGGAGCACTGGACCGAAACCTATGCAACGGCGGATATCGTGGCCTACGACGATAAACCGATGGTGAAAAAAGGGCGCGAGTTCCTTCTGGAGCGCCGCGCGGGAACCACGCCATGACAGACGCACTTACCGTCGTTCTGGCACAACTCGACCCCACGGTCGGCGACATTGATGGCAATCTCGCCAAATTCACCAGGGCGCGCGCCGAGGCTGCCAAACTCGGCGCCGATCTTATCGTCTCGACGGAATTGTTCGTCGCCGGGTATCCACCCGAAGACCTGGTGCTGAAGCCGGCTTTTACCACCGCCTGCGAGGCGGCGGTGAGGCATTTCGCGCAGACGATGGGCCCGGGCCCGGCGGTGATCGTCGGCACGCCCTGGCGTCAGGACGGCAAGCTCTACAATGCGGCCGCTCTGCTCGATAACGGCCGCGTGACGGCGCTGCGCTTCAAGCACCAGCTGCCGAACTACGGGGTATTCGACGAAAAGCGCGTATTTGCGCCTGGCCCCGTCCCGGGCCCAATCGTCGTCAAGGGCGTCCGCATTGGCCTGATGATCTGCGAAGACATGTGGACGCCGGACGTGACGGAGGGGCTGGCCGAAAGCGGCGCCGAGCTCCTGCTGGTCATCAACGGCTCGCCCTATGAGCGGGACAAGCGTGACGAGCGAGTGTCGCTTGCGCTGATGCGAGTCCGCGAAAGCGGACTTCCTGTCGCTTACGTCAATCAGGTCTGCGGCCAGGACGAGCTGGTGTTTGACGGCGCGTCCTTCGTGCTCGGTGTCGATTGCAACTTGAAAGTCCAGGCACCCGATTGGCGCGAAGCGCTGGTCAAGACCGAGTGGCGGCGCGGCGGCGACGGAGGCTGGCTGCCTCAAAAGGGGACGATGGTGCCGCCCACGGAAGAGCTGGCGGCGATCTATCGCGCCATGGTACTGGGCCTCGGCGATTACGTACGGAAGAACCGGTTCCCCGGCGTCGTGCTGGGTCTTTCGGGCGGCATCGATTCGGCGCTTTCGGCGGCGATCGCGGTCGATGCGCTCGGCGCAGACAAGGTGCATTGTGTGATGATGCCATCGCGCTATACCTCGGGCGCCAGTCTCGAAGACGCAACCGAAGTCGCGCGCCTCCTTGGCGTCGACCTGCGCACCATCGATATTGAGCCGGCGGTCGCCGCGTTCGGCGGCATGCTCGCGCCGGCGTTCGCCGGGCGCGATGCCGACATCACCGAGGAGAATCTGCAATCGCGGGCGCGAGGCATCACGCTGATGGCGCTCTCCAACAAGTTCGGCTGGATGGTGCTCTCGACCGGCAACAAGTCAGAGATGTCGGTGGGCTATGCCACGCTTTACGGCGATATGTGTGGCGGTTTCGCGGTGTTGAAGGATGTCTACAAAATGACGGTGTTTGCTTTGTCGCGGTGGCGAAACGCCAACCACGGCGAGGGCCTGCTCGGCCCGAAGGGCCGAGTCATGCCTGACCGCGTCATCGCCAAGCCGCCGACGGCCGAGCTCAAGGCCGATCAGACCGATCAGGACACGCTGCCGCCCTATGAGAAACTCGATGATATCCTCGAATGCCTGATCGAGCATGAAATGCCGGTGGATGAGATCGTGGCGCGCGGCCACGACATGGAGACGGTGCGTCGCGTATGGCGAATGCTTGACCGCGCCGAGTACAAGCGCCGGCAAGCGCCGCCGGGGGTCAAGATCACCCGCCGCGCTTTCGGCCGCGACCGCCGCTATCCGATCACCAACGCCTTCCAAGACTGGCTGCCCCGCGCGACGCCGATGGACGAGCCGGGCGGCCTACCCCGCGCGCCGACGCCGGTTGCACCGTAGCCAAGGCGAGAAGAATCCGATTCCGGGAGGCCGAGCAGATGTCTGCCGATAGCCGTGTTAGCGAGGCTGGGCGCGACTTCATTCGCGACATCATCGACGACGATCGCGCAGCGGGACGCACGGCGGTCATCGTCACACGGTTTCCGCCGGAGCCGAACGGTTATCTCCATATCGGCCACGCCAAGTCGATCTGTCTCAATTTCGGCATCGCCCAAGAATATGGCGGCCATTGCGCGCTGCGTTTCGACGATACCAACCCTGCGAAGGAAGAGCAGGAATTTATCGACGCGATCATGCGCGACGTGCGCTGGCTGGGATTCGATTGGGGCCGTCACCTTCATCATGCCTCGGATTATTTCGAGCAGCTTTATCGCTGGGCCGAGCACCTCATTCAGACCGGTTTTGCTTATGTCGACGATCAGACCGCAGGGGAAATTCGCGCCAATCGCGGCTCGCTGACCGAGCCCGGACGCGACAGCCCGTTTCGCGGGCGCGCCATTGCCGAAAACCTCGACCTGTTCCGTCGCATGCGGGCGGGCGAATATCCGAACGGCGCGCGGACGCTGCGCGCACGTATCGACATGGCGTCAGGCAATATCAATCTGCGCGATCCGATACTTTATCGCATCCTCCACGCCAATCACCCGCGCACCGGTGACCAATGGTGCATCTATCCGACTTACGATTTTGCTCACGGCCAGTCGGACGCGATCGAGGGAGTGACCCATTCGCTGTGCACGCTTGAGTTCGAGGACCATCGCCCGCTTTATGACTGGCTGCTCGAACACTTGCCCGTGCCGTCGCGGCCTCACCAGTATGAGTTCGCGCGACTGAACATCGGCTATACCGTGTTATCGAAGCGTGCGCTGACCACACTCGTGCGCGACCGCCACGTCGATGGCTGGGACGATCCGCGGATGCCAACCCTGGCGGGGCTGCGGCGACGCGGCGTTCCGCCCCAAGCCATTCGCGATTTCGTCCGCCGCGTCGGCGTTGCCCGCGCCAATAGCGTCGTCGACATCGCGATGTTCGATTTCGCGGTGCGCGAGCATCTCAACAAGGTCGCGCCGCGCCGCATGGCCGTACTGCGGCCGCTCAAGGTCGTGATCGAGAATTACGACGGCAGCGGCGAAGAGCTCGATGCGGCCAACCATCCGGACGATCCATCGCAAGGCACCCGCAAGATCCCGTTTGGCCGCCAACTCTATATCGAGCGCGACGATTTCATGGAGCATCCGCCCAAGAAATTCTTCCGCCTTGCGCCGGGACGCGAGGTGCGGTTGCGCTATGCCTATTTCCTCACCTGCCGGGAAGCGGTGAAGGATGCCGCGGGCGAAATTGTCGAGTTGCGCTGCACCTATGACCCGGCGACCCGCGGCGGCAACGCGCCTGACGGCCGCAAAGTGGCGGCCACCATCCACTGGGTTTCGGCCGAGCACGCGGCGGCCGCCGAGGTCCGGCTCTATCACCGGCTTTTTGACCGTCCCGATCCCGGCGCCGAAGGTGACGTGTTGGCCGATCTCAATCCCAATTCGCTCGAAGTGCTGAGCGATGCCCGGGTCGAGCGGGCGCTTGCGCGATCGAACGCGACGGAGGCCGTCCAGTTCGAACGGCAGGGCTATTTCTGCCGCGATAGCAGCTCTGTCCCTGGCCGGCTCGTCTTCAACCGCACCGTCGCCTTGCGCGACTCTTATAGCAAAGCCTGAGATGCCGGGCCTGCCGGCCGCGGCGAAAGCGTGCTACACCAATAGCTAGAATAGCATTTCCGTCTGCCGTCAACTCATCCGAGCAATTGTGCCTCGTGAGACCGGTGGGTTGACAAGCCAAGCGGCCCACCGCGAAGGTAGAGCAATGGCCAATCATTCCTATCGGGCGACGATTTCGTGGCGCGGCGAGACCCGCGATTATGACAGCTACGCGCGGGAGTATCGCATCGCCGTGCCCGGCAAAGCCGCCACCCGCGGTTCTGCGGATGCCGCTTTCAAGGGCGACCCGCTGCTCTACAATCCCGAGGACCTGCTCCTGATCTCGCTCGCGGCTTGCCACATGCTGAGCTATCTCGCGGTATGCGCTCGCAGCGGTATCGTGGTACTCGCCTATGAGGATGCTGCGGAGGGAACCATGGCGATCAAGGATCGCCGCATGCGCTTCACCGAAGTGACGCTACGACCGCACGTGACCGTGGCGCCCGGGGCTGACTTGGCACGAGCGCGGGCGGCGCACGAAGTGGCCCACGACGAGTGCTTCATCGCCAGCTCGGTCAACTTTCCCGTGCGCCACGAAGCGACGATCGTGCGCTAAGGACCATGCCGCTCTATCTCTATAATACGGCGACGCGCCGCAAAGAACGGTTCGAGCCGATCGATCCCAACGACGTTCGCATGTATGTTTGCGGCCCGACGGTCTACGACTTCGCTCACATCGGCAATGCGCGGCCGGAGATCGTGTTCGATGTGCTGTTCCGGCTCTTGCGCCATCGTTACGGCGAAGGCCACGTGCGCTATGCCCGCAATATCACGGACATCGATGACAAGATCAATGCTGCAGCCACGGCAAACCGCGAAAGCATTCGCGACCTGACCACACGCACGGCGCGGGCGTTTCATGAGGATGTCGCGGCCTTAGGCTGCTTGCCGCCGACCGTGGAGCCGCGGGCGACCGAACATATTCCGCAGATCATCCGCATGATCGAGGCATTGATCGCATCGCAGCACGCCTATCGCGCCGATGGCCATGTCTTGTTCAGGGTCGCCAGCGATCCAGACTACGGCAAACTTTCCGGCAGATCGCGCGATGAGATGATTGCCGGCGCGCGGGTCGAGGTTGCGCCCTACAAGGCGGATCCGGCAGACTTTGTGCTGTGGAAACCGTCACCACCCGACCTGCCCGGGTGGGACAGTCCATGGGGACGCGGCCGGCCGGGCTGGCACATCGAATGCTCGGCCATGAGCGAGACCCATCTCGGCTGGACCTTCGACATCCATGGCGGGGGTCTTGATCTGATCTTCCCGCACCACGAGAACGAAATCGCGCAGAGTGT
The DNA here is from genome assembly GCA_030041335.1 of Alphaproteobacteria bacterium. Classification (GTDB taxonomy): domain Bacteria; phylum Pseudomonadota; class Alphaproteobacteria; order ATCC43930; family CGMCC-115725; genus JAATGI01. The sequence continues at coordinate 8,748 of JASHOB010000181.1, read as the reverse complement.
TTCTGCCCATAATGGCCGGCCTTTCGCCCGGTATTGGCTGCACAACGGCTTCGTCACCGTCGACGGCGAGAAGATGGCGAAGTCGGTCGGCAACGTTCGCACCATTCGTGAGGTGCTGGCCGAGGTCCCCGGTGAAGTCGCACGATACGCCGTGCTGATGAGCCACTATCGCGACCCGCTCGATTGGAACGACGAGCGGCTGATTCAAGCGAAGCACGCTCTCGACCGTTACTACCTGGCGCTGCGCCATGCGCCCGATGGAACATCGGGCGATGTGTCACCTGAGTTCCTGACGGCCCTCGAAGACGATCTCAACACGCCGCAGGCGCAGGCGGCGCTCCACGAAATGCTGAACGATCTGAACAAGGCCACCGGTACCGCCGAAAAAACCAGGCTGGCCAGCGAGTTGCGTGCAAGCGGCGCCCTCTTGGGCGTGTTGCAGCAAGCGCCGGAAGTCTGGCTCAAGGGCGCCACCGGCGAGACCGCCGATATCGATGCCTTGATCGATGCGCGGCTCAGAGCCCGCCAGGCCAAGAATTTTGCCGAGGCCGACCGCATTCGCGCGGAACTGGCCGTCCGTGGCATCCTTCTTGAGGACAAGCCGGGCGGCAAGACGGAATGGCGCCGCGCGGTATAAATGGCAATGGTCCGCGAACGTCTCTATCTCTTTGATACGACGCTGCGCGACGGCGCGCAGACGCAAGGCGTCGATTTCAGCGTCCACGACAAGCGCCAGATCGCGGCCGCGCTCGACAGTGTCGGCATCGACTATGTTGAGGGCGGCTGGCCTGGCGCCAACCCGACAGACACCGCATTTTTTGCCGATCCACCGGTGCTCAAACACGCCAAACTCGTCGCCTTCGGCATGACCAAGCGTGCCGGCCGCAGCACGGCCAATGATCCCGGCCTTGCCGCCGTGCTCGGCGCGCGCGCATCGGGCACGTGTATCGTCGGCAAGAGCTGGGATTTTCACGTCGATGTCGCGCTCGGCATTTCGCTCCAGGAGAATCTTGCCCTCATCAAGGAGTCGCTCGCGGCCGCCGCCAAACAGGGCGAGGCCATGTTTGACGCCGAGCATTTTTTCGATGGCTATAAGGCCAATCCCGACTATGCCCTGGCCTGCGCCAAGACCGCGCTCGAGGCAGGCGCGCGTTGGGTCGTGCTGTGCGACACGAACGGCGGCAGCCTGCCGCACGAGGTCGAGCGTATCGTTGCCGAAATTGCCAAGCATGTGCCGGGGGACCGGCTTGGCATCCACGCCCACAATGACACGGAAAACGCGGTCGCCAACACGCTTGCCGCCATTGGCGCCGGCGCACGCCAGGTGCAAGGCACCCTGAATGGGCTGGGCGAGCGCTGCGGCAACGCCAATCTCGTGTCGCTGATCCCGACGTTGATGCTTAAGGATGGCTACGCTGCCCGTTTCGAGACCGGGATCGCGCCGGATGGGCTTAAGCAGATTACCCATGTGTCGCGGCTGCTCGATGAGCTCTTGAACCGCGCGCCTAACCGACATGCCGCCTATGTCGGCGACGCCGCCTTCGCCCATAAGGGCGGCCTGCACGTCTCGGCCGTCGAGAAGGACCCACGCACCTATGAGCACGTGCCGCCGGAAAGGGTGGGTAATCGGCGCCATATCCTGATATCGGACCAGGCGGGACGCTCCAACATCCTGTCTCGTCTGCGTGACGCGGGATTCGAGGTCGATCCCCAACATCCAAAGCTCGGCGTGTTGCTCGACGAGGTGAAGGAGCGGGAATTCAACGGCTATGCTTATGACGGCGCCGAGGCCAGCTTTGAACTGTTGGCACGACGCATGATCGAGACCGTACCGGAGTATTTCCGCGTCCATCGCTATCGCGTCATGGACGAACGGCGCTGGAATGCGAAAGGTGAGCTCGTCACGATATCGGAGGCGACGGTCCACGGTGCTCTGAACGGCCAGCCATTCCTCGAAGTGGCCGAGAGCCATGACGGTCCGGTCGATGCTCTCAACACCGCATTGCGCAAAGCATTGACCCCGGCCTATCCCGAACTCCAATCAATCAAGTTGACCGACTTCAAGGTGCGCATCCTGACGCCTCAGGCCGGCACCAAGGCGGTGACGCGTGTGATGATCGAGACCAGCGACAAGCATGAAAGCTGGTCGACGGTCGGCGTGTCGTCCGACATCATCAACGCTTCGTACAACGCCCTGATCGATAGCATCACTTACAGACTGTGGCGGTTGGGCCGCCGAGGCTGACGGTGGCCGGCACCAACCGCGGCCGCCAAGCGCTCCGCGAAGGCCCGGCCATTGTCCTGGTCGAGCCGCAGCTCGGCGAGAATATCGGCACTGCGGCGCGGGCCATGTTCAATTGCGGCCTGACCGATTTGCGCCTGGTGGCGCCGCGTGACGGCTGGCCCAACGATAAGGCGGTGGCGGCGGCGAGCGGTGCCGACGCGGTGCTCGAGAGGGTGCGTCTCTACGGCCGTGCCGAGGACGCGATCGCCGATCTCCGTCATGTCTATGTTACCACCGCGCGAGACCGCCACATGGTCAAGCGCGTGCTGACGCCACGCGCCGCGGCTGCCCAGATGCGTGCGGCGATGGCGGGTGGTATGGCCTGCGGCGTTCTCTTCGGTCCGGAGCGGACAGGCCTGTTCAACGACGCGATTGCTTTGGGCGATCACGTCATTCGGGTGCCGCTCAATCCCGCTTTTGCTTCACTCAATCTCGCCCAGGCGGTTCTCCTGATCGGCTACGAGTGGTTCCAGGCGGGCGACCAGACACCGACCGACGAGCTGGTGACCGGCCACTCGCGCCCGGCAACCAAGCAGGAGCTGGTTCGCTTCTTCGACCATTTCGAGGAGGCGCTGGCGCGAAGCGGCTTTCTGCGCACCGCCGAGAAGCGCCCTGGCATGGTACGCAATCTGCGTAATCTATTCCAACGCGCCGAATGCACCGAACAGGAGCTGCGCACCCTTCACGGCATAATCACCGCCTTCGTCGGTGTGCGCGAAAAGCGCGGTGGGGCGCGTTGACATGGCCGCTTTCGCCGCTATAGTCGCCGCCCATTCCCGAGAAAGTGGGCAGAGATGCCCCGTCCCCCCTGACGGGTGCGACCTATCGGGCCAACAACAACATCGCTAACGGATGACATGAGCAAACGTGCGGAATCGAAGTACAAGATAAACCGGCGCCTCGGCGTCAATCTCTGGGGGCGCAGCAAAAGCCCCCTCAACAAGCGTGAATACGGTCCTGGCCAGCATGGTCAGCGCCGCAAGAAGCCGTCGGACTTCGGCACGCAGCTGATGGCAAAGCAAAAGCTCAAGGGTTATTACGGCAATATCGGCGAGCGGCAGTTCCGCCGCTTCTACGACGAGGCGATGCGACGCCGCGGCGACAACGGCGAGAATCTGATCGAGCTGTTGGAGCGCCGGCTCGAGACAGTCGTCTATCGTCTCAAGTTCGCGCCTACCGTGTTTTCGGCACGCCAGTTGGTCAATCATGGCCATATCCAGGTCAACGGAAAGCGCGTCAATATCGGCTCCTATTTGTTGAAGGACGGCGATCAGATCGAGCTGCGCACCAAGAGCAAGACCATGGCGCTGGTCCTCGAGGCCACCAAGTCGGTCGAGCGTGACGTGCCGGACTATCTCCAAGTCAATCATGACCAAATGAAGGGTAGCTTTGTGCGCGCGCCCAAACTCGCCGACGTGCCCTATCCGGTACGGATGGAGCCAAACCTGGTCATCGAGTTCTATTCCCGATAGGTATTGCCCGCGGCGCACCAGAGATGCCGTGGGTCAAGTTCGCCATCATCCTGCTGCTGATCCTGGTCAATGGATTTTTTTCCATGGCGGAGATGGCGATTATTTCGGCGCGCAAAGCGCGACTCCAGTATGCCGCCGACAACGGCCGCGAGGGCGCGCGTATCGCGCTTGAACTGAAGCAGGATGCCGGCCGGTTCCTGTCGACGGTGCAGATCGGCATGACCGCCATTAGCGTGCTGGCGAGCGTGCTCGGCGGTGCGACACTGGCCGACATCGTCGATCGTTGGCTGATTGAGCTGGGCGGCTGGTCGGCCCGCAACGCCACCGCAATCAGCTTTCTTGCCGTCGTCGCCGTAATTTCCTACCTGACCCTGATCTTCGGCGAACTCGTCCCAAAACGGATCGCGTTGAGCCGACCGGAGGCAATCGCCAGCATGTTGTCGCGCATCCTGCGCCTCGCTTCGCGGACGGCGCGGCCGGCGGAATGGGTCCTGGAACGGACAAGTTCTCTGGTATTGCGGCTGGTACCGCTGCATGCCAACGAGACACAGGCCATCACTGACGAAGAAATTGCCATCATGCTGCGCGAGGGCACCGCGCTTGGCTTTTTTGAGCGGACCGAGTCGGCGATCGTGCAAATGGCGCTCCGGCTCGACGACCGCCCGGTCAATGCCGTCATGACGCCCCGTACCCAGGTCGAGTTCCTTGATCTTGGGGATTCGGAAGACACCAACCGGCGCACGATCATCGAGAGCGCACACACCCGGTTTCCTGTCGTCGAAGGCACACCGCCGCAGGTGCTTGGCATCGTCGAAGGCAAAAGAATGCTAGCGGCGGCGCTCAGCGGCCAGGCCTTCGATCTGCGTGCGGTGTTGCGCCCGCCCCTTTACGTGCCGGCCAGCGTCACCGCTCTGCGCGCCCTTGAAATCTTCAAGGCCTCGGGAGCGCCGATGGCGCTCGTCGTCGACGAGTATGGCGAGCTCGAAGGCATCGTGACCTTGCACGACATCCTGACGTCGCTGGTCGGTGAGATCGCTTCGCCGGAAGAGCCCGGCGATCCGTCGGTGGTGAAGCGCGACGACGGCTCGTGGCTGATCGACGGCATGGTGCCAATCGATACGGTGCGGGACACGATTGGACTAGCGTCGTTGCCCGGCGAGGGCGAAGGCGACTTCCACACGCTTGGCGGGTTTATCATGGCACGCGTCAATCGCATCCCCAAGGTCGGCGACAGGACCGCGGTTGCTGGCTATAGCTTTGAGGTCGTGGTCATGGACGGGCGCCGCGTCGATCGGGTCCTGATCATACCGCCCAAGCCGCGGCGAGTGGCAAAGCGCTAACCTACCCCGCCACCGTCACATTCCGCAGGGTCACAACAGGCATGCGGTGCTCGATCGGCCGGTAGTCGACGGTTTTCTTCATCGCGAATACGGACATGCCGTCCCACAATGAGATTGATGCCACCTGGTCATAGAGAAATCTCTCCATTTTTTTGATCATGTCGGCGCGTTTCTTATCGTCAAGTTGCGACAGCGCCTCCGGGATGCCGTTGTCGATCTCGGGAAATTTGCAGAGCACCTAGGGCGACCGAGAAAAATACGACGGCGTCAGCGCATCGAGCGAGGGCAGGCCCGAATTCGCCACCGGCATACCCGAGACCGCGACGAACTCGATGCCGGGATTATTCTGTACCTTGCGCACGAATTCGAACCCGTTTGAGCCTTCAATGGTCTTGAGTTGCGCATCGATACCGACGGCCTTGAGATAGAGGATGACCGCCTCAGTCGTCTGTGGAAAACCGTAGAAATTGGCACCCGCCGAATAAAGCGGCATCACAAAACCATTGGCGTATCCGGCCTCGGCCAGCAATCTCTTCGCCAGCGCCGGATCGTAGCGGTAGTTGTCGAGAGTCGGATCGAAGCCAAATCCGCCGGGCGCCAACCGCGGATGACGCTCCGGGACGCCATGAAAGAGCCCCGTCACGATCGCGTCGCCGGCGACGGCATTGACGCCAGCGTCGCGACGAGCGCCGCGAGGGCAAAAGCCCAAATTTGCTTCATGCCATTCCTCCCACCCTTTGGTCTTGCGGCGATCCTAGCCCCGCCTCACGACATGGTCGCCAGCATGTGAACGACATATGATCGCGCCGTGAGTTGCGCCTGCGGCGAAACCGCTTCATTTTAGGCCAAGGCAATCTCGACCGGTTGGCGCGTGGCATCCCTTCCATTCTACAAAAGGCTACCGTGGCTCGATTATTCGGGCCGTTTTTCGACGCTGAAGGCACCGGTTTTTGCCGCGCTCTTCATGCCGGGGCTGACCACGCTCTATTGGTTCGAAACGCGTCAACTCGGCGCGCGGCCGATCACGGAAACGATACACGAAACCGGCCTTTGGGGTATCCGATTGCTCGCGATCACTCTGGCGATCACGCCGTATCGCCAGATTTTCAACCAGCCGCGCATCGTTCTGCTCCGGCGCATGATCGGCGTCGCGGCCTTCAGCTATCTTGTCATCCACTTCTCTTTCTATATCGTCGATGAGAAATATGCCCTCGGCACGGTCGCATCGGAAATCGCCAGGCGCTTTTACCTGACGCTTGGGTTTTCGGCGTTGTCTATGTTGACGGCCCTGGCGGTGACGTCGACCGACGGGATGATGCGACGAATGCGCCGCAACTGGCAGATCCTGCACCGCATCGTTTATGTGGCGGCCATAATCGGCACGATCCATTATTTCATTCAGGTAAAGCTCAATGTCTTCGAGCCAACCTGGTTTGCGGGATTGATCGGCTGGCTCCTGATTTATCGCCTGTTGGCGCTGCGGCTCGGGGTGCGACGCGCAAGCGCGACCGGGACGCTGGCTTTCCTCAGCATCGGCACCGGGATTCTGACCGCGCTCGGCGAGTATGGCTATTACGCCATCTTCACGGGGGTGCGTGCCGGGCGCGTCTGGCAGGCTAATTTCGGCTTGGCCGCCGGTTTGCGCCCGGGCTGGATTGTCATGGCGGTAGGAATTGGCGTAACCATTCTGGCAACCTTATGGAGGCTGTCGGAGAAATGGCGCACCAAAGCGCCGTCGGGCGGAATTGGCGCCGTCCAGGCGCGCCGCGGTGTCGGTTCCTGAATTTTCTCCTCCGGCTTGCGGCCGCAGCTTTGCTCGGCGCGCTATCGGCCTGTACCGCCACCCCACCCAACCCGGCCGCGGCCACGGCTCGCTATCTCGACAGGATCCGTAACGATCCCGCGAAACTCGATGCCTTTTTGCTGGCTTTCCCCAAAGGCGCCGATTTGCACAACCACCTCTCCGGCGCGATTTACGCCGAAAGCTTTATCGGCTGGGCGATCGCGGATGGGCTGTGCATCGATGAGAACGAGCTGGCGCTGACAAAGGGGCCATGCGGGCGCAATCTCGTCCCTGCCAGCGCCCTGCGCAAAAATCGTCCGCTCTATGACGCGCTGGTCGGCGCATTCTCGATGAAGTATTTCCGGCCCGACGGCGAGACCGGACACGATCACTTCTTCGCCGCCTTCGACAAGTTTGCCGCCGCCGAGACCGACCGGGAAGGCGACATGCTCGCGCAAGCGCTGCAGCAGGCGGCGAACGATCATACCGTCTATCTTGAGCTGATGTGGTCGCCGGGCATGCCCGAGGCGCGTCGTCTCGCCAGGAAGGTCGGCTGGGACGGCGACCTCGCAAGGGTAAGAAACAAGCTCATAGCGGCCGGAATCGACCAGATTGTTCCGGTGGCGCGGCGACAGGTGGATCAACGCGAGGCGCGGGCCCGTGCCCTGCTTCATTGCGCCGACCCGGCAAGACGCCGCTCGGGATGTGACGTAACCGTGCGCTACCTTGCCCAGATCATACGGGTCTTCCCGCCGGCCGAGGTGTTCGCCCAAGACGTCCTCGCCTTCCGCCTGGTCGAGGCGGATCCGCGCTTTGTCGGGCTCAATATCGTCGGGCCGGAAGACGACCCGATCAGCCTCCACGATTATTCGCTCCATATGCGCATGTTTCAGTATCTCCACGGGCTCGATCCGCGTGTCGCGATGTCGCTCCATGCCGGCGAGCTGGTCGAGGGGCATCGCGGCGGCCTGCGACGCGTTCGGCCCGAGGACATGCGCTTCCATATCCGCGAGGCCGTCGAAATCGCCGGTGCGCGACGAATCGGTCATGGGGTCGACATCGAACATGAAAACGATTGGCGGGAGTTGATGGCCGATATGGCCGCACGCCACATTTTGGTCGAGATCAATCTCACCAGTAACGCGCAGATCCTGGGCATTACCGGCGCGGCACATCCATTCCTGACCTATTGGACCGCCGGGGTGCCGGTTGCACTGTCCACCGACGATGAAGGTGTCGAGCGTATCGATCTCACCCACGAATATGTCCGCGCGACGCGCGAGTACCATTTGCGCTTCGGGCAACTCGTGACGTTGTCGCGCAATGCCGTGGCCTATGGGTTCGCGCCCGGCGCCAACCTGTGGGCCGATGTCGACCATTTTGTGCCCAATGCGGCCTGCGCGACAGACACGATTGGCGCGGCCGAACCAAGCGGCGCTTGCGCCGCGCTATTGGCAACAAGCCTAAAGGCGCGTCTGCAATGGCAGCTCGAAGCCGCGCTGACAAAATTCGAAGCCGGGCATCAGTGAGAAGAAAGCGCCTCCAACCCCCACCCTGACTTAGGTCTATCCGTAGCGTTTGCAGCATCGAGCATCGATCATGAACGCAAGCGAATAAGTCCGGTATTGCCCATTTGTTCCGCCGGCCTCGTCGCTTTTGAATTTCTTTACGATTGCCGCAGCCCCACCGCCTATTCGGCGCGCCGCGGCATATCACGGATCGAGGCCCGAACCGGGAGGTTCCGTCGTGTAGCGATTTTGCTTGGCGGCGTATTCAAGCGCACCAACAACGGGCCATCGATCCTAGAATTCGCCGACACCGGAACGAGCTGGCCTATGAGCGGCTCGCAACTGAGCGTTTCACTCACAA
>JASHOB010000180.1 GCA_030041335.1 Alphaproteobacteria bacterium | reverse complement strand
CAGTAAGACCCGGCGCATCGTGTGCATCAAAAAATTTGTCGTACCGTCCATCGACGACTGTAGCGATGGTTCGCGCATCGTCTCGTGCGGAGGCCGACAACGCAGCTCCGAAGATCAGCAGTGTCGCAATAGATAGGTTGCGAAACATCATTATTCTCCCTCTCTATTTATTATGTGCTTTGCTGGGGCCAGCAATGTTCCCAATTCGCACGGTTGCCCCACGGAACCCGGAACACCCAAACTCGAAGCTAAACCACTGCAAATCCGCATCCTCGGCAATTTGAGAGGGGTTAACAATCTTTGTTCCGGATTGCTCCTTTTGATGGCTCACAGGAACATTTTTGACGGGCGAACAAATGTGTGTAGGGGTACCAAAACTGCAAAGCAGCAACATTCACGTAAATGCTGGGGTGGGGGCCGCCGACCCAATGCGGATGGTGAAACACATTAAGCGAGCCGGGGAACCCGCGGCACGGGCCAGGGCCTCGAGGTCGCCGGTATCGCCATGGGGGCACGCGGACTTCGCAATGGATCATGAGACGAAGACCGCCACGGATGTCGTCCCCGATCGTGCCGCCGCGGTGCGGTCGCCAGGGCGGGATTCGCCGATTTAAACACGAGAACACGGGAGAGCTGTTGGGCTATTGCTCGAGCTTCCCGCTTGCCTCGCTAAAGCTTGTGAAAATCTGCAAAGTCGGTTCTTTGATAGGCGGGAAACGACATGGTTCCCTGAGCGGTCCCAGGCCGTCTTAGCCGCAGTGAGATATGGAATCCTCGCCGGACGACAAACCTGAGCTGAGCTCCCCGTATTGTCGCACGATATTTGTCGCACCGCGCAAGCGTTCTCGCATCAGGTCGAGCGCCGTAACAATATGCAACAGCGGCATTATGGTTATCGTTGACCTGAACGTGAATTCTTGCGCATTGACGAATCCGGTTGCCGCGTCGGCCCTGCAGCAACCACGTTCCAGCCCACACACCGGAGAAGGCGGCGGCATCGCGGCTAACCGATGTAGGCGGTGCGGAAATCACAAGATTGGGTCGAGGTGCATCGCAAGTTGCAGCAAAGGTCCTGGCGCCGGCCATACAAAGCACTGACGCCGCGATAAGAAGACATGAAATGTGAGTGGACATCGCCCTCCCCATAGATCCCCTGAGCAATATACTTTCAGACTGGCATTGAGAAAACGATCTCACAAATTCCGCATCGGCTGCACGCTCACATTCAGCGAGTCGGACCGCGCTCTTTCCGAGCGGCGTATTGCCGATCGCTATTTGCCCTAGCTCGTCGTCGGCACAATCGGAGCAATCCGGGATCGTTCGATTCCATTCGGAAGGACCGCTCCTCGCGCGGCGAGGCGACCGACGCCAGCGTCGGAATTTCGGTGACACATGGAAGGGACGCAACGCGCAATGCGACTCAAGTTGGCCTCACCGTTGGCCCGACTGCTATTTCCGTTCATTAGCCGATTTAGGGATCTGGAGATCTGGACGGGTTGATGAGGGTTTCACCAGGCCCCGAAGCCATCGGTACGGGCCGTTCCGGCTCCTTCAGGACCTGAGGGATGGCTTTCGGATCGGCGAGTTTCGGTGAGCGGGCGGCGAATCGACCCTCGCAGTTAGTTTAGCCTTCGCTGCGGGTAGAGGATCGGCTGTCTTCGGTCCAGCGACAAGAACCGCGATTGATGGGTTCTCCGATATGCATTCGGCCCGTGTGAAACCGGCGTCCCGAAGCGCTGCCAAATGCCGAGCGACGCCACCCGGGAAGCGGTCATAATCCAGAAAGTACCCGCCGGGTTTTAGGAGGCTGTAGATCGCGCGATAGCACGAAAAAATCTTCGTTCGGTCTCCGAGGTTATGCAGGGCGATCGCCGAGACGGCCAAATCGAATGGCCCGCCGACTTTCTTGGTCCAGGACGGATCGGTAAGGTCGCACAAGACAGTTCGAAGATGTTTCCCACGCCTGCGGAGGCGTTCCCGAGCCCGGTCGAGCATCGTTTGCGAATAATCTTGGAGGACGACATGGGCTTTGGGCGCCGCCTTAAACACTTCTTCCGTCACGACCCCGTACCCCGCCCCGACGTCGAGCACGTAGATTGGAAGATCGCGCGCAAACGGCGCCGCAGCGAGCATTCGTTGAATTTCTGGACGCCGCTCGTCATCGCGGGTGACATCACGCGCGATCCATTCGGAAACGTAGGCAGTCGAATGCCAGTCGTGAGGAAATATTCGGAAATTCGCGCGTCGGCTTGGCATGGCGGACCTGAGCGAGAAATTGATGTGCCGCTGACTTTTTTACCGCAACCCGTTTATGGTGGGTATCATGAAGCAGCTGCCGAAACCATCGGCGCAGGGTTGGCGGCGCATCAATCTGTCGCGAGGAGTGCGCGGCGGCACGCTGTAGCTGCCCAGTGCGCGGTATGGGCTGGGCTCGCGCCTCTGAGTTCCACGGCCTCGGGCGGCAGATGCCTTTCCTCACGCTCCCGCACCAGCAGTTAGTTCCCAATGAGGCGGGCTACCGAAAACCAAGCGGAGGTGACGTGACGGAGCGAGGAGCTCGTTGATGACATACGGGTGGCGTGGATAAGCGATGTTGAGGTTGGCGCCTTCCGGATTGAAGCCGACGTTGAGCGCCTTGAGGGCGCCCGATCGCAGTTCCTCGGGTACAATGAACGGCGGCATCAGGGCGATGCCAAGACCGAGCGTAGCGATTATCAAAAGTAAACCACACCCGATCGAGCGATCCGGAATCGAAGCCACAGCGCTGCATCGTGCCGGCTGCTCTGGGCCCGTTCCGCCCGTTTCGGCCAATGCACCGGACGCTTCGAAGCGGATATTCCATTCGAGCCAGATTTCCAGAACATCACGCCCCCATTTTCGAGGCCAAATCCAAGATTTCTTCGGCAACGACGTCGAAGTCTCCTGGTTCAGCGGTGTCGGCCTGACGAAGACCTCCGTTTCCGTATTCGTCAGGCCTGTGGATGAAGCCCGTTCGCAGTCCGCACTCGCGTGCGGCTCTTAGATCCATCGTGTGGGCCGCACACATCATCACTTCGCCGGGGTTTAGACCGATAAGGCTGACTGACGTGAGGTAAGCTTCGCGGTCGGGCTTATAATGCCGCGCCAATTCGGCGCCCAAGATCAAATCCCATGGCAACCCCGAATGTTTCGCCATGTCGTTCAGCAGCGCCACATTGCCGTTCGAGCATGGCGCGATCGTGTACTTCTTCTTGAGCCGTGTGAGGCCAGGAACAGAGTCGGTCCATGGCTTCAGGCGGTGCCATACGCGATTCCAGTGATGCTTCTCTTCTTCAGATAAGCCCCCAATCTCGAACTCCTGTAGCAAATCGTCGAGCAGCATTCGGTGCAAATCGTCCAGCTTCGTCCACGAGAGGTCGCCCTTGCGCACTCGGTTCATGATCGGCACGTATCCCGCGCGCCAGCGGTCCGCGAAACGTGCCCAATCGATATCGATCCCTTTTTCCGTGCCCCAAGCGTTTCCCTCTTCGATAATCGAGCCGCGCCAATCCACCACCGTTCCAAACACGTCAAAGATAAGTGCCTTCACGTCCATGTCGTTCCGTTTCTCATCGGTCATGTTCGAGAACCTCGTCTCTTGGAAATGAGTCTCTATCACTGGCCGTATCAAACTGATGTGGCAGCGGATATCCGCCACGCGCCCATGTCGGCCGTTGCGGCTATTGCTGTCATGGCCTCAAAGCCGCCATTGCAACCTTGGCTATCCAGTCTGGATTGTGCATCGGAAATCGGTCACTTTGGCAACTACACTCGGTAACGGAGCGCGTCGACCAGCAGGGAAAATGCGGGCGTCCCCTGGCGGCGGCTCGGATACCACAGATGATAGCCCGAAAATGGC
>JASHOB010000179.1 GCA_030041335.1 Alphaproteobacteria bacterium | reverse complement strand
GCACAACAAGGCCCTGACCGGCCGCGTTGATCAAATTGAGAAGAGCGTCAACGAGATCCTCCGCGCGCAACGCCGACCCGGTAGTGATCTCGGCTGCGGCGCTCGCGACCTCGAACGCAAAAAGCGCAATCGAGGATGTGTGTTTACCGTCACGATCTGCAAGTGCCGAAGCGAGATACACATGCGCCGGAATATCATGCCAGCTCGAGCAAGATCGACGACGCGTTGATCGCGATAAAGGCCATAAGGTCGCTACTATGGCATGGCGACGTCGAACGATTGCCAGCGGGAGAGCGGAAGAGTCTTGGCAGCTTCAACTTCGGCAATTCCGGTTGGATCTTGCCGCCGCAAATGGCGGACCGTGCGCTCAGTTGTTTGGTCGATCAAACAAACATCAGTTCGCTGATGGGCCAAGCGGTCATCTCGGTCGGCTCAATTATTTTTTGCCGCTCGATAATGTCGATCTCACCGACAGTGTCGGTTGGGCGTGCGAGGCCAATTGCGCGGTCAACCATGCGTCGCCGGATCTCTCCGGGCTTGGTCAACTCGAAATTAAAGCCGAAACAATTAGGCGCGGGGTTGTGCTGGCTCGGAGATGCTCGCCGATGCTTCGTTCAACGTGGAACAGTGGGCGATGCAAAAGGCCAGTCGCGCGTTCACGTCGAAGATCTCGAGCGCAATTATTTGCGGAACTGGAGTGGTGGATTCTGTTTGTGTACCGATATTTTTGTTTGCTGGTTGCTAGCTCGACATCTCGGTCGCGCGGTCGAGGGCCGCCACAACGTCCGCCGAGCCATAGCCGGAAGACCTTCCTGCGCGACCATGTGGTCGGGATGCTGCCATGAACGTGCTCGCGGTGCCGACCATCGGCCTTTTTCTCGATGCCTTGTCATCCTCCGCCACGATCACAGGCTGTTTGTCTCATCCGCAGTGATAGACCTTTGCTTCTCGGAGGGTTATATTTGAACAGATATAGGGGATTCTTTGCCGCAACATTGACTAGAGCTCCAACGACAATGGCTGGGGGAGCGCATGAAGTCATGGATTTGCGCCGCGTTGCTCGCGGGAGGGATAGGCGTTGCCGCAGGCACCGCCGATGCTCAGACCGACAAATCTGATCCGCTTCAGGCAAGCAACCAGCCTCAGCTAAGCGACCAGCTTCAGCCAAATAACCGGCTTCAGCTAAGCGATCAACCTCAGCCAACCAATCAGCCTCAGCCAATCAACCAACCTCAACCGACCAAACCGCCTCAGCCAAACAAACCGTCGTGTTTCGACAGCGTTTGGGACTATCTCAAGTCCTCGGTACGGGACTGCCCGCTCCGTTACGGGCCCTTCACGCTCTACGGCAATCTCGATGGTGGCTATGGTTACTCGCTATATGGAGCTCCCGTCGGCCCCAGCGCCGACAAGCCAAATTATTTCATTCAGCGAAACAGCAGGGACGTGCATTGGCTCTGGTCGCCGAACGGCGCCAGCACGTCCGTGGCGGGTATAAAATTCGCTCAAAAATTGGGAGATGAGTGGGAAGCAATCGGCGTGCTCGAAACGGGCTTCAATCCCTATTCGCTCCAGCTCATCAACGGCCCCCAATCGCTCGTCGACAACAATCTACGAAAGATCCTTAACCAGCAGACCCAGTTCGATACGAGCCGCGCCGGCCAGTTTGACAATTCACAAGGGTTCTTCGGCCTCAGCAATCCTATCTATGGCACGCTGACTTTCGGCCGAACCAACACGCTCGTCCAATCGGCGCTCGGTGCCTTTGATCCGGTGCAATCGGTCGCGTTTTCCCAACTCGGCTTTTCAGCGCTCTATGCCGGCCTCGGCGCCGGACCGACCAACCGCACAAATACCGCCGTGACCTATCGCCTGACCTATCAAGAGTTCCGCTTCGCCTTTCAAGCGCAAGCCGGTGGGTATAATCAGGGCAATGCGGCGACCAGCAATTATCAGCTGCAAATCGGCACCGATATCGGGAAACTGACCTTCGACGCGATCGGCGGTTTTGCCGAAAATGCTGTCACCCTCTCGAGCTTAGGGGGCGCAGCTATTCCGGCAGGTTTTGATCCGAGTTCGAATCTACGCGCGACGCTCTCGAACACGGGTGGGGCCGCCCTTATGGCGAGATACAATTGGAAGCCGCTTCAATTTTATGGGGGATACATTTACTCCCGGACGACCAACCCAAGCGACGATTTCCCCTTCGGCCTGCCGACAATTGCCAGCGGTATTACTGTCCCAGCCGGCTTCGTCACATCTAACAATTTCAATGTCCCGCGCAACCTCAACACCTTCTGGACGGGCGTGAAATATGCGGTCAGGCCCAATATCGATCTCGCCGCCGGCATCTATTTCGAGCACCAGAACGATTTCCTGCCTGCGCCGGCGATCTGCACCGGTTCCGGCACGGCCACGAGCAGTACGCGATGCGCCGGCGATCGATGGTCTTACTCCTTCATGATCGATTACCGTCCAGTGAGCCGCATCAGCCTTTACGCCGGCTTGATGGTGTCGAATGTATCAGGAGGGATAGCGAGTGGGTTCCTGCACACCACGAACGTCGACCCGACCGTCGGCATTCGCTTTCGCTTTTGAGGCTGTTTTAGTCGGCATTGCCGCCAATGCAGCCCCGGTCGCAGTCTTCGGGGTCTCGGCTCAATCCGTCCGTGTCGCCCTGGCCCTCCGGATAGGGCCTCAGCAAAGGTTCAGAGGCTACCGGGGCTGGTGTTGCGACCGAGGGTGTCTGAGGCCCACCGGCGGTTGGATGCTCGGCCGACGCGCAGCCAGCCAATACGACGAAGGCTGCGCCCAAAGCGATCCCCAAGCATGTGCTGCTTCTCATGAGTCTCTCCTTCGAGCGAAAATAAGATCCCATGAAAGTAGGATCCATGCGGTCCTTATCATCCCCATCCTCGTGTCGATCAATTGCGAATGAATAGCTGCATGGTGGTACGAGGCGAGCATTTCTGGAGGTTTTGCGCAAGCCTCTCAACGCAAGTTGTCAATCGGGAGGGAACATGAAACTGAGGTCTCTTTCCGCCGCCTTTGGGCTGCTCTGGCTTGGTTTGTTGGGAAGCGCGCAAGCCGCGCAAACGCATGTAGCAGTCGCCGCCAACTTCACCGAACCGGCACGCCAGATCGCCGCGCTCTTTCGGCAGAAGACCGGCCACGAAGCGGTCCTGATTTTCGGCGCTTCGGGCGCCTTCTTCACCCAGATCACCCATAATGCGCCCTTTGAGGTCTTCCTCTCCGCCGACGAAGAACGTCCGCGGATGGCGGTTGAGCGAGGCTTTGCCGTCCCGGAAAGCCGCTTCACTTACGCCATTGGCAAGCTTGTTCTCTGGAGCCGGGTCATCGATGTCACGGATGGAAAGGCGGCGCTTTCCGGAGGAAAGTTCTCACAACTCTCAATCGCCAATCCCAATTCTGCTCCTTATGGAGCGGCGGCGATCGAAACTATGAAAGCGCTTGGCGTCTTCGACGCACTGCAAGGCAAGCTCGTTCGAGGCAATAGCATTTCCCAGGCGTTCCAGTTCGTCGATACGCGCAATGCGGAACTCGGTTTTGTTGCATTGGCCCAGCTTCATGGCGTGACGGTCGGGACCCGTTGGTTAGTGCCGGAAAACCTTCATTCGCCCATTCGTCAGGACGCCGTCCTCTTGGAGAGAGGGGCAAATGACGAAGCGTCGAAAGCATTTCTGGCCTTTCTTAAGGGACCCGAGGCCCGCGCGATCATTGAAGCTTTCGGATATTCGGTTGAGTAGCCGCATGGAGACGCTCCAGCATCTGTGGCCGCCGGTTCGCCTGACGCTCGAACTCGCGACGATCAGCACCATGACGCTTCTGATGCTCGCGACCCCGCTCGCCTGGTGGCTCGCGCGGTCAAAGCGTTCGTGGAAAGAGGTTATCGCGACGATTGTCTCGCTACCGCTGGTCCTGCCGCCGACAGTGCTTGGCTTTTACATCCTTATTGCCCTGGGGCCCGACGGTCCTGGGGGGGCGATCGCAAACCTCTGGGGTGCGCGCACCCTTGCCTTTACGTTTCAAGGGCTGGTTATTGGGTGCATTGTTTCGGCGTTGCCGGCCGTCGTCCAGCCGATCCGAAATGGCTTTGCAGCCATCGGCGACAGGCCGCTCGAGGCGGCTGCTACTTTGCGCGCGTCCCCATGGAAGGCCTTTTGGAGAGTCGCTCTGCCGCTTGCCAGTCCCGGACTGCTGTCGGGAGCGGTCTTGGGCTTCGCGAATATCGTCGGGAATTTCGGTGTGGTTCTGATGATAGGGGGCAATATTCCGAACCGAACGAGGGTCATGTCGACTGCCATCTTCGATTATGTTGAGACTATGCAATGGCGAGAAGCCAACATCCTGGCTGGCGGCATGGTGGTCTTCGCCTTCGTCGTCATTCTGTCAATGATCCTCATTCAGAAGCGTTTTGCGGGCGCTGGAGCATGAGGTCGGTGCACCTGATTCATGCCGAGTTTAGCAGCAACTGTTCAACAAATTGGGTCTTCGGCTGAGGAAGACGGGTCTCATCTCCGCGCCTTTCGGTCCGAAAGAACTTGCTTTTCGATGTCGCCCGGAACCAGCTTCTCCAAGGGAGCGAGGGCCCGTGCCCGACGTTGTCGGCGTTGTGCGATTTTCCGGAGGACTTGCGGGCCCCTCCTCAGCAGTGCCCTGGCCTTTGAAGTAACGAGATGGAGAACCTTATGGCCGAGACGATGTCGGAGCTCGAGACGCTCCTCATGCAGCGTTCGCT
>JASHOB010000178.1 GCA_030041335.1 Alphaproteobacteria bacterium | reverse complement strand
ATTAGGCGTAAGGCACCGACTGGTATCTTACCATGCGGCGCTGTAACTGCTCGAAGCCGAGATCGGTCACGATCGCCATCAACGCCACCGCGACGCCGCCCTGAATGATATAGGCAAGCTTGTCGACCACGAGCCCTTCGATGATCGGCGCACCGAGCGTGTCCGCGCCGACGGTGGAACCGAGCGCTGCGGTGCCGATATTGATGATCACCGAGGTGCGGACGCCGGCGAGAATCACGGGCAGAGCCAGGGGCAACTCCACTTGGCGCAGAATTTGCGCCGGCGACAGGCCCATGCCCCGCGCGGCATCGCGGACAGCCGCCGGAACCGCTTCGATGCCGGCCATGGTGTTGGCGAGGATCGGCAGCACGCCATAGAGCGTCAACGCGATGAAGGTCGGCCAGAAGCCATAGCCGATCGCCGGCACCGCGATGGCGAGCAAAGCCACGGGCGGAAAGGTTTGGCCAATCGTGGCGAGCACGTTGGCGCTGGCGCGGAAATCGCGCCCCGCGTCGGCGGTGGCGAACACGCCACCACCAACGCCGAGCACGAGGGCCGCGGTGCTGGCCGCGAGGACAACGAGCGCGTGCCACAGGAACAGATCGAACAACGTATCGCCCTGATAAACTGGCGGGTCGGTGTCGGGGAACAGCGCCGCGTAGAGCGGTTTGAGGTAAGGCGTGGCAACGAGCCAAGCGACGAGGAAGGCCGCCAGCCAGAACAACGGCGTGCGCGTCGACCTCATCCATTTGCATCCTTGGCGCGCGCAATGTTCAACGCGAGCCGGCGAAGTTCCGGATCCCCGATAAATTCGCGCACGAAATCCGAAACGGGATTGGCCAGAATCTCCTGGGGCGAGCCGAGTTGCACGAGCTTACCGCGATCGAGGATCGCGACGCGATCGGCGAGCCGCAGCGCTTCGTCGATATCGTGCGTGACGAACAGAATGGTCTTGGCCAGACGGCGGTGGATCGCCGCGAGCTCGGTTTGCAATGCCAAGCGGGTGATCGGGTCAAGAGCGCCGAACGGCTCGTCCATTAGTAGAATGTCGGGATCAGCCGCCAGTGCCCGCGCCACGCCGACGCGCTGTTGCTGGCCACCGGACAATTGTTGCGGATACTTCGCCCCCTCGTTGCCATCGAGCCGCAGTAGCTGAAGCAGCTCCGCCACGCGCGCGCGCCGCCTCTCCGCGGGCCAGTCCAGGAGGCGGGGCACGGTCGCGATGTTGTCGGCGACCGTCCAATGGGGGAAGAGACCGATCGACTGGATCACGTAGCCGATCGAGCGGCGGAGTTGCTCTGCCGGTCGCTCCGCAACATCGCGGCCTTCTATCCGGACGGCGCCCGCGGTTGCGGGCACCAGGCGGTTGATCATTTTCAGCGTCGTCGATTTCCCCGAACCCGAGGGGCCGACCAGCGCGCAGAACTCACCGCGGCCAATGGTCAGCGATAGGTTGTCGACGATGAGGCGGTCGCCAACCCTGTGGCTGACGTGATCGAGCTCGATCATCCCGCCCGCCTAGCGGTAGCGAGCCGCAACAGAAAATCCGCCGCTAGCGCCAACGCCGTCACCGGAAGGGCGCCAAGCAGGACCAGATCAATCGCGTACTGGCCGATGCCCTGAAAGATAAAGCTGCCCAGTCCGCCACCGCCGATCAGCGCTGCAATCACGGCGAGGCCGATCGTTTGTACCAGCACGATGCGGAGGCCGGCGATAAAGACCGGCAGACCCAACGGCAGTTGCACGTGGAAGAAAATCTGGCGCGGGGTGAACCCCATGCCGCGAGCCGCCTCGATGATTGCCGGATCTGCGGCCTCGACGCCGGCGACGCTGTTGCGCACCACCGGCAGCAGCGCATAGAGAACCAAGGCCACGAGTGCCGGCGTAACGCCGATGCCGCGAATCCCGAGCGCACCCAGGGCCGGCATTGCCGCCGCCAGTGCCGAAAGCGGCCCGATCAACAAGCCAAAGAGTGCCACCGAGGGAATCGTTTGCAGGATGTTAAGCGTGCCGAACAGTGCCGGACGGCTGTGCGGGTGGCGTGCCCCCCACAATCCCAACGGCACGCCGATGGCCAAGGCCGGCACCATGGCGCCGATGACCAATTCGGCATGGCGCGCCAACTCGGCAAAGAAGGCGCTGCGCTGCATCGCGAATTCGCGCAACAGCGACAAATGGTCGAAGCTGCCGCTGAGGGTCATGGCCGCGATCGCGGCCACCAAGGCGACGGTCAGGGCCAGCTGCTTCTCCGGCTTGAGGTTCAGGCGCTGTACGGCGTCGACGATCGCGAATGTCGCGCACAAGGTCATCAGCCAGAAGGCCCAGCCGAGCGACACGCGCGACGTGGCAGTCGCGCCTTGCGACAACGCCGCGGCACCGCGGCCCGCGCCGTCAAGGAGCAGCAGAAGCAGCACCGTCGCGAACAGCAGCATCGCGCGGTGCAGGTTTTGCGACGCGCCGAGCTGCGACAAGGCGATCAACAATCCGGCAAGCGCGACGAGCAGGACCAGGATCGGGCGATCCACTGCGTTCCAGATTGCCACCGGCGTTCCCGAAAGCAGCCGGTTCGGCGCTTGGCTTAAGAAGGCCCCGAAAAAGCCGGCAAGCGCGTACGTCGCCATCAGCGCCGGGATAACGCGGTTACGACCGTTCATTTCGCGAGCGTCTCTAAATAGTGGGCGGCGACGGCGCGGGCGTCCGATCCATCGATCGATATCTTGGCATTGAGCGATTGCAGGGTCGGCAGCGTCAGGGTGCTGAACACAGGATCGAGAATCGCGGGTAGATTCGGATGGGCTTTCAGGACCGTCTCCCGCACCACTGGCGCAGGCCGGTAGACAATCTGCGCCCCTCGATCGTCCCGCAACGCCACCAGGCCCAGGACCGATAGCGCGCCATCGGTGCCGTAGGCCATCGCCGCATTGACGGACGAGATGTGCTCCGCGGCCGCGCGCGTGGTGGCGGCCGTGTTGCCGCCCGCGAGCGTCAGCAATTGGCGAGACGTCAGCGCAAAATCGTAGGTCCTTTCGAACGAGGGCAAGCCACCCGGACTGTTGACGAACTCCGCGGATGCTGCGAGCCGTACCTTACCGCCGCTGCTGACGTAACGCGCAAATTCCTCGAGCGTCGCGAGCCTCAGGTCGCGGCGCACCGCGATCGCCCAGGTGTTGTTGGCGGGCGCCGGCGTGAGCCAGACCAGCCCGTTGCGCGCATCGAGCGACTTGACGCGCTCATATCCGCCCGCCGCGTCACGCCACGCCGGATCGTTTTCCTGGTGAAAAAAGAAGGCACCGTTACCCGTGTATTCGGGGTAGACGTCGATCTCGCCGGCGATGAGCGCCTGACGCACGATTTGCGTCGGGCCGAGCTGGAGCTTACCCGTGGCGGCAATGCCGTGCTGTTGCAGCAGCAACAGGATCATGTTGCCGAGCAGCGAGCCCTCGGTATCGATCTTCGAGGCGACGACGATTGCGGCGCGCGCGTCGAGGGGCGCGCAAATGATCATCAGGACGAGCAGCACACGCTTCAGCATCGTGCCATCATGCCTGAGGCTCATGCCACAACCAAGCGATCGGCGATTGCACCGCGGCGCGACCGATGGATTGATGGCAGGATCAAGAAGGAGGAGCCAATGCAGATCCGGCCTGTGCGACGCGTCGTCACGGGACATGATGCGAAAGGTCGCGCTACGGTGATTGCCGATGCGCCATGCCCCCATATCCGCACCTCGCCGTGGCGCGCCGGCGTCGCTTATACCAATCTGTGGCAGACCGACCGCACGCCGGCGCCGATTCACGGAGCGCCCGACCCGGTTACCCAAGCCATGAACCTCGAACCGCTGCCCGATGGCTGCAACTTCCGCTTTGTTGAATTCGAGCCGGAGAGCGAACAGCTTCGTCGCACCGACGCCGGGGCGGCGCGCGCGGCATTTGCCGCGATGGGCGGTGCAGAACATGCGCTGACGCAAGAGGCGCCGCATCCCTTTATGCACCGCACCAGGTCGGTAGATTTCGGCATCGTCATTGCCGGCGAGATCTATCTCATTCTCGATGATCAGGAAGTGCTGTTGCGCGCCGGCGATGTCTGCATTCAGCGCGGTACCAGTCACGCCTGGGCCAACCGCTCGAAGGAGAATTGCGTGATGGCGTTTGTCCTGATCGACGGCGATCCGAGGCCGGCGTGACCGAGCGCCGCAGCGAAATAGATGCTCTTGCCGCAGGGTTGATGCTGTTGTTGTGCACGGTGTGGGGGCTCAATCAGGTTGCAGTCAAGCTCACAAACGTCGGCATCTCGCCGGTCCTCGGCGCGGGGCTGCGTTCGCTCGGCGCGGGGCTGTTGGTGTGGACTTGGTCGGCAGCGCGCGGCACCAGGCTGTTCGCACGCGACGGCTCGCTCGTTGCCGGTGTCGCAGCCGGGTTGCTGTTCGCATTGGAGTTCGCAGCCCTCTTCGTCGGCCTCAATCACACCACGGCGTCGCGGGCCGTGGTGTTTCTCTATTGTGCGCCGTTCTTCGTTGCGATCGGCACGCATTGGCTGGTGCCGTCGGAGCGATTGGCGGTGCGGCAGATCGCCGGCATGATTCTGGCGTTCCTCGGCATTGTCGTGGCGTTCGGGGAAGGTCTGAGCGGGACCGAAGGCGACACGGTTCTTGGCGATGCAATGGTGCTTGGGGCTGGATTCGTTTGGGGTGCGACCACGGTGACGGTACGGGTCTGGCTCTCCGGCGTCAGTGCCAACAAGACGCTTTTCTATCAGCTTGCGGTATCCGCAATCTTGCTGCCACCCTTGTCGGTCGCGATCGGCGAGCCGGGATTCATCCACCCCACGATGCTGACGTGGGTGGCGTTGACGTGGCAGATCGTGGTGGTCGCATTCGCGACCTACCTCGCCTGGTTCTGGCTGATCACGCGCTATCCCGCCGCCCAACTCGCCGCTTTTTCCTTCCTTACGCCGCTATTCGGATTGCTCTTCGGCGCGGTGCTGCTGGGTGAACATGTCACGCCGCTTCTGATCCTCGCTATGGCGCTCGTGGCGTCCGGCATCTGGCTGGTCAGTCGGCGCAATGCCAGCGAAGCGGCGGCCGGGCTTTCGGCTGAAGAAAGCGCAACCGCCGCCGATCCACGTCTGCGCGGAAGCTAGCGCGGTTGCGGGCCGCTGTTGCGCCCCGATTCGGAGCCACGTCCGGGCGCTGATTCAGGTCCCGTGGTAATGCGGCGTTTGACCCAATCGCAGCATACGAGTGGCGTTGCCGGAATAGATCAACTCGCGGTCACGGCTGCTGAGCTCCAGTCGGTCGAGCACTTGGATGATGTCGCGGATGAATTGCGGCCCGCCTTCGGGGTCGAATGGGCAATCGGTACCGAACAGCACGTGCTCGCAGCCAAAAAAATCGATGCCGCAGCGGGTGCCGGCGAGGGACCCGTTGATGGCGGTGTCACCGTAGAATTGGCGGAAATAATCGACCGGGCGTTTGCCCTTGGCGCTCATCGCCTTGATGATGTCCGCATAACCGGGTTCAGCACCTTCGCGTTTGCCGAGCTGGTCGAGGCCGAGCCCGACACGCGCCTCAAGATACGGCACCATGGCGCCGAGATGATGTGTGATGATCTTCAAATTGGGCCAGCGGTCGAAAAAGCCCGAGAACACCATGCGAGCCATGGCCGCCGAGGTTTCGTAAGGCCAGCCGAACACCCACCAAATGTCGAACTTCGACTTGTCCTCGGTCTGATAGTCGGGATGGGTGTGGGGTCGCGTGGGATGCAGCCAGATGGGCAGGTCGTAGTCATGAAGCCGTGCGAAGATCGGCGCAAACGCCGGATCGTCCAGCGGCCGGCCAGACACGTTGGTGAAGATCTGGATGCCCCGCGCGCCCATGCGTTCGACGGCACGTTCGATTTCTGCGAGCGACGCCTTGACATTGTTCATTGGCACGGACGCTACCCAACCAGGAAACTGTCGCGGATATTTCGCGCAAATCTCCGCCATGCCGTCGTTGGCGAGGCGCGCCAGGTCGGGCGAGCTTTCCGCCGGTGCAACGAACTCGATCGCGGGCATCGACAGTGTCAGAATCTGCTGATAGTCAGGCCATTGTTCCATCATGCGGAGCCGCGCTTCGAGATCGTACAGCACCGGGATGTGAGTCCAGCGCCGGATCGTGTCCTTGTTCGGGATCACCTCGACCATTTTGTCGAAGTAGGCTCTGGGAAAGATATGTGGAAAAATGTCGATCTTCATGGCGAACCTCCGGTAACGACCGAACATAGCCGATCCGCGCGGCGAAACAATTGACGCGAATTTGGCCGCCCGCCTAAGCTTCGCGGCAATGGCTCGGACTCGGGATCGACGCGAAGGATCAATGACAAAATCGGTATGCGGCGCGTTCCTATGTGCACTGATAGCGGCTCTGATATCGCCATCGGTCCGCGCCGACGACCAGACGCTGGTCATCGCGATGAACCACGAGCCGGAAAAACTCGACGCCACCATGGCGCTGAACGGCGTGATCACCCTGCCGGTGATGGAGAACGTCACCGAGAAACTGGTCGATCTCGACAAGGACGGCAAACCCGCGCCCGGTCTCGGCACGTGGGAGATCGCGCCCGACGGGCTCACCATCACCTTTCATTTGCGCCGTGGGATCAAATTCCATTCCGGCGACCCCTTCACCGCGCGCGATGTGGTGTTTAGCCACGATCGCATGGCCAAGAATCCACTCTACCAGAGCGTCAACCGCAACCTCGACCACGTCGAGGCGGTGGACGACGCCACCGTAAAGTTCATTTTCCGGAAGCCCGACGCCACGTTCTTCGTGCGCCGCGCATTGATCATCGTGTCGAAAACCTATCACGACCGCGCCGGCGAAGGCGCGTTCGTGCGTCATCCAGTCGGCACCGGACCCTATAAGTTCGTCGCGTATCAGCCGGGGCAATCGATCGATCTCGACGCCTTTGACGGCTATCGGGGCGGCGCACCCGCTGTCAAACATGTCCGGTTCCAATTCGTCAACGACGACATGACGCGGCTCGCCAAGCTGCGGTCGGGTGAGGCCGACATCATCCTCAATGCGCCCTATACCGACGTCGACGCCTTGCGCAGCGCAGGCTTCAAGATCGCGACGCTTGAGACCACGCCAACGACGTCGATCAATCTAATCAAGGCCAATGCCAACGTGCCATGGCACGATATCCGCGTGCGGCAAGCCATTGCCTACGCCATCGACGCCGACGCGATCGTCAAGGGCCTGCTGCGCGGCATCCCTAAACATTATGCCGGTTTCGCGCCCGGTCAGGTCGGCTACGACCCCGACCTCAAGAATTATCCCTACGACCCGGCCCGGTCGAAGAAGCTCCTCGCCCAGGCCGGTTATCCGAACGGCTTCGCGATGCCGCTCGCCTATTGGATCGGCGAGGATTACGGCATGCGGGAAACCGCCGAGGCTGCGGCACTCTATCTGAAGGCGGTCGGGATCGACAGCGAGGTACGGGGTCTCCAGGTGCCCCAGATGGTCGCGATCATGCGCCGAAACGCCAAGTCGCCGGAAACGGCAACCCAGGTCGCAGTCGGGCCGACACCCTTTGCCAATTATTACGATCCAACCGTGGCGCTATCCTTCGTGTTCGCGTCGTCCTCGCCGTTTTCGACCTACCGCAATCCTGATTTCGACCAACTCGTCGCCCAGGCGTTGCAGACCTTCGACGAGACGAAGCGCGGCGATTTAGTGCGCCGGGCGACGCGCCTTCTTCACAACGATTACGTTCTGATTCCGATCTGGAACAATGTCGCGGTCTACGCCATGAAAAAGAACGTCGCTTTCAGCGTCCCACCGCATACCTTGATCCGAATCGAGGTGAAGGATGTGACGGTGCGTTGATGGTCACGAGCCGCAACTACGATTTCATCGTCGTCGGCGGCGGGACGTCGGGCTGCGTGTTGGCCGAGCGCCTCACTGCCGATCCGGACCATCGCGTGCTGCTGCTGGAAGCGGGTCGACCCAACCGTAACCAGTTGTTGCGCATGCCCATGACGGCACGCAATTTCTGGACCAACGACAAATATTTGTGGAACTACCAGAGCGAACCGGAGCCGGGCGTCCGTGGGCGACGAATTCCGGTACCGCGCGGCAAGATCCTGGGCGGCTCGGGCGCGATCAACGGCATGCTCTATGCGCGCGGCCATCCGTGTGACTACGACCAATGGCGTCAGCTTGGCCTCGAAGGCTGGGGTTACGAGGACGTGCTGCCTTATTTCAAGCGCGTCGAGCACGATTCGCGCGGGAGCACGCAATATCACGGTGCCGACGGGCCGCTCGCGATTTCGCGTTGGCCCGACGCCAATCCGTTGACACCCCTCTTCGCCGCCGCGGCGCAAGAGGCCGGGATTCCCTTCAACGACGATCAGAACGGTGCCAACTCCGAAGGGATGGGTGTGCCCGACCTGACCATCGACAGGGGTGAGCGGGCCAGCACCTATTCGGCTTTTCTGCGTCCGGCCCTGTCGCGGCCCAATCTTACCGTCGAGACTTACGCGCAGGCGGCCCGCATCGTGATCGAGCAAGGTCGTGCCGCGGGCATCGAGTATCTGTGCCACGGCAAGAGCGCGATTGCCTATGCCGAACGGGAAATCGTCCTCTGCTGCGGCGCTTATAATTCGCCGCAACTGTTGATGCTGTCGGGCATCGGCCCCGGGGACGAGCTGCGCAGGTTCGGCATCAAGCCAGTCCACGATCTCCCTGGCGTCGGCCGCAATCTCCAGGACCATGCCGGCGTCAGCGTCGTCAATCTTGCGACGCAGCCCGTGGGGCTCGCCAAGAATCTGCGCTGGGACCGGCTGGCGCTCAATGTCCTGCGGTGGAGCGTGACGCATGACGGCCCGGTGGCGCGCATGCCGGTCGTGACCAACGGCTGGTATCGCTCGCGGCCAGAACTGGAGCGGCCCGACATCCAGACTCTGATCGGCGCCAATTCGCCACTGGCCGGGCCCTGGTTCCCAGGTCTCAAGCGGCCGGCCCCGCCGATGTTTGCATCGCGCTCGGGCCTGCAACAGCCGCATAGCCGTGGTTGGATGACGCTCGCCTCTGCCGACCCGCTGGACCACCCGCGCATCTTCTTCAATCTATTCAGCGTCCCCCACGATCTGACCGTGCTGCGCTACGCCATTCGTAAGGTACGCGAGATTTTCGCGGCGCCATCGGTACGGCATCTGATGGGGCGGGAAATTGTGCCCGGCCCGGAACTTCGGAGCGACGCCGCGCTTGATGAGTTCATCCGCACCACGACGACTACCGCCTATCATCCGGTTGGCACGTGCGCCATGGGCAACGACGAGAACGCGGTGGTCGATGCGCGGCTGCGGGTGCGCGGTATCGCGGGACTGCGCGTGGCCGACGCCTCGATCATGCCCACGATCACCAGCGGCAACACCAACGCGCCTTGCGTCATGATCGGCGATAAGGCGTCGGCGATGATCCTGGGTCAGGAATTGCCGCGTGCCGAGCTCGATCCAAGGCGGCTGGCGGCAGCGTGATAGGCTGCTATGATCGAACCGACATTCGCCTCACGGAGTGCATTTATGACGATGAAGTATCTCGTGGTTGGCTTGTCGGCGTCGATTTTGATCGGCGCCGGTGCCGCGCTGGCACCCACCGCAGTGCATCCCGCCTATGCCGCCTGCGACCCCGGAACCTACATCGATAACACGACCGCCGACACGGCACGCCGCATCATGTTGCGCGCCGGCTTCACCAACGTGCAGGTCGAACAGAAGGGCTGCGACAATGTCTGGCACGTCATCGCCAGCAAGAACGGCCAGTATGGCCGCTACGCCATTGAGCCGAGCGGCAGGATCTATCCAGAAGGCAACTGAGCCACCCTACCCCAGGAGCGAAAGACATGCCGGGCATTGCTATTGGCGATATTGGCGTCGCGCGCATTGAAGAATTGGCAGGGCCGGTGTTCGCACCTCAGAGTCTGATCCCCGATTGGAACGACGCCGATGTCGCGCCCCATATGAGCTGGATGGTGTCGACGCATTTTGATCCGCCGAGCGGCAACCTGTGCGGGGTGTTCCAAAGCTGGCTGTTGCGGACGAAGCATCACAATATTCTTGTCGATACCTGCGTCGGCAACGACAAGGAGCGGCCGGGCTTCGACCGCTTCCATCGCGCACACCATCCGTGGATGGAGAACCTGCGCGCGGCCGGCGTGGTACCTGAGGATATCGACATCGTGATGTGCACCCATCTTCATGTCGACCATGTCGGCTGGAACACCCGCCTCGAAAATGGGCGCTGGGTCCCGACATTCCCCAAGGCGCGCTATCTCTTTTCGCGTGCCGACCGCGATTACTGGGACCCGAAGACGGGCCGCCATTCCTCCATGGCGATGAATGAAGTCATGTTTAACGACAGCGTTTTGCCGGTGATCGAGAGCGGCCAAGCGCAGCTCGTCGAAGGCATCCACGAGATCGAGGCCGGCATCGAGATTCACCCGGCGCCGGGCCACACGCCGGGCACGATCGTCTTGAAGGCGCAGTCGCGCAACCAACGCGCCATCTTTGCCGGTGATTGCATGCATCATCCGATCCAGATTTATCATCCGGAATGGAATGTCAGCGTCGATGAAGACAAGCCGCAGGCGCACAAGACCCGGGTTGGCATTTATGAGGAATGCGTCGAGCGGCATAGTCTCCTGGTGCCGGCGCATTTTGCCGCACCCCACGCCTGCTATGTCCGCCGCGAAGGCAGGGCCTACGCGCCCGATTTCGGTATTTAGGCGCTTGGGCGCCGTCCCTCGTCCGCAAGGCCGGTCCTGGCAAGCCGGCAAAAGCGGAGTCTCGGCGCCGTCACCACTTGAAATAATCGATTACCGCGGTCGGGTTTTCGCCATGCGTGCCGAAAGCGGTAGCAAGACGGTGCGGCTCGATCGCTGACAGTTCTTCGGCGTGGATACCAGTGGCAACAAAGAGGCTGTCGATCCCGGCGGCGTTGGCACCGGCAATATCGGTGCGAATCGAATCGCCTACGGCGAGGATTCGCCGCCTGTCGGCGATTGCCAGCAGTTCAAAAGCGGTTTCATAGACATCGGGCAGCGGCTTGCCGTGCCAGCGCACTTTGCCGCCCAACTCCTCGTAACGCTGGGCAATGGCGCCGCCGCATAAAAAGAGCTTGTCGCCATAAGCGACCACCAAATCAGGATTGGCGCAGACCATTTTTAAGTCGCGGTGCCGCGCCGCGCGCAACATCGGCTCGAATTCCTCGATCCTTTGATCGGCGCCCGGTCCGGTATTGAGGATGAAGTCGGCCTCCTCGACCGATGGCACGCGATAAAGACCGACGCCTTCGACCATGTTGTCGTCGCGTTGCGGGCCGATGTGATAACAGGCGCTGCCTAGCGATGCGTAGAACGCGTCGTCGCGTTTCTTGAGATGCTGCCAGGTTTCTTCGCCCGAGGAGTGGACATGGTCATAGAGACCGGCGGGAATGCCGATCTCGTTCATCCGCTTTTCGACCAGGTGCGCGCGGCGCGGCGCGTTGGAGAGAACGACCGTTCGTTTGGCGGCGGCACGCAGCTCGCGCAACGTCTCGAGGGCGTACGGCGTCGGCGTCTGGCCGTTGAAAAGCACGCCCCAGAGGTCGAGGATATAGCCGTCATATTGTGCCGCGATTTCGCGCAGGCCGGCGACGATGCGCATGCTCACAATAGCGGCTCGGTTTGTCGCGGCATCGCCTTGCCGACTGCCTCGGCGACGCTGGCAAAGCCGTCGCGCACCAAGAGTGCGTCGAGTTCGCGCTTGATGCGCGTGACCAGCCCTGGTCCTTCAAAGATCAACGCGGTGTAGAGCTGCACTAAACTGGCGCCGGCACGGATCTTGGCGTAGGCGTCGGCACCCGACGATATGCCACCGACGCCGATGATCGGAATCCGTCCCGCGGTCAGCCTCGCCATCTCGGCGATGAGCTGCGTTGCAGGCGCCCTGAGCGGGCGCCCGCTGAGCCCGCCCGGCTCATGCGCGTTACCGCTGACGAGCGTGTCCGGTCGCGCCACCGTGGTATTGGCAATGATCAGTCCGTCGACATTGGACGTCAGCGCCGCCTGTGCCAGATCGGCGCGCTCTTCCGGCGTCAGGTCGGGCGCGATCTTGAGCAAGAGCGGCGGCGGATCGCGGGGCGCGACTTCGGCACGGGCGGGCAGTACCCGCTCCATCAGCCGTTCGACCGCGTTCTTGCGCTGCAGTTCGCGCAGGCCCGGCGTGTTCGGCGACGAGATGTTGACGACGAGATAGTCGACCAATGGCGCCAGCGCGCGCACGCCTTGAACATAGTCCTCGATCTCGTCGCCGGTCTCGCGGTTGCGGCCGATATTGGCGCCGACGTTGCCCATGCCGATGCGGCGACGGTTGCGCCGTTTGGCGAGACGGCGCTGCACCGCCGCCAGCCCTTCGCTGTTGAAGCCGAGCCGGTTGATGACGCCGTGGTCCTCTTCGAGACGGAAGAGGCGCGGTTTGGGATTGCCGGGTTGCGGTCGCGGTGTGACGGTGCCGATCTCGACAAAGCCGAACCCGAGCCCGAGCATGGCATCGGGCACTTCGGCGTTCTTGTCAAAGCCCGCCGCCAAGCCAACCGGATTGGGAAACGTCAGGCCCCACAGCCGTGTCGCCAGGCGCGGCGGGTCGGGGACATGGCTATGGGGACCAAGTCCCAGCGCCAAACCCCGGACCGTCGCGCGCTGCGCCGCCTCGGGCGGCAAGCGACGCAGCAGGGCAAGGGCATAGTCGGCCAGCATGAAGCCTCAATCGAGCGGCGGGAACACATGTCTGCCGTCCGCGCCGAGCGGCAATTCCTTCACCCATTTAACACGGTCGATCGGGAGAGCGCCATAAAGATGCGGAAACAGCACACCGTCCCGCGCCCGCTCCCATCTGAACGCGCCCGGGAGCTCTTCGGATGCCACGGCGATCAGCACCAAGTCGCTCTCGCCGGCGCGGTGCCGCGCAGCGCTTTCCCTCACCGTCTCAGCAGTGGAGAAATGGATGAAGCCGTCTGCCCTGTCGTCACTCGATCCGCCGTAGCGGCCCGTCCGTTGCGCCGCCACCCATTCTTCCCGCCTGGCCAGGTGAAAAACCAGCATGAGGCGACGTTAGCGGCACAGAGCGCCGCTAACAACGCGTCGCTCAAAACAGCGCCCGCAGATCGCGTCGCAGCCGGTCCGCCCCCCCGGCACTGAGCAACTTCTCGACCTCGCAATGCGTCGCGCGCCAGATCGGTCGTGCCTTCGCCAGCGTGGCGACCCCCGACTTTGTCATGGCAACAAGCCGGTTGCGTCGATCGGCGGGATCGATCCCAACCTGCACGAGGCGGCGCCGTGTCAGCGGCTTCAAGGCAGCGGTCATGGTGGTGCGGTCCATCCCGAGCGTGGTCGCGAGCCCGCCGATACCGACAGGCTGACACTGGCTCAGCGCCGCCAGCAGGGAATACTGGCCGTTGGTAAGGCCGATCAGCCGAAACGCCTCGTCGAAGCGGCGACCGAGCGAGCGGGCGGCGCGCTGCGCATGGAAGCAGAGGCAGCTCACACCCTCCGCCGCAGCCGCGTCTTGACTGTTTTGTGACTTTGACATTGGCTAATAATGTTGATATCAACCCGTTTCGTCAAGCTCAACCACGGGAGGTGCTCATGGCTGGCAGTAAGTTCGTTTGGTACGAGCTAATGACGAGCGACAGCGCAGCGGCGGCAAAGTTCTATTGCGATGTGATTGGCTGGAAGGCCGAGAAATCATCGATGCCGGATATGGACTACACCATGTTCAAGGCCGGCGCGGACCAGGTCGGCGGAGCCTTCACCTTGTCGAAGGAGGCGATCGCCAGCGGCGCGCCAGCCGGTTGGGTGGGTTATATCGGGGTCGCCAACGTCGATAAATCCGCGGCCGAGGTAAAATCGGCGGGCGGCGCAATCCACCGCGGACCCGCCGATATTCCCGGCGTCGGCCGTTTCGCCATGGCTGCCGACCCTCAAGGTGCCGCTTTCGCGCTCTTTGGTTCGGCGCAGGCCGGAGAGGCTTCGCCGGCCGACACCACCAAGCCCGGGCATATTGGCTGGCACGAGCTCTATGCCGGCGACGGTGCAACTATCTTCGACTTCTACGGCAAGTTGTTCGGCTGGGTGAAAGGCGATGCGATGGACATGGGCCCCGCCGGCAAATACCAGATGTTCGGTCCCGCGCCGGGGTCCATGATTGGCGGCATGATGACGAAACCCGCGCAAATGCCGGTGCCGGGGTGGGGATTTTACATCAATGTTCCAAGCATCGACGCCGCGGTGCCCAAGGTAAAGGCCGGCGGGGGCCAGGTCGCGCATGGGCCGCAGGAGGTGCCAGGCGGCCAGTGGATGATCCAATGTCTTGATCCGCAACGCGCCAATTTCGCGCTGGTGGGAGCCAAGTAGCCTGCCTCGCCGCCCTTTGAGCGGCGAGCCAAAAGCAACGCTGCGCATTGTCAGCGCCACCGGGGCTGTTTATCATTTGTTCCATGAGGCCGGTTGCCGCCGCCACCCGAATTGCCGTGCCGGCGGCGCCGGCCATCGTCGTCGGCCCGACCAAAGCGACTTGGTTAACGCCTGACGGCGAAATCGAGACCCTGACCCTCGCCGAGGCGACAATACGCGTCAAAGCGACGCCGCCCCTGCTCTGTCACGCCAGGGCGGTCGCGCGCCGGTTAGAGGTACCGGTGTTTCCGGCTTACGACGTGCTGGAGCTCTACGCCTTCGCCCGTCCGGCGACGATCTGCCTGCCGACGCCTCGGGGGTTGACGCGCGCGCTCGGCCTGGAGATGCCGGCAACGGGTTCGGCGTCGGAGGCCGGTGCGCTGATCGCGGCGGCCGAAACCCTGTTACGCGAACTGTCCGCAAGCCGCGATCCCGAGGCCCGGGCGATCGCGCAGGCGATGGAGCGGGGCGGCTGGGCTTGGGGCGAGGCGGTGCGCATCGCCCTCGGACCGGCGCCGGCCGATGAGCCCCCGCCCGCGGGAATGGCGACCTGGCGCAAGCTGGGCGAATGGTCGGAATACGCGCCGGAGCCGCCCGCCGGCTCCGTCCCGGTCGAGCAGGACGAGGCACGCCGAAGACTGGCCGAATTGCTTGGCGCAGACGCCGAACCGCGCCCCGAGCAATCCGACTACGCTGCCGCAGTCAGCGCCGCCTTCCTCGCGCGCGAGGCGCCGGACGAGCCGCATTTTGTCCTTGCGGAAGCCGGTACTGGGGTCGGCAAGACGCTGGGCTACATCGCGCCCGCCAGCCTGTGGGCCGAGAAGAATCAGAGCCCGGTTTGGATTTCGACCTTCACCAAGAACTTGCAGCATCAGATCTGGTCCGAACTTGACCGGCTCTACCCTGATCCGACCACCAAGGCCCGACGCGTCGTCATTCGCAAAGGCCGCGAAAACTATCTCTGCCTCTTGAACTACGAAGAGGCGGTTGCGGGTTTGCCGCTGCGGCCTTTCGACGCTATTGCGCTCGGGATCATGGCACGCTGGATCGCCGCGTCGCGCGAAGGCGATATGACCGGTGGCGATTTTCCCGGCTGGCTCCCCGATCTTATCGGCCGCAGCCGGTCGCTCGGCCTCACCGATAGGCGCGGCGAGTGCATCCATTCCGCCTGTACCCACTACCACAAATGCTTCATCGAAAAGAGCGTGCGTCGTGCGCGGCGCGCCCGGATCGTCATCGCCAACCATGCGCTGGTCATGGCGCAGTCGGCGCTCAACGGGCTCGACGATTCCGATTTTCCGGCACGCCTTGTGTTCGACGAAGGCCACCATCTCTTCGACGCCGCCGACGCCGCGTTTTCGCTCACCCTTTCCGGTCAGGAGGCTGCGGAACTGCGGCGTTGGGTGGTAGGGGCGGAGGCGGGTCGGCGCAGCCGGGCGCGTGGTTTGCAACGGCGTCTTGGCGATCTCGTTGCCGATGACCAGGAAGCGGCAGAGGCGCTCGCGCAGGCGACCGGCGCGGCGCGTGCGCTGCCCGCCGAAGGCTGGCTGCAGCGCCTGCGCGACAACCGCGCCCAAGGGGCCTGCGAGGCGTTCCTCGCGCTGGTGCGGCAACAGGTGCTGGCGCGGGCCGACCAACGCGAACCCAACTATTCTCTTGAAGCCGCCCTGCGGCCTCCGGTCGACGGCCTAGATGAAGCCGCCGCCATCCTGAGCGCAGCCCTCAATGCAATTGCGGCACCATTGCGCGCCATCGCCAGACATCTCGAACGCCGGCTCGAGAGTGAAGCGGCCGATCTCGACACGCCGGTGCGCATACGTATGGAAGCGATGATCCGCGGCCTGACGCTGCGAGCGAGCGGACTCCACGCCTGGCAGCACGCGCTCAGTGAAATCGGCGGTGAGCCCGAGGCCGAGTTCATCGACTGGTTGACAGTCGAACGGATCGACGGCCACGAGACGGATATTGGACTTTGCCGCCACTGGATCGATCCGACCAAGCCGTTCGCCGAACTGGTGGTGAAGCCGGCGCACGGTGTGCTGGTAACATCGGCGACACTAACCGATTCGAGCGGCGACGCCGTCAAAGATTGGCAAGCCGCCGAGGCACGCACCGGAGCGCCACACCTTGGCAGGAGCGCCTACCGGGCACGCGTGCCGTCGCCCTTCGACTACGCGCGCCAGACCCGTATTTTTATCGTCACCGACCTTGACCGCAACAACATGGCCGCGGTCGCCGGCGCCTACCGCTCGCTGTTTCAGGCGTCGGGCGGAGGCGCGCTCGGCCTGTTCACCGCGATTCATCGACTGCGCGACGTGCACCAGCGCATCGCTGAACCGCTCGAAGCAGCCGGCCTGCCACTCTTGGCGCAACACGTCGACGGCATGGATACGGCAACGCTCGTCGATATCTTCCGGGCAGAGGAAGATGCCTGCCTCCTTGGCACGGACGCGGTGCGCGACGGCGTCGATGTCCCGGGACGCTCCTTGCGGCTCATTGTTTTTGACCGCGTGCCGTGGCCGCGCCCCGACATCCTCCACAAGGCGCGGCGCACGGCTCAAGGGAGCGACAGCGGCGCGGTGCATTATGACGACCGGGTCGCACGATTGAAACTACGCCAGGCTTTCGGGCGCCTGATACGCCGCGCCGACGACATGGGAGTGTTCGTGCTCTTGGACCGGCAAATGCCATCGCGTCTCCTCCGAGCCTTCCCGCACAGCGTCACCGCTGGACGGCTCGGATTAAAAGAGGTGATCGCACAAACGCGAGAGTTCTTGGGGCACGCGCTCGGTTGAGACGCGAAGGATCGACGGCATCGCGTTCGCGCACGTGACGAGCGGAGCGGGATCGAGCGCCGACCGGAGACGGATATTACGCCGCCTCCTTGCAGCGACCGGGCTATTTGCGGGGATGTCGATCGCGATGCGTGCCATACCCCGCGCGGCGGAGTGGCGGAGGGCGCGGCCGCTTGCTCAAGCATCCATGCGTGGCAGCGCTGGCCGAAATTCCCGAACCGCATTGCCGATATCGGGCACCGGGACTACATTTCGAACAGATTTGGGAGTGCGCCATGACTGAAGCGACCGCCAAAGCCAAGACCTTCTCCGAACGTGCCGACGAACTGGAGCATGAGCAGATTGCGGCGCTTGATCCAATTCCGCAGCCCTCGGCGATTTATCTGTCTGGCGAACACGACCCGACCAAGCCGATGCCGACAGTGACGCAAAAGCCCGGGCAGTATTTCCTGATGGGGCACGACAAACGGCTCTCTCGCATGCCGCCGCAGCCGACGCTGATCGACTTCTTTAAGCAGCGCTTCTTCCCGGCAACCCACGTGCTGCAAAGCGCGCGGCTCGCCAAGTTGGCGGGTCATCCCGAAAAGGTGGTATTGGCATGCCTGCTGCACGACATTGCAATCATGGGTTTCATTCGTTGCGATCACGGCTTTTGGGCGGCTGAGATGGTGGCGCCCTATGTCGACGAAGAAATCGCCTGGGCGATCCAAGCGCACCAGGTTCTGCGCTTCTTCCCCGATCCGGCGAACGGCTACGAGTATCCGCAGCAATATATCCGTCTTTTCGGCGAGGGCTATCGTCCAGAGCCTTATATCGATCGCCTCTACGACAAGATGCGGAACCACAAATGGTACATCACCGCCCGTCTGATCACCGTCAACGACATCTATTCGTTCGACCCGAACGTCAAACCGGCGCTCGAGGACTTCACCGATATTATCGAGCGTAATTTCCGGCAGCCCGAAGAAGGTCTGGGCTTCGACGACAGTGCATCCTCCCACATTTGGCGTACCATCAATTGGCCGACGCGCTTTCTCTAGCCTGGGGCCAGGTTCGGCCGCATCCGCGCGAACCAAGTTGGGGGTGCCGGCTCGTCATTTGCCTTTGCCACCAAGTTAGGGCAGTGCGCGCTCTCGAGCAGCTCGAGAAGGGGGTGGCGGGACGGCGTGGAGGCCGGCAGCGCTTTCGATCTATGCGCAATAGAAAATAACCCGTCCACCCGGGGGCCAGGAGCTCAGTTGTTGTGGCCGTCAAACCCGGCAAAATATGGTGGCAATCCTGAGATCGACTGACCTCGGCGTCAGTTCCGTTTCGGTGACCGTGCCGTGACGATGATAAGATGGAAATTGGTGTGCCGTGACGTCCCTCCAAACCAGCTGCTGTATCGCTGGCGGCGGCCCTTCCGGGCTTATGCTCGGCTATCTTCTGGCACGCGCCGGCGTACCGGTCGTGGTGCTGGAAAAACACGACGACTTCTTCCGCGATTTCCGCGGCGATACGATCCACCCTTCGACGCTCGAAGTGATGCGGGAGTTAGGCGTACTTGATGAATTTCTGACGCGCCCGCACCAGGAAATGCACCGGGTCAGCGGCATCGTCGGTGGCCGACTGTTCAGGCTCGCGGACTTCTCGCACCTGCCGACCGCATGCAAATACATCGCCTTCATGCCCCAATGGGACTTCCTCGATTTTCTCGCTGAACACGGCCGACGCTTCCCGGCGTTTGATCTGCGCCTTGGCGTCGCCGCCAGCGAGTTGATCGAGCAAGGCGGCGGCGTCGTGGGATTGCGTGCTACCAGCGAGAAGGGCCCGCTCGATATCAGGGCCGATTTGACCATCGGCGCCGACGGGCGCCATTCCATCGTCCGCGAGCAGGCTGGTTTGGTACCCAAGAATATCGGCGCCCCGATCGATGTGTTGTGGTTGCGCGTCACGCGCAAGCCCGGCGATCCGGTCGACGGGCTCGGCCGGATCAGTCGCGGCCGCGTCCTAGTGACGATCGACCGCGGCGCTTTTTGGCAGTGCGCCTTCATCATTCCCAAGGACTCCTACGGCATCCTGCGCGCGCGCGGCCTCGAGGCATTCCGTGCCGAGATCGCCAGCATCGCGCCGTTTCTGCGCGATCGCGTCGATGAGATCGTTGGCTGGGACGCGGTCAAGCTGTTAACCGTCGCCGTAGACCGACTGCCCCGCTGGTATCGGCCGGGTCTACTCTGCATTGGCGACGCGGCGCACGCGATGTCGCCAATTGGCGGCGTCGGCGTCAATCTGGCGGTTCAAGACGCGGTTGCAGCGGCGAACCTTCTCGCGGACCCGCTGAAGAGCAAAACGCTGCGCGAGGAAGATTTGGCGGCAGTGCAGCGCCGACGCGAGCTGCCCGTGCGCCTGATCCAAGGCATCCAGGTGCTGGTTCAGAATCGCGTCTTCACTCCCATCCTGAGCGGCGGCCGCGACGAAGTGAAGGCCCCCTGGGTACTCAACCTGTTTAATTGGCTACCGTTTTTGCAGCGGTTTCCCGCGCGCATCGTCGGGATGGGATTTAGGCCGGAGCATGTCCACACTCCCTTCGCGCCGTGACTGACTGGAGCGAATTCCGCTGCCGCCTGTTTATCGAGAGAATATTTCGGCGAGGACCCCATGTATATCAGCTTGACGATATTGCAACCGCTGATCGCCCTAATCGCCGGCATCTTGATATTGCTGGTCCCGCGTGTCCTCAATTACATCGTGGCGATCTATCTCATTATCATTGGCCTGGCCGGCCTTTGGCCGCACCTGATGCGCTAACTTGCGTCGGCAACGATTTTGCGCAAGGGTGAGGGTGCTGACCCAGGGAGGGTGCAATGTATTATTGGCACCATTATCCGAGTTTCGGGCTGGTGGCGGCGCTGTTATATTTTCTGCCGAGCATCATTGCCTTCATTCGCGGGCATCACAGCCGGGTCGGCATCCTCCTGCTCAATCTCTTTCTGGGGTGGTCCGGGCTGGGCTGGATCATTGCCCTGATCTGGTCGCTCACGCCGGTACGCTACTATTATTGGCCTGCGGAATGGGGCAGGCCGCCCTGGTATCGCGGCCCTGGGGCTTCATAAACGAAGACCGCGAGGCGCGTTGACTTGCCCCCTGCCTTCCCCTAAATAACCCCGCTTTGGCCTTTCCGCCTTGAGGTGTGGAGTATCCTGACCGTGAAGCGCACTTACCAGCCGAGCAAACTCGTCCGCAAGCGGCGCCATGGCTTTTTGAAGCGCATGGCAAGCACGGGCGGCCGCATCGTGCTGTCGCGGCGCCGCGCAAAGGGCCGCAGACGCTTGTCGGCCTGAGCATGGCAGCAATGGCGCGCCTTAGGCGGCGCGCAGAATTTCTCCGGGTCGCGGGTTACCGCAAGAAGTGGGTGGCGCCGGGCCTCATCCTGCAGGCGGCACCGGGCACGCTTGCGGCCACGCCGCAGACCCGCATCGGCTTCACGGCGAGCCGCAAGGTCGGCATCGCGGTCGTTCGCAATCGCGCCCGGCGACGGCTGAAGGCGGCGGTTGCGGCAATGATGCCCCTTCACGCCGCACCGGGGCATGATTACGTATTGATTGCCCGCACCGGGACGGTGCGGCGTCCTTATGCCGAGCTGCTCGGCGACCTGGAGACTGGGTTGAAAAGCCTCGGCCTGTGGCGATGACGGAAGCATGCTAAGCCTGATTGTCGGATATGTGCTGCGCGGGGCAATCCGGCTCTACCAGCTCGGCTTGGCGCCAGTGCTCGGCAATAATTGCCGCTTTGAACCGTCCTGCTCTCATTATGCAGTCGAGGCGATCGAGCGTCATGGCCCGTGGCGCGGCGGCATGCTCGCGCTCGGGCGCCTCCTGCGCTGCCATCCCTGGCACGGTGGCGGGTACGACCCGGTTCCGCCAGCGCATTTGCCCTAGAGCGCGCCATGGAACAACAGCGCAACTTGATCATCGCGGTGGTTTTATCGATCGCCATTCTGTTCGGTTTTCAATATTTTTTGCCTTCGACCAAGCCGCCCCTCCCCTCGTCGACACAGCAGGCGGGACAGACGTCGCAGAGCGTTGCGCCGAGTGTGCCGACAAAGGTCGTGGCGCCGGCCCCGGCGACGCGCGGCGCCGCCTTGAGCAAATCGCCGCGAATCAGGATCTCGACGCCTCGTCTGGAGGGCTCGATCAATCTTGTCGGCGCACGGCTTGATGATTTGACTCTGACCAATTACCGGGAAACGACGGCGCCGGACTCGCCGCTGGTTCAGCTCCTGTCGCCGGACGGCACCGCCAATCCTTACTTTGTCGATTTCGGCTGGCAGTCGGTCGGGCACGGGGAGGTCAAACTGCCGGACGAGGGCACGCTGTGGAAAACCAGCGATCGCGCTCTTACTTTCGACCATCCCGTCAGCCTTACCTGGGACAATGGTCAGGGTTTGCTGTTCACCCGAAAATTTTCTGTCGACGCCAATTTCATGTTCACCGTGACGCAGTCGGTGACGAATCACGGCGCAGAGCCGGTTGTACTCGACAGTTTCGGGCGGATCGATCGCGGCGGCAAGACACCGGTGCAGTCGAACCGGCTGCTCCATGTTGGGCCGATCGGTGTTATGAACGGCACGTTACACGAGCTGAGCTACAGCGATCTCAGCGCCGACAAGCAGAGCGATTTCAAGACCCTCGGCGGCTGGTTCGGCCTGACCGATGAGTATTGGTTGGTATCGCTGATCCCGGAGCAGAACCAACCGGTCAATGTCAGCTTTGCCCGTGTTGCCCGGGAAAAGGGCGATCTCTACCAGGTGGGCTTCGCTGTCGCCGGCCAGGCGTTGGCACCGGGTGCCTCGCTCACCACCACGAAACGGCTTTTTGCCGGCGCCAAGGAGGTCCATCTCCTCGACTACTACGAAAGGTATCTGGGTATTCCGCGCTTCGACCGCGCTATCGATTTCGGCTGGTTCTATTTCCTCACCAAGCCGATCTTCCTGATTCTCGACTTCTTTTATCGCCATATCGGCAATTTCGGCCTGGCGATCCTGCTGTTTACGCTGTGCGTCAAGATCGTCTTCTTCCCGCTGGCCAACCGCTCCTACCGGTCGATGAGCAAGATGAAGTTGCTGCAGCCGGAGATGGCGAAGCTCAAGGAGCGGTTCGGCGACGACAAGGCCCGGCTCAACCAGGAAATGATGGCGCTCTACAAGCGCAGCGGTGCCAACCCCGCCGCCGGCTGCCTGCCGATCGTCATTCAGATCCCGGTGTTCTTCTCGCTCTACAAAGTGCTCTCCGTCACCATCGAGATGCGGCAGGCCCCATTCTATGGCTGGATCCACGACCTCTCCGTGCCGGACCCGACCAGCCTCCTCAACCTGTTCGGCATTTTGCCGTGGCCGCCGCCCGTCGATCTACCGCTGATCGGCTTCCTATCGATCGGCTTGTGGCCGCTGATCATGGGCATCACGATGTTTTTGCAGCAGAAGATGACGCCAACCTCGCCGGATCCGACACAGGCCAAGATGATGATGGCGCTGCCGGTGGTGTTCACCTTCATGCTGGCGCATTTCCCGGCCGGACTGGTGATCTACTGGGCCTGGAACAACACGCTTTCGATTGCGCAGCAATGGCTGATCCTGCGCCAGGTCCGAGTCAAGCAGCCGGTAAAGGCTTAGGGCCGGTTTATCCACCCGCTCTCGCGCCCGACGCGACGCAGATTGAGGAGGGGCGAAAGCTGTTCGCCGGCAATTGCGATTTTCGCGCCGGCGCGGCTCGGGTCGATGCCCTACCGCCACCAGGATTGCCCGAGCTCGCTTTCGCGGGGCGATCCAATGTCGGCAAATCGAGTCTGCTCAACGCGTTGACGGGGCGCAAAGCGCTGGCCCGAGTCTCGAACACGCCGGGCCGCACCCAGCAGATCAACTTCTTCGATCTCGCCGGGCGGTTGATGCTCGTCGATCTCCCAGGCTACGGCTATGCCGCGGCGCAAAAGCGCGCGGTGGCGAAGTGGACGAAGCTGATCGAGCATTACCTCAAGGGCCGCGCCGGGCTGCGTCGCGTACTGGTACTGATTGACGCGCGCCACGGCGTCAAGCCGGCCGACCGCCGGGTGCTGACCTTCCTCGACGAGGCGGCGCTGTCCTACGCCGTTGTTCTGACCAAATGCGACCAGGTGGACGAGGACGCGCTGGCGCGGATGGCGGCCGATACATTCGCAGCCCTGGCGAGGCGAGCCGCCGCCTATCCCGGTCTTTATCTCACCAGCGCACGCAGCGGCAGCGGCATAGCCGAACTGCGCGCCGCCCTGACGTCGCTTGCGGCGGGGAGTGGATCGGCGCCCCGGGGACGCTAGCCGCAGCACCGCTCAAGGGCGGGGCTTGCTT
This sequence comes from Alphaproteobacteria bacterium, assembly GCA_030041335.1. GTDB lineage: Bacteria > Pseudomonadota > Alphaproteobacteria > ATCC43930 > CGMCC-115725 > JAATGI01. The sequence continues at coordinate 28,195 of JASHOB010000178.1, read as the reverse complement.
TCGGATGCCCGGCGTGACCACGCAAAAGATATTCAACCTCGGACTTTCGCGAACCAGACCACACAGGCTACATTGCCGCCGCATGGACCAGCCGGTCACGATCGATCCGCAGAGCAAAGCAGCGACCCTTGCGGCCGCGCTCCCCTATTTGCGGCGCTACTCGGGAAAGACCTTCGTCGTGAAGTATGGCGGTCACGCCATGGGCGAGGAGGAACTTGGCAGGCTCTTTGCTATAGACATCGTGCTGTTGAAGCAGGTGGGCCTGAATCCAATCGTGGTACACGGCGGCGGCCCGCAGATCGGGGCGATGCTGGAACGGCTCAAGATCAAGTCCTCCTTCGTCGACGGCTTGCGGGTTACCGACCGCGCCACGGTTGAGATCGTCGAAATGGTTCTGTCCGGATCGATCAACAAGGAGATTGCGGCAGCGATCAACAGCGCCGGTGGCCGTGCCTTTGGACTTTCCGGCAAGGACGCCAATCTGATCCGTGCCCGTCAACTCAAGCGCAGGCACAAGGATCCCGACAGCAATATCGAAAAACTGCTCGATCTCGGTTTTGTCGGCGAGCCTTGGTATGTCGATGCCGCCGTGTTGGAGACGCTGATCCGCTCGGATGTCATCCCGGTGATAGCGCCGATTGGAGTTGGCGAAAACGGCGAAACCTTCAACATCAACGCCGACACCGCCGCCGGCGCGGTAGCCGCGGCGGTGCGCGCGACCCGCTTGTTGCTGCTGACCGACATTAAAGGTGTGCTCGACAAGAATAACCGCCTGATCGCCGAACTCTCGATCGCCAAGGCCCGGGCGTTGATCGCAGACGGGACGATCTCGGGCGGAATGATACCAAAGATCGAAACTTGCATCGACGCGGTTCAGAGTGGCGTCGAGGCTGCGGTTGTCCTCGACGGTCGCGTACCGCATGCGATCCTGCTAGAATTGTTTGCCGAAGGCGCCGGTACGCTGATCCGCCGGCGTGAGCGCGAGAAGGCCCAAAAGCCGAGCTAGGGTCTGGCGTCGAGCCGAATTATTGGACCGACCGCGCGGACTCCATGTTAGCGGCCATACGGGGCATGTGACATTTCAGTGTCTCGGAGAACGTAATGAGCACCTTACCTGCGATTTGCGATCTGTCGGTGACCAATGTCTGTAACGCTGCCTGCGATTTCTGCGGCTTTGCCCGCGATAAGAACTTAGCCGGCCCTGCACGTTATGTTGATCCCGAAGCGCTTTCGCGAGCGTTACCAATTCTGTACCGCCGCGGAATTCGGCACATGACGCTTCAAGGCGGTGAGCCACTGGTACATCCGGAGATCGTCAAACTCGTTTCCGAGATCGTCCGGGCCGGGATATCGTGTGCGATCATCACGAATGGCTGGTTTCTGCCGCGCTTTATCGATGCATTAGCTGCAGCCGGGCTCGACCGGCTGATTGTGTCTATCGACAGTGCCAACGTTACGGAGCATGAGGACCACCGCGGGCTTCAGGGATTGGAGCGGCGCCTGGTCGACGGCATACGGCGAGCGCAGGCGCACGGCATCTCCGTGCAGGCTTCTGTGACGGTCAGCCGGTTGGTCCGGTACGACCAGTTGCCGGATGCGCTGCGTCGCCTGGGTTTTGACGATGTGTCGTTCTCCTATCCACGGCGAGAGCCGCTGGGGTCGACATCCCTTGTCTATGCCGATTCGCCGCTGGTCGATCTCGGTCGCGATGAAATGCTCGAGGCGCTTGACGCGATCGGAGACCTCAAAAGGCGTTTTCCGGTTTTGAATCCCAGAGCTTCGCTCAAGGAAGTTCGCCGCTACGTCTGCGGAGAACCCCAGAACATTCCCTGTATCGGCGGGCACAAATATTTTTACGTTGACTGGGATCTGAATATCTGGCGTTGCGAGGCCTGGAACGAGCCGCTCGGTTCGGTTTTCGATCTGGAAACGATTCCGGATCAACGCGAACCTTGCAACGCCTGCATGATGGGCTGTTACCGCAATGCCAGCATGCTCATGCACGCCCCCATCGCCGCCGCGGACGCAGGGCGAGCGCTTTTTGCAGGCAAGATCAAAACGGGACTCGCCCTTCTCTTCCGTCGCAGCGTTGCCCACTCGTTGTGCGCGATGATAGCCGAGGTCCCCAGGATCGTGGTTCGTAAGCAAAGACGGCGCGTGGCTAACGCGGTCGGAAGCTTTGGGCGATCGAGGACCGTCGCAGGCTGAGTTCAAAGTCGAGGCCGTTCCGCTGGCGCGGCTCTCTCTGGAACTGTAGAAGTCGTCGTCAATAGTGCTGAGCGGCGCCGACTTCAGCCGAATTGGACTGGCCGAGCGTTAAAGGGCGAATGGGCGGAGAGGACGTCCAAAAACGCTTGCAGCCGGGGCCGGGACGCAGATCGCAAAAACGCCGCCCGCGCCCCGCCTTCCGGCAAGCTCCATCACTCAACCACGCCAAAAAATCGAAATCCCTCTCAATGGCTCGGCCAATCTTCGCGCGTGACGGGCCGTAATCCGGCGCGCAGCGCCTCGTATTCGGGGTGATTCGGCGCGATCAAGCCATGACGCAGAGCAAAATCGATGATCACAAGATTGACATTGAACTTAAAATCGTCGGTATGTTCGATGCGATCGAGCACATCTGCGATGTCCATCAGCTCGAATTCGACAATTTCGCCGTCGTGGTTGCGCGGCACGAACTCGCCAGGCGTTTCGAGCTCATAGACGAAGAGCACGTCGTCTCGCGCCCCCGACTCCCATTCCATGCGGTAGCCGATGTGGCCGCACGCTGTCGCGCGCGCCACCAGGGCGGCATCCATGCCCGCTTCTTCTTCCGCCTCTTTGATCAGGGTGTCTTCAATGCCGTGTGGATAGCCGATACCGCCCGCCACCAGATTGTCGAGCTTGTTTGGATCAACCTTTTTGTCGCCGGCACGGCGGCCAATCCACAGCTGTATTCGGCCGTTGGGCGCACGGCGCCAGCCGTTTAGGTGAACGCCATAAGCGCGGATGCCGAACACCGGCACCGCGCCCCGATCGATCCGGAACAGCGGCGCCTCGCCCCAGACCGGCGACACCGCGAACGACTCGTAACGCCATTTCGACACGGCGCCCTGGGCGACCAAGGCCTCGACGACGCGATCGACCGCGGCGCTCACCGCGTCGAAACCGCCATTCGCAACCAACGTAACCTTGTCGGCGGCCACGGCGAATGTATCGGGGAAATGTGCGAGACGGGCGGCATTGTCATCGCGCACCAGGCCGATCTGCTGCTCCTTGAAGAGCAACGGGCGAAAGCGCGACGCGTCAAAGCGGTTGCAATGGTCGAGATGGCGCAGCAGACTCATGGGCCGGAACTGATCAACTCGCCTCGAGCTCGCTGTCCCAATAGAGAAAATCGCGCCAGGAGTGATGCAAAAAATTGGGCGGGAATCCCCGCCCGTTTTCTTGCAACAGGTGGCTCGTCGGTTGTTCCGGTTGGCGTCGCGGATACATGCGAGCCTCGTGCGGCAGGCGGTTGCCCTTTTCGAGATTGCAGGTCGAGCACGCGGTAACGACATTCTGCCACGTCGTCTTGCCGCCACGCGAGCGCGGCACGAGATGATCGAAGGTAAGTTCGTGGGAGACGAACGGGTCGCCGCAATATTGGCAGGTGAATCGATCGCGCAAGAACACGTTGAAGCGGGTGAAGGCGGGACGCCGCGCCGCCGCAATATATTCCTTGAGCGAGATAACGCTAGGAAGGCGCATGGCGAAGGACGGGCTGCGCACCACGCGGTCATAGTGCGACACAATATTGACGCGGTCGAGGCAGACCGCCTTTACCGCATCCTGCCAAGACCACAAAGACAATGGGAAGTAGCTCAGCGGACGAAAATCCGCATTCAGGACCAACGCCGGGCAGTTATCTAACAGAGACAAGACCAAACCTCACGGCTGACCGCCCCCTCTACCTTGCTCTGCCAAGGCGCGCGCATCCTGCCACGAGATGCTGTGGCTTGCCAGCGACAAATCGCTACAGGCAGCGGGCGCGAGGTTACGGTTTAATGTAAGGGCAGCCGCCATCGGCCATGGGCCGGAACGCCTTGTCTCCGGGGATGGTCGCGATCAGCTTCGCCAGATCGCGCGGACCCTTTGATTCGGACGGTTTCTTGACTTGCACCAAAAAGACGTCGTGCACCATGCGGCCGTCGGGCCGCAACACGCCGTGGGCGGTGAAAGCGTCATCGATGACGTGGGATTGCATCCACGGGAAGATCTTCTTGGGATCGTCCGTGCCGGTTGCTTGTGCCGCCAACAGATAGGTGCGCGTTGCCGAGTAGAGGCCCGCCATCAGATAGGGCGCCATTGTCTTCTGCCGCTTTTCGAACTCCTGGGCCCATGCCTCGGACTTCGGGGGATTGGCATCGCGGTACCAGGGAAGGGCCATAAACATCCCCTGCGTCGCTTGCAGGCCCCCTGCCCCCTGGATCGCGGCCAGATCCATGCTCAGCGGCACGATCTTGACGCCGCTCGCAATGAGGCCGAACTCGTTCGCCGCTTTGATGGCATTGTTCATGTCGGGGCCGGCATCGCCCAGCGCCACAACGTCCGCATGCGACGATTGGGCTTGCAGGATAAAGGATGACATGTCGCCGGCGCCGAACGGATGGAACACGGTGCCGACGATCTCGCCGCCGGCCCTCTTGACGCTCGCCGTCACGCCAGCGACCAGCGCTTTGCCGTAAGCGTAGTCGGCGGCGAGAATGAACCATTTCTTGCCGAGCATCGGCAACGCCTGGCCGAGGTTTGGAAGCTGATAAGTGTCGTAGGTCCACTGCGCGCTATAGGGAGCGCATTGCTTTCCCGTGAGCGCATCGGAGCCGGCTTCGCTATAGAGCACCGCCTTGCCCTTTTCCCTCGCGACATTCTGAACCGCCAGCGCCACGCCGGAATAGACCACGTCGAGAATGACATCGACCTGTTCGGTGTCGTACCAGCGCCGGGCCAGCGCCACGCCGACGTCGGGCTTATCCTGGTGATCGCCATGAATCACTTCGATCGGCACGCCGTTGATCTTGCCGCCGAACTCGTCGACCGCGATCTGCACGCTGACAATCGGCGCCATGCAGTTGTCGACGCAATAGGGCCCTGAAAAATCGTCGAGAATGCCGAGTTTGATTTTGCCGTCGGAATATTGCGCGTGCGCACCCTGTGCCATTGCGATCGCCGCGGCGAGGGTCGCCACCCCGAGAATCTTCCGCATCGCTTCCTCCCTAACGCCGCCACGGCGTTTTATTGCGGCAAATTTCTATGACCTTATTGAAGGCCCCGAATGACGTCAACGCCCCTCAGTTGTTCTTGACATAAGGACAACCGCCTTCGGACATTGGGCGGAATACTTTCTCGCCGGGAATTACCGCGACCAGCCTTGACAGGTCGTTCGGGCCCTGCGATTGCGACGGCTTTTTGAGCCGCGTCAGGTAAACATCATGCACCATTCGGCCATCCGGGCGCAGCACGCCATGGCTGGTGAAGGCGTCGTTGATGACGTGCGCACGCATGTATTCGAAGATCGGTTTGGGGTTGTCGGTGTTCGTCGCCTGCGCCGCCAGCAGATAGGTCCGCACCGCGGAATACAGTCCCGCCATCAGATAGGGTGCCTCCGTTCCCTGGCGCTTCTTGAATTCGGCCGAAAAGGCCCGCGCTTTGTCGCTCAATCCCGGATACCACGGCAGCGGCAGAAACATGCCCTGCATCACCGCGAGGCCGCCCGCGCCGTCGACGAACGGCAAATCCATGCTGACTGGCACAATCTTGACACCGGCATCGACGAGCCCGAACTCCTTCGCCGCCTTGATGCTGATGGTGGCGTCATTGCCGGAATTAGCGAGCGCCACAACTTGTGCCCCCGAGGCTTGCGCTTGCAGGATGAATGACGACGCGTCGTTGACGTTGAACGGGTGGAACACGGTGCCGAGTACCTTGCCGCCGGCCTTCTCGACATTGAGCTTGATCTGGCTGGCCAGGATCTTGCCGTAGGCGAAATCGGTGGCGATGATGAACCACGTTTTGCCGAGATAAGGTACCGCGTCGCCGATGGTCTTGCCGAACTGATAGGTGTCGTAGGTCCAATGGGCGCTATAGGGCGCGCACGCCTTCCCGGTGAGGTCGGACGAACCTGCGGTCGAGTACAACACCGCCTTGCCCTTGGCGCGCGCGATGTTCTGTACCGCGAGCGCGACCGAAGAATTGACGACGTCGACGATGACGTCGACTTGCTCCGTGTCCAGCCATTTGTTCGTCAACGCGACGCCGACATCGGGTTTGTTTTGGTGATCACCCCAGATAATTTCGATCGGCACGCCGTCGATCTTGTTGCCGAACTCGTCGGCGGCAATGCGCACGGCATTGACCGGCCCCATGCAGTTGCCGGCGCAGAATTGGCCCGAGAAATCGTCGAGCACACCGATCTTGATCTTGCCATGGGAGAATTGCGCGCGGGCGCTGACGCCGATGAGGCTCAGGGCCAACGCGGTGACAAGCATCGCCGATAATTTCATGGAATCAGCTCTTGTCGACAAAGGGGCAACCGCCCTCCGCCATGGGACGGAAGGCCTTGTCCCCGGGAATGGTCGCGATCAGTTTGACCAGATCGTCAGGGCCTTTTGATTCCGACGGTTTCTTCACCTGCACGAGATAGACGTCATGGACCATGCGGCCATCGCGGCGCAGGTAGCCGTGCGTGGCGAAGGCATCGTCGACCGGCGTCGCCCGCATCTTGGCGAACACAGGCTTGGGATTGTCGGTACCCGTGGCCTTAATCGCGAGCAGGTAATTGTGTACGACCGAATACAGTCCAGCCATGAGATAGCCCGGCATCACGCCTTGGCGCCTCTTGAATTCCAATGCGAATTTCATGGCCTCCGGCTTCAGGCCTGGATACCACGGCAAGGTCATCATCATGCCTTGCGCGACGGAAAGTCCGCCGACCCCGTCGATGAACGGCAGATCGAGCGACAAGGGAACGATCTTTATCCCCGCGTCGACCAGGCCAAACTCTTTCGCCGTCTTGATCGCGTTCGTGAGATCGCCACCCGCATTGGCGAGCGCGATTACCTGCGCACCCGATGCCTGCGCCTGCAACATGAAGGACGACATGTCGCTGGTGCCGAAGGGATGGACGACCGAGCCGATCACTTTGCCGCCAGCCGCCGTGACGAACTTGCGAACGTTGGCCTCGAGCGTTTTGCCGAAAAGGTAGTCGGGGGTGACGATGAACCAGGTCTTGCCGAGCATCGGCACCGCCTCCGCGATGCTCTTGCCGAACTGGTAGGTATCGAAAGTCCATTGCGTCGTGTAGGGCGCACATTCCTTGCCGGTGAAGTCGGGCGAGCCGGTCGAGGACATCAGCACCGCCTTGCCCTTATCGCGCGCGATGCGGTTGGCGGCGAGGGCGACCGAGGAATTGGTGATGTCGGCGATGGCATCGACCTGCTCGAGGTCGAACCATTTGTCGACGAGGGCGACGGCAACATCGGGTTTGTTCTGGTGGTCGCCCCAGATGATCTCGATCGGCGCGCCAGCGATTTTGTCGCCGAACTCGTCGGCGGCGATCCGCGTCGCCACCACCGGCCCCATGCAGTTACCGATGCAGTACTGACCCGAGAAATCGTCGAGCACCGCGATCTTGACCTTGTTGTCGGAGATCTGCGCCATGGCGGGTGTCACGAGCATGACGGCGCCGAAAACGGCAAGCACTCTTCCGACCCGCATCGCGCTCCCTCGTCCCTGCTTTGGCACCGAAGCTAGGAGCCGATTGCAGACCCGTCAACCGCCGGTTTTCTCCGAACCGTCATAATCCTCTGGCAAGGTTTCGCCACTCGGGAGGTGGGGAGGAGCCATGAAACGATATGTGGCGCTGATGGCGGCGACGGCAGGCGCGATCCTGTTCGCGGGCTTGACGACATGGTCGTGGTGGTTCGCGATCCCGGCCCTGGTCGGCGCCGCGCTCGGCGTACTCGGGGCATGGGACCTGATCCAGACCCGGCACAGTCTCAAGCGAAACTATCCCATCCTCGCGAACATCCGCTTTCTCCTCGAGGCGATCCGCCCCGAGATTCGCCAGTATTTTCTGGAAAGCGATGTCGACGGCGTGCCGTTCAACCGCTCGAAGCGCGCCATCGTCTACCAGCGCGCCAAGGGCGACCTCGACAAGCGACCCTTCGGCACCATGCAGGACATCTACGCCGGCAATTTCGAGTGGATCAATCATTCGATTGCGCCGCAGGAAATCCGTGGCCACGATTTCCGCGTCACGATCGGTGGCCCCGATTGCCGCCGTCCTTACGCGCATTCGCTTCTCAACATTTCCGCAATGAGCTTCGGCTCGCTTTCCGCCAACGCCATTCGCGCGCTCAACAAAGGGGCCAAGCTCGGCGGCTTCGCGCATGACACCGGCGAGGGCGGCTTCAGCCGCTATCATCGCGAACATGGCGGCGACATCGTCTGGGAGATCGGCAGCGGCTATTTCGGCTGTCGCAACGACGATGGCAGCTTTTCGCCGGAGCAATTCGCGGAATCGGCCAACAATGCGCAAGTGAAGATGATTGAGATCAAATTGTCGCAAGGCGCCAAGCCCGGCCATGGCGGCGTCTTGCCGGGCGCCAAGGTCACGGCGGAAATCGCCGCCGCGCGGCGCGTGCCGGCAGGCGTCGATTGCCTCTCTCCGGCGCGCCATTCGGCCTTCGACTCGCCGTTGGGCCTGCTGCGCTTTATCGCGACCTTGCGCGGGCTATCGGGCGGCAAGCCTGTCGGTCTCAAGCTGTGCATCGGTCACCCCTGGGAGTTCATGGCGATCTGCAAAGCCATGCTGGAGACCGGGATCCGGCCTGACTTCATTGTGATCGACGGCGCCGAAGGCGGCACCGGCGCGGCGCCGCTGGAGTTCACCGACCACGTCGGCACGCCGCTGCGCGAGGGGCTGGTGTTGGCGCGCAATTGCTTGGAGGGCGTGGGGCTGCGCGAGTCGATCCGCCTCGGCGCCAGCGGCCGCCTGATCACCGCTTTCGACATGGCGCGTGTGCTGGCGCTCGGCGCCGACTGGTGCAACTCGGCGCGCGGCTTCATGTTCGCGCTCGGCTGCATCCAGTCGCAGCATTGCCACACCGACCGCTGCCCGAGCGGGGTCGCCACGCAGAACCCGTTGCGCCAGCGGGCGCTGGTGGTGCCGGACAAGGCCGAACGGGTGCGCCGTTTCCACAACAATACGCTCGCGGCATTGGGCGAACTGGCGGGCGCCGCCGGCCTCGGCCACCCGGGCGAGCTGCGGCCCGAACTGGTACTGCGCCGCATTTCCGCGACGCAAGTACGAAGCTTCGCAGAGATTTATCCGCGCCTAATGCCCGGCGAGCTGTTGAGTGGCGTGCGTGATCCCCATTACGGCACCAACTGGACCCTGGCGGATCCGGGCTCGTTCTTGCCGCGCACGCTGACGCGGACCGCGGCATAGTGATGACGTCATTCGTCGAGCGCGCCAGTCTAGAACGGCGGCGCGCGCCGAGTCGGGGGCAAGGTATCCGGCGTTGAGCGAGCCTAGTGCAGATCCTTCCATACTCTGCGCTTGGCACCGTAGAGCACGCCGGTCATCGCCAAGAGGAACAGGATCGCTTTGGCGCCGGTCTGCTTGCGGTCTTCCATGTTGGGCTCGGCGGCCCAGGTCAGGAAGGTGGCGGCGTCATGCGCTTCTTGCGACAGCGTCGCCTTGGTGCCGTCCTGGAACTTGACGGTGTTGTCGGCCAGGGGCGGCGGCATCGAAATCTGATGGCCCGGGAAAATGTTGTTGTAGTACTTGCCCTGGGTCAGCTGAAAACCGGTAGGCGGCTTATCTTCGAAACCCGTGAGGATGCCGTAGACATAATCCGGTCCGCCCTCGCCCCAGAGATATTCAAGGCCTCTGCCGCGCGCCTTGACGATGACCGAGAGATCCGGCGGAGCGGCCCCACCATTCGCCGCCCGCGCCGCTTCGACGTTGGGAAAGGGCGAGACGAAGGTATCTTGCGGCTTGCCGGGACGACGAAACATTTCGCCTTGATCGTTCGGCCCGTCCTCGACCTGTTTCTGGGCCGCGATCGCTGCTACTTCGGCATCGCTGAAGCCGATGCCGCCACCCGGCCCGTTGGGACCGAGGTCGCGATAATGGAGGAGCTTCATCGAATGGCAGTTGGAGCAGACCTCGTTGTAGATCTGAAAGCCACGCTGCAACGAGCCGCGATCGAACGTGCCAAAAATGCCGGCGAAAGACCAATTCTGATGCGGCGCCTCGACCTCGTCCTGCGCCGAGGCGGCGATTGGCGCGCCGGCCAGTGCCACGCTGGCGATGGCGATGACGGCGAGCGCTCTCACGAAACGGCTCCGCTTTGCGCCGCCCCAGGTGCCGCCGCGGTCTTCTTGGTCACCGCGGCCGCGATGCTTTCCGGCAATGGCAACGGGCGTTCGAACCATCCGATCAGGGGCAGGAGAATGACAAAGTGAAAGAAGTAATAGAACGTGGCGATGCGGCCGACGACGATGTAGGCGCCCTCCGGCCGGTGCGCGCCGACGGTGCCAAGCGCGAACACGTCGATCACCAAAAGCCAGAACACCCATTTGTGGATCGGCCGGAAATAGGAGCTGCGGACACGCGAGGTATCGAGCCAGGGCAGCAGAAACAGGATGAAGATCGAGGCAAAGAGCGCCAATACGCCGATGAGTTTATCGGGGATCGAGCGCAGGATGGCGTAGAAGGGCAGGAGGTACCATTCCGGCACGATCTCGGGCGGGGTCTGCAGCGGATTGGCCTCGATATAGTTCTGCGGGTCCCCCAGCGCGTTCGGAAGATAGAAGATGAAGATGGCGTAAATCACCAGAAACACGCCCAGCCCGAACATGTCCTTGATGGTGTAGTAGGGGTGGAACGGGATCTCGTCCTGGGGCCCCTTCACCGCGATACCAAGCGGATTGTTCGAGCCGTGCTGACGCAAGGCTATCAGATGCAGCCCGACCACGCCGACGATGACGAAGGGCAAAAGATAGTGCAGGGAGAAGAAGCGGTTGAGCGTCGGGTTGCCGACCGCGAACCCGCCTAACAGCCAGGTATGGATCGGATTGCCGATCACGGGAATGGCGGTGAACAGGTTGGTGATGACGGTGGCGCCCCAATAGCTCATCTGGCCCCATGGCAGGACGTAGCCGAAGAACGCGGTCGCCATCATCAACAGCAGAATCACGACGCCGAGCATCCACAGCAGCTCGCGCGGTTCCTTGTAGGAACCGTAATAATAGCCGCGAAAAATATGAATGTAGACGACGATAAAAAAGAACGACGCGCCGTTCATGTGGATGTAGCGCAGGAGCCACCCGTAATTGACGTCGCGCATCAACCGCTCGACCGACGAGAAGGCGTAGTCGACATGCGGCGTATATTGCATGGCGAGGAAAATACCGGTCGTGATCATGATGACCAGCATGGTCCCGGCGAGCGAACCGAAGTTCCAGAAATAGTTCAGGTTGCGCGGCTCGGGATAATCGATCGCCGCGTCTTGGACGAAGGTGAAGAGCGGCAGTCGCGTATCGATCCACTTGATCAAGCGGCTGTTGGTGCGAACCGTCGAAGGAGTGCCTGCCATCGCCGTCTGTCCTAGATCTGCTCGACCGATTCGAGGCTGAAATCGCCGCCATCCGGAGGATTTTCGCCGATGCGAATCATGGTCTTGCTCAAGAAACGATAGGGCGGGACCGGCAGATTGTAGGGCGCGGGCACGCCGCTGTAGACGCGGCCGGACAAATCGTAGCGCGAGCCGTGGCACGGGCAGAAATAACCGCCGAGCCAGCCGGGGCTCACGCTGTTGGGTTGCGGCATGAAGCTCGGGATGCAGCCGAGGTGGGTGCAGATGCCGACCAGCACCAGATATTGCGGCTGAATCGAGCGATGCCAGTTGGTCGCGTATTCGGGCTGCTGCGGCGCCGTCGAGTTGGGATCGCTCAAAAGTGAAATATCCCTCGGGTCTTGCAGCGTCTTCAGCAATTCGGGCGTGCGGTTGACGACGAAGATCGGACGCGAGCGCCACAGCACCACGATCTGTTGGCCTGGTTGCACACGAGAGAGGTCGATGTCGACGGGCGCACCGGCCGCGAGCACGTCGGCGGCCGGGTTCATGCTGTCGAGAATCGGCCAGGCGACGCAGACGGCGCCGACCGCCGCGATGGCGTAACCGGCGACGGTAAGAAAATCGCGCCGCGTGGTCGGGGCATGATCGGCCAATGGGACCGTCCCCGCCCCCGGCTTACCGTGCGCCAGATCCGCCATCATTCACCTCGTTTGCTACCGCCATTTCCCCCCGCGGGGCGCCGCGCCGGCGCGGCGCGAGCAAGCTATATTGCGGAAGCTATATTGTTGAAATGTCGTCGCTATGCGACATCCTGCCGCATAAATCGCTGACCTTATCTGCGTCCACCATGCCGCCATCATGAGCGATCAGCAACAGCAGGCACAGACCTGGTTCGAGGCCCTCCGCGATCGGCTTTGCGCCGCGTTCGAGGCAATCGAGGACGAATATGCTGCGGCGTCGCCGAAGCGCGCGCCTGCCGGCCGCTTCGAACGCAAGGCGTGGGCGCGCGAAGGCGGCGGCGGCGGCACCATGGCGGTGATGCGTGGCCAGGTGTTCGAAAAGATCGGCGTCAACGTTTCAACTGTTTGGGGCGAGTTTGCCGCCGAGTTCCGCGACCAGGTCCCGGGCGCTGCCGCGGACGGCAAATTCTGGGCGAGCGGCGTCTCCCTGGTCTCCCACCCGCGCTCGCCGCTGGTACCGGCCGCGCATATGAATACCCGTCACCTCGCCACCAGCAAAAGCTGGTTCGGCGGCGGCGCGGACTTGACGCCGGTTTATGCAGACGACACCGACACGCGCGCGTTCCACGCCGCGCTCGCGCGCGCCTGCGACGCCCACGACCGGCATTATTATGCGCGCTTTAAGCAATGGTGCGACGAATATTTCTATATTAAGCACCGCAACGAGCCGCGCGGCGTGGGCGGAATTTTCTACGATTATCTCGAAACCGATTGGGCACGCGACTTCGCGTTCACCCGCGATGTCGGCACCGCGTTCCTTGAGGTCTATCCGCGACTCGTGCGGCGACACCTGTTCGAACCGTGGACCGAAGAGCAGCGCCGGCAGCAGCTGATTCGCCGGGGCCGCTATGTCGAGTTCAACCTGATCTATGATCGGGGCACGCTGTTCGGCTTGCGTACCGGCGGCAATATCGAGGCGATTCTGATGTCCCTGCCGCCGGAAGTGTCCTGGCCCTGAACCGGCACCGTCCAGGTCGCGACTCGGAGCGTCGCGGTTGCTTGCGGTTCGGGCCGTTAGTTGTTAGCTAGAGTCACATGCAGCGAGCAGTGCGCATTGCCCCTTCGATCCTGTCGGCGGATTTCTCGCGATTGGGCGACGAGGTTGAAGCCGTCACCGCGGCGGGCGCCGACTATATCCATGTCGATGTCATGGACGGGCATTTCGTGCCTAACCTCACCATCGGCCCGGTGGTGGTGAAAGCGCTCCGTAAGCATTCATCCTTGCCCTTCGATTGCCATTTGATGATTGCGCCGGTCGATCCCTACATTCCCGAGTTCGCCGCCGCCGGCGCCGACATTATCACCGTGCATCCCGAGGCCGGTCCGCACCTCCACCGCAGCGTTGCCCTGATCAAAGATCACGGCAAGAAGGCCGGCGTGGCGCTCAACCCCGCGACCCCGATCGAGGCCGTCGAGCATGTTCTTGACATTATCGATCTGGTCCTGGTGATGAGCGTCGACCCCGGGTTTGGTGGCCAGACCTTTATCGCCAGCGTCACAGACAAGATCCGCGCCTTGCGCGGCCGCATCGACGCCATGGGACGCGCCATCGATCTCGAAGTCGATGGCGGCATTAATCACGATACGGCACCGATCGCGATCGCGGCCGGCGCCGACGTGCTGGTCGCGGGCACGGCGACGTTCGGGAACGGACCCGGCGCCTATGCCGCCAACATCAGACGCCTGCGCGGCGAGGCGGTGCGATCATGACCCTGGCCGCCGCCTATTACGGATCGGCCCTTTATCATCTCAGTCTGTGGGCCCGGCCGCCCGCCGGCTTGGCGATTACCTGGCCGCGGCCCTGGCCCGGCGACGCGGGACGCGGCACCGCGCTGGAGGCGGGTGAGTTCCGCTTCGCCGGCGAGGTCGTGATGAGCCAATCGCCGCCCTGGGACGCCGCCAAAGTTGGTCAGCCCTATCTGGCCGCGCTTCATGGTTTCGGTTGGCTCGGCGATCTTGTGGCGGCACCCGACGCTGCGCTCGACCATGCGGCGGGGTGGACGAAGGCGTGGCTTGACCAGTGCGATGCCTGGACACCGGTGGCGTGGCGCGCCGATGTGCTGGCCGATCGCTTAACCGCTTGGACGGCACATTTCGGCGCGATCGCGCGGGACGATGATTTTCAAGCACACCTGATGCGCAGCTATGTGCGGCAGGCGCGGCACCTCGACCGCGTCGCCGGCAAGGGAAGGCCGGGCTCGCGCCGCCTCGCAGCCCTGCGCGGTCTGGTCGTCGCCTGCGTGGCGTTGGACCGGCCGGTGCGGCTTCGTCGCGCGCTCGACCGTCTCCTGCGCGAGGTTGACGCGCAGATCCTGCCCGATGGCGGCCACGTCGAGCGCGGCGGCCGCGCGCAGTTCAATGCGCTGCGCTATCTGATTGAGAGCCGCGACGCGTTGCGCGCGGGGGGTATCGAGGTACCGGACGCGCTGCAGGCCGCCATCGATCGTGCCGCGCCGATGCTGCGGTTCTTCCGCCACGGCGACGGCAAATTGGCGTTGTTCAACGGCACCAACGAAGACGAAGCGTCGCGCATCGACCAGCTTCTCAATCGCGCCGATGCCAGGGGCCGCACCCCCGTTGCCGCGCCCGATCTCGGGTTTCAGCGCCTTCAGGCTGGACGCACCCTGGTGATCGTGGATGCCGGGGCGCCGGCGCCGCCGGCGATCGATGGCGACGCCCATGCCGGAACCCTGTCCTTCGAAATGAGCCACGGCAAGGAGCGCCTCATCGTTAACTGCGGCGCCTATCGCGGCCCGAACGCCGAATGGCGGACGACTGCCCGCGCCACCGCGGCGCATTCGACGCTAGTCGTCGCCGATCACAACTCCGCCCAGATTTGGCCGGAGGGCGGGCTCGGTCGCCGGCCGAACGAGGTCACCTGCGAACGCGCCGACGATCAGGGCAGTCAATGGGTCGAAGCGAGCCATGACGGCTATTACGCCGCGTTCGGCCTGACGCACCGGCGCCGTCTCTTCCTTTCCGCCGAGGGCAACGATCTGCGCGGCGAGGATCGCCTTACCGGTCGCGCCGGACAAAGTTTCTGCCTGCGTTTTCACCTCCACCCGAGCGTGCAGGTATCGTTGATTCAGGAAGGCACGGCGGCGCTATTGCGGCTGCCGAGCGGCGTCGGCTGGCGTCTGCGGGTTCAGGGCGCCGTCATGAGTATCGCCGATAGCGTCTATCTCGGGGGCGGTTGCTTGCGCAAGTCGCGCCAGCTCGCGCTCGACGGCCATGTCGGCGCCAGCGGCGCCCTCGTCAAATGGGCCCTGAAGCGCGAACAGCGCGTCGAGCCGAAGCGCATCAATGAGGGCGACGATGGCGACGGCGGATGACGGGCTTCGGCCGGTCCGCCGCGCGCTGCTATCGGTTCACGACAAGAGCGGCATCGTCGAACTGGCGCGTGCGTTGATCGCGGCCGGCGTCGAACTTGTCTCGTCGGGCGGCACGGCAAAGGCGGTGAGCGAAGCCGGGCTCGCCGTGCGCGAAGTAGCGCAGGTCACCGGCTTTCCAGAAATGCTCGAGGGCCGCGTCAAGACGCTGCATCCGGCGATCCATGGCGGGCTGCTGGTACGGCGCGACCGGCCGGATCAGCTCGCCGCCCTTGCCGCGCAGGGCATCGCGCCGATCGACCTTCTCGTTTCGAATCTCTATCCCTTCGCCGAAACCGTGGCGCGTGGCGCCGGCTTTGACGAATGCGTGGAAAATATCGACATCGGCGGGCCGGCGCTGATCCGTGCCGCGGCAAAAAATCATCAGGATGTCGCGGTCGTGACCGAGCCGGCCCAGTACGCGGCATTGATTGCCGCGCTGCGCGACCATAACGGGGCGACGACGCGGATATTGCGCCTCGACCTGGCCGCCACGGCATTCGCCCGCACCGCCGCCTATGACGCGGCGATAGCGTCGTGGTTTGCCCGGCAACAGGGGCAGACCTTTCCCGACATTCTCGTCGTCGCGGCGCAGCGACGGCAGCTGCTGCGCTACGGCGAAAACCCGCACCAGCAGGCGGCATTCTATGTCGACGCCACATCTTCCGGGGTCGGCGCGGCGCACCAGGTCCAAGGCAAAGAGCTGTCGTACAACAATCTCAACGATACGGACGCCGGCTACGCGCTGGTCGCCGAACTCGCACAGCCGGCGGTTGCCATCATCAAGCACGCTAATCCCTGCGGGGTGGCGATGGCGGCGGATCTGCGCGACGCCTGGGACCGCGCTCTCGCCTGCGATCCGGTCAGCGCCTATGGCGGTATCGTCGCCATCAACCGCGTGATCGATGTTGCGACCGCCCGGGGGCTCGACAAGCATTTTGCCGAAGTGGTGATCGCCCCCGAAATCGCCCCCGACGCGGCGCCGATCCTGGCGCGCAAAAGGAACTGGCGGCTGCTGCTTGCACCGGTGCCTGACCCGATCGCGCCGGGAACCACATTGCGCTCGCTCGCCGGTGGTTATTTGCTACAGACGCGGGATACCGGGCGCGTCGCCGAAACCGATTTGCGCGTCGTGACCGAGCGCGCGCCGACACGCGCCGAAATCGGTGATCTGTTGTTCGCCTTCACCGTCGCCAAACATGTCAAGTCTAATGCCATCGTCTATGCCAAGGGCGGCGCGACGGTCGGCATCGGACCGGGGCAGCCCAATCGCGTCGACAGCGCGCGCATGGGCGCCGAGCGCGCCGGCGATCGGGCCCGAGGCTCGGTGGTGGCGTCGGACGCGTTTTTTCCGTTCGCCGATGGGTTGGAGGCGGCGATCGCCGCCGGTGCCACTGCCGCGATCCAACCGGGCGGTTCGGTGCACGATGACGAGGTCATCGCTGCCGCCGACAAGGCCGGGATCGCGATGGTCTTCACCGGCATGCGCCATTTCCGCCACTGAGCGAGGCGGCGAATGCACAACGGCGGATCGGCGTCGCGGTGCCGTTTGCTCGCGTTTGCGGGAATGGCCCGAAAATGTCGGTCGTCGAATTCAAGACCCCGTTGCGCGCGCGAGGTGGAGAGCAACCCCGGCGGCGATCGATATGCTGCCCTTGACAGATGCCGACGCGACCGGTGATGCGCGGAAGCGTGAAGGCGCGTCGACCGCCGGCCGGAAAGCCGTGCTGGCATTGATGAAGGAAAGGCAACACCGCGATGATCTTGGTCACGGGAGCCACCGGCAATATCGGTAGGGAATTGGTGCCGCAGTTGCTGGCGAAGGGCGAAGGGTTGCGGGTGGTGACGCGCGACGCGGCGAAAGTGGCGGCGCTCGACCCCCGGGTCGAGCGGATCATCGGCGACCTCAGGGACGGTGCCACGGCAGCGCGTGCGGTCGCCGGCGTCGATGCGGTCTTCCTGGTTGGCATCATCGCCGACGCCAGCCAGACTGCCGACCGCGCGCTCATTGCCGAAAGCGCCCGCGCCGGCGTTCACCGCATCGTCAAGATCTCCGCGCGCTCGACCGGGCGCGGCATTGGCCAAGTGCATCTCGAACAAGAAGAGTTGATCCGGAAATCCGGGGTCGCTTGGACCTTCCTGCGCTGCGGCATGTTCATGTCGAACACGCTCGGCTGGGCCGGCACCATTGCCGCACAAGGCGCGGTCTTTTCGCCCTTTGGCCAGGGCAAGATGGCCATGATCGCGCCGCGCGACATCGCCGCCGTGGCGACGCTGGCGCTAATCGATGCGCGCCATCAGGGCCAGATCTATGAGCTTTACGGTGCCGAGTTGCTCACGGTCGCCGAACAGGTGGACATCCTGTCGCGGGTACTCGGCAAGTTAATCAACTTGATGGATATTACGCCTCAAGCGGCCGGCGAGCGGATGCGCGCCGCCGGCGGATCGGACCAGCTGGTCGAGGGACTGGTCGCTCTTTGGACCATGGTGCGCGACGGGCAAGCGGCGTTCTGCAACCATGAAGTGGCCCGGTTGACCGGCCGCCCAGCGCAGAATTTCGAAGCATTTTGTCAGGATCACAAAGCCGCTTTTCGCTAGCGCGCCGGCGCCGCGGGCACCCGCCCTCAACGGATCGCCCGATTACGCTAAAAGCGTATAACAATGGCTCCCCTGCGGCATTACGCCTCACCCGGCTCGATTTTGCGCAAATGAAATTTTTCTAAAATGCCATTCATTCCTTTTTAAGGGTTTTCCATCAAATTGTCGGAATTCGACAGCGGAGGGGACAATGGCTTTGTCGAGGCAGTCGATTGAGACCTTGATGGACCTAGTCGAGATCAAGATCAGTTATATGGACGTCGTGGATCGCGATGATGCGAAGCAGTTGCGCATCCTGGAGCGGTGTCGCGAGGAACTACGGGCCGCCGGCGCGACCGCCGGCGCCGAATTGGTGCCGTTCGTCCGGGCGCCGCGCCGCGCCGTGTTGCGGCACGATCTCGCCGCGGTTTGACACGCTCCCTTACCAGCCCGCTCGCTTCGTGGCCTTTCGCGGCTTGGGGAGTGCGTGGGCCGTGCCATAATGCCTCCGGCAACGCGTGCTGACGGTCGGCACGGGTGGTTGAGAAGGACGGATTATGGCACAAGCCTCAATCGGCGCGCGGCGCATCCATCCGGTGATCTTGTCAGGGGGCTCGGGGACGCGGCTGTGGCCGATGTCCCGGGCGCATTATCCCAAGCAGTTCCTGCCGCTAACCTCGAGGCACTCATTGCTTCAGGAAGCGGTCGAGCGGGTCGCGACTGACGCGCGCTTTGCCGCGCCGCTCTTCGTCGCGAATGACGAACATCGCTTCATTTTGGCCGAGCAGGTGCGGGCGCTCGATGTCGCGCCCTTGGCGATCGTGCTCGAGCCGATCGGCCGCAATACCGCGCCGGCGGCCTGCGTCGCCGCGTTGGCGCTGACGGCGAGCGAGCCCGACGCGCTGATGCTGGTGATGCCGTCCGACCACGTCATCACCGATCTCGCATCCTTCTATGGCGCGATCGACCGCGCCGCCGCCGCTGCCGCCATGGGTCGGCTCGTGACATTCGGCATCGAGGCCGACCGTCCCGAAACCGGGTACGGTTACCTCAAGCGTGGCGCCGCGCTCGACGGCATCGCCGGCGCATTTGAGCTTGGCGCCTTTGTCGAAAAGCCCGACCGCGACCGCGCGCAAACCTATCTCGCCGCCGGCGATTATTCCTGGAACAGCGGCATCTTCCTGTTTCCGGCGGCGCTTTATCTCGCCGAACTGCAGCGGCTGCAGCCCGACACGGTTGCCGCCTGTCGTCGCGCGCTTAGCGCCGCCAAGCGCGATATCGATTTCCTGCGCCTCGACAAGGAAGCGTTCGGCAAGGCGGAAAACAAATCCATCGACTACGCGGTCATGGAGCACACCGCGCACGCCGCGGTGGTGCCGGTGGCGATGGGCTGGAGCGATGCCGGCACCTGGGACGCGATGTGGCGTCTCTCGCTTCAGGACGAGGATGACGATGTCCGTGTCGGCGATGTCGTCGCCGAGGATACCAAGCGCTCCTATTTGCGCGCCGAGCACGGGTTGCTGGTAACGCTGGGGGTCGAGGATTTGGTTGTGATTTCGACCGCCGACGCCGTGATGGTAGCACGACGCGATCGCGCCGAGGACGTCTCTTCCGTCGTGAAGCGGCTGCAACGCGAAGGCCGGGCCGAAGCCTCGGCCAACCCGATCGTGCACCGGCCATGGGGTTCGTTCCGATCGATTCATCAGGGCGATCGCGTGCAGGTCAAGCACATCACGGTGAAGCCGGGTGCCAAGCTGTCCCTGCAAATGCACCATCACCGGGCCGAGCATTGGGTCGTGGTCAGCGGCACGGCCAAGGTGGTTCGCGGCAACGACGAGGTGATCCTGCACGAGGACCAATCGACCTATATTCCGATCGGCACCCCGCATCGTCTCGAAAATCCCGGGAAGATCATGCTCCATGTGATCGAAGTGCAGTCCGGGTCCTATCTGGGCGAGGACGATATCGTGCGCTTCGAAGATAGTTACGGGCGCAGCTGATTCCGCTTTTCGCCCGCGTTTGCGCCGTGCTTTAGTGCGTTTCGCTCAGTGGAGGGGCGACGATGAGAGAGGCCGACATAGACGAAGGCGTAACGGTCATCGGCCATCCCCTGGTTCTGCACAAATTGTCGATCATGCGACGCAAGGCGACCTCGACCGGCAAGTTTCGCCAGTTGCTGCGTGAGATCTCCCTGCTGCTCGCTTACGAGGTGACACGCGATCTGCCGCTTGCTTACGAAGCGATCGAGACGCCGCTCACCGTCTACGACGCGCCCACGATCGAGGGCAAGAAGCTGTGCCTCATCGCCATCCTGCGGGCCGGCGACGGGTTGGTGCAAGGCATCCTCGACCTGGTGCCGAGCGCGCGCGTCGGTCATATCGGGCTTTATCGCGATCCGAAGACGCTGCAGGCGATCGAGTATTTTTACAAGGTGCCCGACCTGACCGGACGGCTCGTCATTGTGGTCGATCCGATGCTGGCGACCGGCCACACGGCAGTGGCGGCCGTCACCCGCCTCAAAATGAGCGGCGCCCAACACATCAAGTTTCTCTGTCTGCTCTCGGCACCGGAGGGCATCCGCACCTTCCGCATGGCGCATCCGGACGTGGCGGTGTTCACCGCCGCCATCGACGACCATCTCAACGATCACGGCTATATCGTCCCCGGTCTCGGCGATGCCGGCGATCGGCTCTACGGCACAAAATGACGTTTAGCGCGTCAACTTATTCTTCAACAATTCATTGAGCAGCCCGGGGTTGGCCTTGCCGCCCATCGCCTTCATCACCTGGCCGACAAAAAAACCATAGAGTTTGTCCTTGCCGGAGCGGTACTCCGCCACCTTGTCCGCGTGCGCCGCGAACACAGCGTCGATTGCCGACGCAATCGCATCGTTATCGGTGACCTGGCGCAGCCCGCGCTCCTCGACGAGCGCCACGGCGCCCTGGCCGGTCTCAAGCATCACGGCAAATACGTCCTTGGCGATGCGGCCCGAGATCGTCCTGTCCTCTATCAAATCGAGCAATTGGCCGAGCGCGGCCGGCGAAATCGGCGAAGTGTCGATGCCGGCACCAATCTCGTTCAGGGCGCCGACCAGCTCGACGCTCACCCAGTGGGCGGCGAGCCTGGCATTCCGGCCTTTTGCCACGGTCTCGAAATAATCGGCGTGGGATTTTTCGGCGACAAGAACATCGGCATCGTAGGGCGTCAGGCCCAGTTCCGAAACGAACCGCGCCTTCTTTGCGTCCGGCAATTCCGGCAGGCTGCGTCTTACTGATTCGACCCATGCGGCGTCCAACTCGAGGGGCAGTAGATCGGGATCGGGAAAATACCGGTAGTCGTAATCGTTTTCCTTGGTGCGCATCGGCCGGGTCTCGCTGCGATGCGGATCGAAGAGCCGGGTTTCCTGAATGACGCTGCCGCCATCTTCCAGGATCGCAACCTGGCGACGCGCTTCATAGTCGATCGCCTGCATCACGAAGCGCACGGAGTTGACGTTCTTGATCTCGGTGCGGGTGCCGAGTTCGGCGCCGGGACGACGCACGGAGACATTGCAGTCGCACCGCAGCGACCCTTCCTCCATATTGCCGTCGCAGGTGCCGAGATAGCGCAGGATCGACCGCAGCTTGCGCAAGTAGGCGCCGGCCTCTTCCGCGCTGCGGAGGTCGGGCTCCGAGACGATCTCCATTAGTCCGACACCGGCGCGGTTCAGATCGACATAGGTCAGCGCCGGATGCCGGTCATGCAGGCTCTTGCCGGCATCCTGCTCGAGATGGAGGCGCGTGATGCCGATACGCCGCATCTCGCCGTCGGCCATGCTCAGCATAAGCTCGCCCTTGCCGACGATCGGCGATTTGTATTGGGAGATCTGATAGCCGGCGGGCAGATCGGCATAAAAGTAATTCTTGCGATCGAACACCGAAACGAGGTTGATCCGCGCCTTGAGGCCGAGGCCCGTCTTCACCGCCTGCTCGACGCAATGCCGGTTGATGACCGGCAGCATTCCGGGAAACGCGGCGTCAACGGTCGAAACTTGCGTATTGGGCTCGGCGCCGAATGAAGTTGCTGCGCCGGAGAAGAGCTTGGCATCGGAGACGATCTGGGCGTGGGCCTCGAGTCCGATCACCACCTCCCATTCGCCGGTCTGGCCTTGTATCAGCTTGCTCATGTGCCGCGAGCCGCCATGGTTCGTTCGACGCCGCCGGGCTGCCCTGGCTCGGCGACGAAGGCGGCGGCGCTTTCCAGCACGCCTGCGACGCGAAACATGGTTTGCTCATCGAATGCACGGCCGATGATCTGCAAACCCAAAGGCAAGCCGTCTTCCGTTAGACCCGCCGGCAATGAGATCGCCGGCAAGCCTGCAAGATTGGCCGGCACGGTGAAAACGTCGTTCAGATACATCGTGACGGGATCGTCCTGTCTCTCGCCGATGGCGAAGGCCGGCGACGGCGTGGTCGGCGTCAGAATGGCGTCGCACTGTTCGAACGCCTGCGCAAAGTCGCGGGCAATGAGCGTGCGAATTTTTTGCGCGCGAACGTAATAAGCATCGTAATAGCCGGCCGAAAGCACATAAGTGCCGATGAGCACGCGGCGCTTGACCTCGGCGCCAAAACCCGCTGCGCGGGTTTTCTCGTACATCGCATCGAGGCTGTCGCCCGGTACGCGCAGCCCGAACCGCACGCCGTCATAGCGCGCCAGGTTCGACGACGCCTCTGCCGGCGCAATAATATAATAGGTCGGTAGCGCGTATTTGGTCATCGGCAGGCTGATCTCGACGGGTGTGGCGCCCGCCTCCTTGAGCCACGCGATACCGTCACGCCACAGGGCCTCGATCGCCATCGGCATGCCATCGACACGGTATTCTGTCGGCACGCCGATCTTGAGGCCGTGGATGTCGCCGGTCATGGCGGCGTTGAAATCGGGGACCGCCAGCGGTGCCGAGGTCGAATCTTTCGGATCGTGCCCCGCCATCGCCGCCAGCAACAACGCCGCGTCGGATACCGAGCGGGTCATGGGTCCGGCCTGATCGAGTGATGAGGCGAACGCGACGACGCCCCAGCGGGAGCAGCGGCCATAGGTGGGCTTGACGCCGACAACGCCACAGAAACTGGCGGGCTGCCGGATCGAGCCGCCGGTATCGGTGCCAATGGCGCCGAGCGCCATACGGGCGGCGACGGCAGCGGCCGAGCCGCCCGACGAACCGCCCGGCACCAACGGACGGTTGTCACCGCGCCGCCGCCACGGGTTTTCGACCGGTCCGCGGCACGAGGTGGCATTGCTCGATCCCATCGCGAATTCGTCGAGATTGGTCTTCCCCAGCATGACGGCGCCCGCCTGCCACAGCTTCGCCGTCACCGTGGATTCATAAGGCGGCCTGAAGCCGTCGAGAATATGTGAGCACGCCGTGGTCAGCACGTCTTTGGTGCAGAACAGATCCTTGATCGCAAGCGGCAGGCCCTCGAGCATGCCGCCGTCGCCGCGCGCGAGTCGTGCATCGCTCGCGTCCGCTTGCGCCAGCGCCCGGTCCGGCGTTTCCGTGATGAAGGCATTGAGCGAGCGTGCCGCCGCCATCGCGGCGAGGTGCGCTTGCGCCAATTCGCGCGCCGAGAATTTCTTAGCGCGCAGACCGCTGCGCGCTTCGAACATGGTGAGGCGGGCGAGGTCGCTCATTCCACAACCTTCGGCACGGCGAAGAAGCCGTGTGCCGGTTGCGGCGCATTCCTAAGGATGGCGTCGCGGTCGCCGCCATCATCGACGACGTCATCGCGCATCGGCATCTTCATCTGCGCCACCTTGGTCATCGGCTCGACCCCGGTGACATCGACCTCCTTCAGTTGCTCGATCCAGGTCAGAATCCTGGTCAGTTCGCCGGCCAGCGGTTCCAGTTCGCGGTCGGGAACCTCAATGCGCGCCAGCATGGCAATTTTGGCCACGATGGTCTTGTCCAATGCCATGGTATAAGGCTCGGAAAATCCTAAGGGCCGCGCACGCTAACATTCACCCATGGCCGTCTGCAATCCTGGAGAACTTCCTGCTTTGCTGTCTCCCCGCGCGCGGGTACTCGGTCTTGATGTCGGATCGAAGACGATCGGCCTGGCGCTGTCCGATTTTCGACTGCAGATCGCATCGCCTCTCGGCACGATCCGCCGCGTCAAGTTTAGGGACGACATGGCGGCACTTGCCGCCCTCATCAGGGAGCGCTCGGTCGGCGGACTCTTGGTCGGGCTGCCCCTGCGGCTCGACGGCAAGGACGGGCCGCGCACCCAAAGCGTGCGCCAGTTCGCCAGGAACCTGATGGCGGCGTGCAATATGCCGCTGAGTTTTTGGGATGAGCGGATGTCAACCTTGGCTGTCGAGCGCGACATGGTCGCCGCGGATCTGACGCGCCAGCGTCGAGCGGCCATCGTCGATCGTGTCGCCGCCGCCTATATCCTCCAAGGCTATCTCGATTGGCTCAATCGCCAGCCACCGGGGACCGCATGCTGATCGCCCGTGGTCGCGATCGGGGTGCGCATCACTGGTTGAATCGCTCGCGATGCTCGCTGCCTTTGCTAAGGTGTCGGGATGGCATCGCCGCTTCACGCACGATGCCATTTTGGCGCCGCCGCAATTTAACGCTTCAATTCGATGGCGGACCGATCGAAAACGTTGCGTCCCTGCCGTGCAATGCTATGACAATTTTTTGGGTATCAGAACCATGACCGGCCCGCTTCAAGGTATTCGCATTTTCGACATGAGCCGCGTGTTGGCAGGGCCGAGCTGTACGCAGCTTTTGGGCGACCTCGGCGCCGAGATCATCAAAGTCGAGCGGCCTGGCGAAGGCGACGATACGCGGAAATGGGGTCCGCCTTTTCTCAAAAACGCGGCCGGGCAAGATACCGACGAAAGCAGTTACTACCTCTCGGCCAACCGCGCCAAGCGATCGCTAACGCTCGATTTTACCAAACCCGCCGGACGCGATCTGGCGCTCGGCCTGATCGCGCAAAGCGATGTGTTGGTGGAGAACTACAAGGTCGGGACCTTGGCGAGATATGGGCTCGGCTATGAAACGCTGCACCGGGAGTTGCCGCGGCTCGTCTATTGCTCCGTGACCGGGTTCGGCCAAACCGGCCCCTACGCCGCGCGCCCTGGTTATGACTTCCTGGCACAGGCGATGGGCGGAATCATGAGCCTGCAGGGTGAACCCGAAGGCGAACCCATGAAAGGTGCGGTCGCCGTCGCCGATCTGATGACCGGGATGTACAGTGCGGTTGCGATTCTCGCCGCGCTCCACCATCGCGACCGCACCGGCGAAGGCCAACAGATCGACATGGCGCTTCTCGACACCCAGGTTGCGTGGCTCGGCAACCAAGCGCAATCTTATCTCACTTCCGGCAAGGTTCCCCCGCGTCTTGGCAACGCCCATGCCAGCGTCGTGCCGTACCAGGTATTCGCCAGCACCGACGGTTATGTCGTGCTGGCCTGCGGCAACGATGGCCAGTTCAGAAAATTCTGTGCGTGCGCTGGCGTCCCGGAATTGGCACAAGATCCCCGCTTCGCCACCAACGCGGCGCGCGTCGTCAACCGAGCGGTGCTCGTGCCGGAAATCTCGTGCATCATCCAGCAGAAACCCACCGCCGAATGGATCACCATGCTCGAACGCGAAGGCGTGCCGTGCAGTCCGATCAACCGGCTAGACCAGGTTTTCGCCGATCCGCAAGTACAAGCACGCGGCATGGTCGTGCCCATGAAGCATCCGGACGCGCCCGCACCAATCGCGCTGCTCGCCAACCCGATCAAATATTCCGCGACGCCGGTCGCATATCTGCTGCCGCCGCCGACTTTAGGCGAGCACACCGATGCCATCCTGCGTGACATGCTGGGCTTGACCGGCGAGGAAATCGCGGCGTTGCGTGCTGCGGGCGTGGTGTGAAATCGTTGTTCGCCATCGGCGATGAAGGCCGAACCGTTGACGAGCTCTTGCCACGCCTCAGGTCGAACCGGGTCGAGCTCGCGGTCGATGTCCGCGCCGTGCCGCTGTCGCACAGGCGCGACTTTTCCAGGGACGCACGGGCGGCGGCGCTCGAAGGCGTCAGCATCGCCTATGCCCATCGCGCGGCGCCGGGCACGCCGAAAACGATGCGCCCGCGCCGCAAGAGCAACCATGATTTCGGCACGCTCAAGGCGCCATTCGACAAACATCTCAGAGACCAGACCGCTCCATTGCTCGAATTGATCGAGCTGGTGCGGCCTGGGCGCACATGCCTTCCCTGTTTTGAAGCCGATCCGGCGCAGTGCCATCGCTCGTCCGCGGCCGCGGCCGCGCGGCGGCTTGACCGCCCGCCGGCGAAACATCTCTAAGCGCCGATGGTGCGGACGTTCCTTCATACGCTGACGGATTTCGGCGATTCCATTATCACGCTGCCGATCGCGGCACTGGTGCTGATCTGGTTCGCGATCTGGGGCGATCGCAATGCCCGGCTGGCATGGCTCGCGGGATTGATTCTATGTGGGGCGGTGACGGCGACCTTAAAAATCTATTTCAAGGCATGTCCGGTTCTCGGCCTCGACCTCGACAGCCCCTCGGGCCACACCAGCATGAGCCTTTATGTTTACGGAGGGTTAATCTTGATCACCGCCGCGCAGCTTGATCATTGGCGGCGCAATGGCGTACTCATCCTCGGCGGCCTGTTCATTCTTGGCATCGCCTTGTCCCGCGCCGTGCTTGAATATCATTCCAAGCTCGAAGTCGCGATCGGCCTCGTCATCGGGGCGGGGGCCTTGGCGCTGTTTTGGCTGCCCTATCGCACCCATCGGCCGGCGCCCATGCCGGTATGGCCATTATGGCTCGCGGCCCTGGTGCCGATCGCCTTTCTGAGCGGCCGTTCGATGTCGGCCGAGGGCCTGCTGTTCCGAATCGCCCTCTATATTCACGGATTCGTGGGCTTTTGTGTGTGACAGCGATTGGACTTCGGACTTTCGAACACCTAGATTTGGGATGCCACAGGAGGAATTTCGGCCATGGCAACCGTTCCCGCGCTCGCCACACCATCGGTCGAGGGCGGCTTAGCCCGCTACCTGCGTGACATACGCAAGTTCCCCATGCTCGCGCAGGAGGAAGAATACATGCTGGCCAAGCGCTGGCGCGAGCATGGCGATCCCGAGGCCGCGCAGCAGTTGGTGACATCGCATCTGCGGCTCGTCGCCAAGATTGCCATGGGCTATCGCGGCTACGGCCTGCCCCTCGCCGATCTGATCGCCGAGGGCAATCTCGGCATGATGCAGGCGGTGAAGCGTTATGATCCCGAGCGCGGTTTTCGTCTCGCGACCTATGCAATGTGGTGGATTCGCGCTTCGATCCAGGAATATATCCTGCACTCGTGGTCGCTCGTGAAGCTCGGAACCACGGCGGCGCAAAAGAAATTGTTTTTTAACCTGCGGCGCATCAAAGGCCGCATCCAGGCGATCGAAGATGGCGATCTAACGGCCGAAAACGTCGCCAAGATCGCGAGCGAGCTCGACGTTCCCGAGGCCGATGTCATCGACATGAATCGCCGGCTTATCGGCCCGGATCACTCGCTGAACGCGCCGGTACGCGCCGACAGCGACAGCGGCGAATGGCAGGACTGGCTTCAGGACGACGCCGACGATCAAGAGGAGACGCTCGGCGAGATGGAGGAGTTGGGGCTGCGCCGCGACCTTCTCAACGCCGCGATGTCCCATCTGAGTGCGCGCGAGCGCGATATTCTCCAGGAACGCCGCCTGCGCGACGAGCCGACCACACTCGAAGATCTGGCGCAAAAATACGGCGTGTCGCGCGAGCGAGTGCGGCAAATCGAGGTTCGCGCCTTCGACAAGCTGCAAGCACGGATCAAGGCAGCGGCTGCCGAACGGAAGCTGTTGCAGACCCACTAAGCGCGGAGACGAC
>JASHOB010000177.1 GCA_030041335.1 Alphaproteobacteria bacterium | reverse complement strand
TCTCGAACATGCCGGATGGCGTAGATTTCGATCCGGAACATCGCGAGGCACTCATGCGGGCGGCGAACCTCCTGGCCGCCGCGGGTCATGAGATCGTGCCACTACCGACGGGATCGCTCACGATCCTGCTGGAAACTGCCGGCGTCGCGGTCGCGCGCATCCTGTCCGCGAATCTGGCGCGAATCCTCGCGGGGTTGACCCCGCCGCTCGAGCGCGACGAGGTGGAGCCGCTGACTGCGAGCGCCGCTGAACTAGGTCGTAGCTGGACGGCGATGCAAATGATCGAAGCCGAGATTGCGATCGCAAGGACGGCGTTGGCGATGTCGCAGCTCTTCCAGTCCGTCGACGCCATTCTGCTACCAATGCTGAGCGGGATACCCCCGCATGTTGGCGCGATTCCGACAGATCACGGCGACCTTGCAGCTCACCGGCGCCGAACCGGACAGATGTCACCGTACGGCGGGCTCGCCAACGTCGCCGGCATCCCGGCGTTAAGTGTGCCTTTTGAACGCGACCAGCTAGGCCTGCCGATTTCGGTCCAAATTTTTGCCGCTAATGGGCAGGATGGAACACTGCTGCGCTTGGGCAAGGTATTGACGGACGCACGGCCCTTCCTTCATCCGATGCCCGTCGCCGGACTCGATTAGCGCGATTCCACGGCGGCGACGGCGCTGGTCAGAATTCCATCAATGTGTCGCGCAGCGTCGTCGACCCATAGCTCCGACGCGCGAGTCCCAGCCGCTGCAGGGCCGGTACGAGCCCCTCGGTGATCTCCGCTACATAGCGTCGGCTTACGCGATGAAACGGCGCCGTGATGATGAAACCGTCGCCCCCCACGTCCGCCATGATATCACCCATTTGTGCCGCAACTTGGCTGGGGGTGCCGATCAGCTCGATCGATGCTGCGTATCCCTCAAGGGTTAGATCGCGCAAAGTCTTGCCGCTGCCCCACTGCACAAACTTGTCCATTGCGCCGGAACCGCCATTCGTGATCAAGCGGGGAAGCGGCTCGTCCAGCTCAAATTCGGCGAAATCGATGTCGCTTACCGAACTAATGAAGGCGAGCGTCCGCTCCAGGAATGGCAGCGAATTTCGCGTGGTTTCGTATTTGGTGCGCGCCTCTTTCATCGTTTCGCCGAGGACCGGGGCGACGACAAACAGAACCTTCACCTTATCGGGATCGCGTCCAGCGGAGCGCACCTTGGCGCGAATGTCGTCGCGGAACGCCTTCATCGCATCGATTCCCGTTGCGGCGACGACGACACAGTCGGCGTGTCGGGCGGCAAACGTGCGCCCAACTGGAGAGGCGCCCGCCTGAACGTACGTAGGACGGCGTTGCGGCGATGGCGCGGTATTGAGCGGACCGCGCACCTTGAAGAACTTGCCGTCGAAATTGATGGGACGAACCTTGCGATAATCCGCGTACGTATCGGTTTCCCGATCCATGATAACGGCGTCGGCGTCCCACGAGGTGAACAATTGGCCGACCACATCCATGTATTCGTCGGCCATCTGGTATCGGGCTTCCCGCGGCGGCATGGCGTCTCTGCCGAAATTTTGAGCGGCCCCATTTTCGCTGCTGTTCACGATGTTCCAGCCGAAGCGGCCGCTGCAGATATGGTCGAGCGTCGAGCAGAGGCGAGCGAGCAGAAAGGGCGGATAGGCCAGGGTCGAAAGTGTGATCACGACCCCCAAATTCGTCGTTGAGGCACCAATCAAAGCAGCCAATGGGGCAGGATCGTGCTTTGGAGCCATGACGCCGAGCCGCAAATACGCTTCGGCGCTCTTTCCGTACGCTTCCGGTACGAGCAGGTTATCGTCGAACATGATGTAATCGAAACACGCTCGTTCGAGGGCTTTAGCGATCTCGATGTGAAGCTCGCCAGACCAAGGCTTTCCGCCGGATGCGAACGTGTCGTTCCATTCATCGATTCCGAAATTTGTGAACCACGCCAAGTGGAACGGTTTACAACTCACGTCGAGCCTCCACGATGTCGACGAAATACGGACAATGCCTGTTGGAAAGTCTGTAGCGCCGACCCGGCAGCGGGAAGTGCAAATTTGGCCACGGAGTGGCCGCCTAATTCGTACGGTGTCGGCCGATAGCTGTCGTTTCTTTAGTTTCGGCCGCCATTACATCGTCGAGCAGCGATCGCGAGAAAAAGCGGCCGGTTCCTTTCTTGAGCCCATTCGGGGCGTTCAGCCAGCTGGCGATCGGTCGGCCCCCATTCGTCAACTCGGACGACGGTTAACCCCGCATCGGCTAGAGCATTGATGTAAGTGCTGAGCGGCCGGTGGAACTTAATAACTCGGCTGTCAAGCCAATCGGTTTCGCGCGAGCCAGCCATCGAGTAGCGATCGAGCGGCCAAATTTTCCTGCCTTCGTCCACGATCGACCAATCGGGATTGCTCGGCGCGGTGAAAATGGGATGCTCAACCGAAAAGATGAAAAGCGCGCGCGGCACAAGGGCCTGTTGCACGCTCGCGAAAACGCCGCTCAGATTTTCCACGTAATGCAGGGCGAGCGCGCTGTAGGCGAGATCGAACGACGAGCTGGGCAGACGCAAGCGTTCTAAATCGGCCCGCGCGTACGTTATGTCGACGTCGTTAGTGCGCTCCCGTGCCGTCTCCAGCATTTTCTCCGACACGTCCAACCCGAGAATATTGGCCGCGCCCTGTTCGCGCGCCCATCGACAAAACCAACCAAAGCCACAGCCAAGATCGATAATTCGCCGGCCACGCAATTCCGGCAACATGGCGCGGAGCAGAGGCCATTCAGCCGCGCCATCCATCC
>JASHOB010000020.1 GCA_030041335.1 Alphaproteobacteria bacterium | reverse complement strand
GACCTGACCCGCGAGAACGTGATGAAGCAGGCGGCAAATTTGCATCTCGAACTGCCGATGCTGTTGCCGGGCATCACGATCAATACCAGCCCGACCAACTTCGCGCCGATAAGGCAAGCCCAGATGAGACGCTTCGACGGCGAGCGCTACGTTCCGTTCGGTCCGGTCCTGTCGGGCGCGGTCGGTTGATCCGAGTCTGTGGTTGGCACCTGCCCGCCCAACCGGGATGTCAGCCTGCATAGAGAGTCTC
Source organism: Alphaproteobacteria bacterium (assembly GCA_030041335.1). Lineage (GTDB taxonomy): Bacteria > Pseudomonadota > Alphaproteobacteria > ATCC43930 > CGMCC-115725 > JAATGI01. The sequence continues at coordinate 4,691 of JASHOB010000020.1, read as the reverse complement.
GAGCGGTAAGCGGACCGGGACCTTGGCGTCTGTGAGATAGCGCTGCAGCGCCACGTTGACCGGTGTGGCCGAGACTGCCGAACATGGCGAAGACGCGATCCTGCGCGACCGGTGCCGCGCCGCTTCCAGCGCCTTGGGCGGCAAATAGGCGCCGCCCTTCTCGTTTACCACGCTGAAAAATGGGCCTGCTCGTCGGACGCTATCACGCCGAAGGCGGCGGGGCCACTTGGGCACGACCTCGCCAATCTTGATCTCGGCCTCGCTCAGACCCGGACCGTAGTGCTTCTCCGCGGCGACGGCTTGCGTCAGCGCCAAGGTCCCCAAAAACAATGTAGTGATTGGGTAATGCTTCATCACGAGAAGGGGCCGGCGAAGCTTACAGCAAACGTTCATCAAAACCAAAACCACGGAGCCAGTCCCGATGTAACGCAGATCATTTGAGCCAGTCGGCCGTTTTCGACATCACCGGGGTCAAGACCGAATAGACGCTTTTAGACGCTCTAATGAGTCATTGATGCGTTCGACCGAAGAATAGTGGTCAATCGTTGCTCTAAACGGCATTCTCGAAACCCAGCCTCTTGACCTGTCGGTTGTCCGCGCGCGAGGCTGAAAGGTCGGAGGGAACAGAAGGGGGAGACCGAAGCTCATGCCGCATGATCCACGACTTATCAAACACGAGGACGCGATCGAGGATCTTAAGCCTAGCATCCCCGATTGGATCAAAGACCTAAGGCGGCCCGCGACGCCTTCCGTGATCCCCGCCTTCGGACCACTTGAAGGCGTAAGGGCGGTCGGTACAGGCGTCTTGATTGCGCAGCCCTATATCGGCACGAAGCTAGCCGAATTCGGTGCGGAGGTGATTCACATCGAACGCCCTGGAGGAGATGTGTTCCGGTTTACCGCCCCGCACCTGACGCGCGGTCCGCGGCCGCATGGTTGCGACGAGGCCGAGGTCACCAAGAACAAATTGTCAATGGGGCTGGATCTCAAGCACGCCCGTGGCATCGAGCTCTTGATGGCCCTGTGGAAGATTTCAGACGTTTGGATGGAATCATCGGCACCGGGGACGCTCGAACGCAACGGGATCACCAACGAGCTGGCGCTGGCGGTCAATCCGAGCCTTGTCATCGTGCGGGTCAGTACTTACGGCCAATACGGCAAGGAAGATTACCTGGGCCGCCCTGGCTACGACGCAATTGCGCAAGCCTATGGCGGCATGATGAATCTAACCGGCGATCCCGCTGGACCGCCGCAGCGAGCCAAAACCTACACGGGCGACTACTTGACTGCGCTCACTGGATGGGCGGCAACAATGATGGCGCTTTGGGAGGTTAAAAAGAGCGGCCGCGGCCAAGTGATCGACCTTGCCCAATACGAGGCGGTGGCGCAAACCAACGGCAATACTTTGCCCCTCTACACCGGCGAAGGCCAGGTTTACGGCCATACGGGCAACCGCCCGCCCGGCTTTCAGCCGTATGATACGTTCAAATGTAGTGACGGGTGGGTTTATATCGGCGCTTTGGGCGGGCAGATATATGATCGGGTGCCGAGGTTCCTCGGACTTGATCCGATCGTATACAGCTATGACGCCTGCTCAAAAGACGCTGCCGCAGTTAATTCCGAGCGGGGCCGGGAACTGGACCGGAGGCTACGTGACTATTGCAAAACACACACGGCGCTAGAAGTAGAAAACGAATTGAATGCCGCGAAGATTGGCTGTGCACGGGTGTTCAACACACAGGACCAATATGGGGACGCCCACTACGCGGCGCGCGAAATGACCGTGCCGGTGCTAGACAGACAGTCGGGCGTACCGATCCGCGTTTACGGTGTGGTGCCGAAGATGTCGTTGACTCCTGGCCGTATCTGGCGGGGGGCACCCTCAATCGGGGAAGATACGACTGATATTCTCGAGCAGCTGCTGGGCCTATCTGAGGCAGAGATCGATAAATTGTACGCCGACGGGGTCGTGCACCGCACTGAGCCATTCACGCAAGCGCAGGTCGCGGCTATCAACCCATAGGGGGCGCGAAGCCGTTGGTCTCTCGACATATCGGTCGCGGCTCCTGCAGAGCGTCGAGAATGAGGTCGCTAGCTATGGAGTCGATCGTGTATGGCCTCAACCTGTTCGTCGAACAGCCCCCGCTCGCGACGAAGGCCAACGGCCCCTTGATCGGACCAAGCTCATCGTCGTGTACGGCCACGATGATAACGCGCCGGAGACTGTCGCGCCTTACATCGCGCAGCTGGGCTTTGATCCCGTGATCTTGCACGATACCAATCGAGGTCTCACCGTCATCGAAAAGGTAAAGGTCCACGGCGACGTGGGTCTGCTGTTGTCCTCCTGACGCCCGACGACGTCGGCAGAGCGGCGAAGGATCCCAACGACGAATGGAAACCCCGCGCGCGTCAAAGCGTGCTTCTGGAGGTTGGGTATTTCATCGGTCGGTTGGATTGCGACCGCGTGTGCGCCGTCAAGCAAGACGAGGTAGAAATTCCATCTGACTTTCGTGGTGTCGTTTACGAAACGTTTGACCTGAACGGCGGCTGGCGAGTGAGGGTCGGCCAGGAGTTCCAAGCGACCGGGTATGAGGTCGATAGGAACAAGGTGATAGGAGCGTGAATCGCTCGGTCGGTACTGGACCGGCTATCACCTTCAGGACGCGTTAAACCTTGTCTGTTTGGGGATGGATGGGCGGCAGAGGCAATATCAAGGGGCAATGCTCCCCTTCTACGCCGACTCCAAATTCGTCCGTTGGCTCTGCGGTCTCGTCGCCCTCGCACTATTTGCGGCGCCCGCGCTGCCCGGCTCGGCTGAAGCCGATCAGGTCATCGCAGTTGCGGGGCCAATGACCGGGCTGCAATCGGCGGCCGGCATCGACTTCGTGGATGGGGTCGAGATGGCTGTCAACGATATCAATGCTAAAGGCGGCCTCCTCGGACAGAGGCTCGCGTATGGCATGGTCGACGACGCATGTGATCCAGACCAAGCCGAGGCAGCGGCAAAGTGGATCGTTTCGGAGCCACCGGCCGTCGTCATCGGCCATGACTGCTCGTCCTGCAGCATCCGGGCCGCGCCGCTCTATGCCAAGGCGCACATCCTGCAGATCACCCCCGCCTCGACCAGCCCAACCCTGACCGAGATGGGCATCGGCACCGTGTTTCGCATGCTCGGCCGCGACGACAACCAGGGCCGCACCATCGCTCATCGCCTCGCGACGTTCCGGCCGCACGGCGAGATCGCGGTGCTGGACGATGGTGACATTTACGGTAAAGGGTTGGCAGACGTGGTGCGCTCGGAACTGAAGAGCCACGGCATCATACCGCTGGTCAATGAGAGTTTCCCGTCAGGCGCCCGGAGCTATCACGGGATCGTCCATCGAATGGCCGATGCCAAGATAAAGGCTGTCTTCGTCGGCGCCTACGATCTCGACGTTGCGATGATAGCACGTGAGGTGGCAGCGGCGAAGCTGCCCATTGCCATTCTAGCGGGCGATGCACTGATTGTGCCGAGCTTTTTGGAGGCCGCCGGCAAGGCCGGGGAAGCCGTGACCTTCACCTATCCACCCAACCCTCTGGATCAGCCGGCCAGCAAGGCCTTGGTCGACTTGGCCCGTCTGCACAACGTGGAACTGGGCGGCGAAGCCCTCCTGACCTATGCCTCGGTGCAGGTGTGGGCTGAGGCGGTGCGGCAGGCTAACAGCTTCGACACCGCGAAAGTGGCAGCCGCTCTCCATTCGGGGCAGTTCACCACAATCATTGGCGAGGTGCGATTCAACGCCAAGGGTGACATCCTCGGTGCGCCGGGTGAATGGCTCTGGTATCGATGGCATGCCGGCAAGATCGAGCGCGCGCCGGACGCGTCGGTTTTGTGATTTGACGAAGGGGGAATGGGCACGTCGCTTGCCGCGCTCGGATTCGTTCGCCGAGCCAGGCGCCCAGCCTGAAGCATCGCCCCCGCCGATCGTTTTCAGGAACTTCAGGTCGTTCGATGGGACGTCCGTTGAATTGCGCAGGGGCACCACCTCCTCATCGAGGGAGGCCACGTCAAAGCAATTGAGACCGGCGACGTAGCCGCTCCCGAAGGTGCGAAGGTGCGAGGGTCATCGACTGTGGCGGCCGGACCGCGTCATGCCCGGCCTCATCGATGCGCACTGGCACGCGATCTTTGCCGGGCTCACGGTCCGCGACCTCGGCGCACCATCGTTCGCGCTCAAGCAGGCGATCGACGACGGACTCACTCGGGGACCGCGCGTCTTTCCCTCCGGCGCCACCCATCTCCGGCGATGGTACCAGAACGTGGACATTCTCCGCATGGCGACCTCAGTCAATGGGGAACTCCTCTCCCTGTCCGGACCGCGCAATCCCTACCCTGGAAAGCTGGGCGTGGCGGAAGAAGACGCGCTGGCTGATCTCCTCGTCGTCAACGACGATCCGATCGCGGACATCACGCTTCTCGAAAAGCCCGATACGAATCTCGCAATGATCATGAAGGGGGGGCCGGATATACAAGGATCTCCTGAAAGGATAGGAGGCACTCCCTGGGGTTCCAATGACAACGGTGGCGTAGCTCGCTACGCTCGGCTCGGCACATGGGAGAGAGGGGCACATGGAAGCCGGCACCCAGAGATTCCGCGATCGCCAACTTAGTGACCTGATATTGTGGGCTCGGAAAATCATCGTCCTGCTCG
>JASHOB010000176.1 GCA_030041335.1 Alphaproteobacteria bacterium | reverse complement strand
GCATAGGCCCAATCGCCCATGAAGCGGCCGTCGACGCCGATGCGCGCGCGCCGCGCATTGATGCCGCTGTCGAGATCATCGCCCCGCGCACTCGCCAGATCGGATCGGGTGTTGAGATACCAGGCGGTATCGAGATGCAGCCGGCCGGTGAACTCGATCGCGTTCTGGCCGTCGGCGCTGGTCAGGCCGAACCGGTGCGTCGCCGACTCCGTGACCCGGGGGGCATTGGGCGGCAGCGTGTGCGCCACCGCCTGCTGCGCCGCCTGTGCCGCCACATTGGCCCTTTCTTCATTTTTTTGTTCCTGCTGCTGCAGTGCCTGCAGCTTCTGCTGCATCTGCGACATCTCCGCCTTCAGCACATCAATCTGATTGTGCAGCGAGGCGTTGCTGTCCTGGGCCAAAGCCGGTTGGAGCGGTGTCCATGGCTGGGTGGCCAACAACAACCCGCCAAGCGCAACCACGACACCAAACCGTTTCAAGCGCATCATCGCTACCCCCGAGCCTATTTAATATAGTTAATTAATCATATCCATAGACTAAAAGAATATGATCGAGTCTGTCAAACCCTTCGGCACGGCACGGTTCGGCTGGGTTAAGGTTCGGCCATCGGCTTGGGAGGGCTTCGGATGGGACCTTTATCGGGTTTTCGGATCGTCGAGTTCGCCGGAATTGGGCCTGCGCCCATGTGCTGCATGCTGTTGGCCGATCTCGGTGCCGAGATCATCCGCATCGATCGACTCGAGCCGAGCGGTCTCGGCGTCCCGGCGCCGGAAAAGTACAAGCTCTTGCACCGCAGCCGGCCGGCCGTCGCCATCGACCTCAAGCAAGAGCGCGGCATCGCCGTCGCCTTGCGTCTCGTTCAGGAAGCCGATGCGCTCGTCGAAGGCTTTCGGCCGGGGGTGATGGAGCGCTTGGGACTGGGGCCGGATCGCTGTCTCGCTGCCAACCCGCGCCTGGTCTATGGGCGAATGACCGGCTGGGGGCAGACGGGGCCGCTGGCGGGCATTGCCGGTCATGATCTCGATTACATCGGGCTCGCCGGCGTCTTGCACGCGATCGGCCGTGACGGTCAAAAGCCGACGCCACCCTTGAACCTGGTCGGCGATTTCGGCGGCGGCGCGCTCTTTCTGGCGATGGGATTGCTGGCGGCGCTGCTCGAGACGTCGCGCTCCGGCAAGGGCCAGATCGTCGACGCCGCGATGGTCGAGGGCGCGGCATCGCTCATGACGCCGTTCTTCGGCCTCTACGCCGCCGGCCAGATGACGCTCGAGCGCGGGACGAACACGCTCGATTCGGGTGCCTTTTTCTACGAGACCTATCAATGTGCCGACGGCGAATACCTGGCGGTTGCCGCGATCGAACCCAAATTTTATGCCGAATTGCTGGCGCGGCTGGAGCTCGATCCGGCGACGCTGCCAAAGCAGGACGAGCGAGCGCGCTGGCCCGAAGGCAAGGCCAAGCTTGCCGCCGAGTTCAAGACCAAGAGCCGCGATGAATGGCTGCGTCGGTTCGCCGGCAGCGATGCCTGCGTCGCCCCGGTGCTGTCGCTCGCAGACGCGCCGCGGCATCCCCACGCCCTGGCGCGCCGCAGTTTTGTCGCGGTCGACGGCGTCACCCAACCGGTTCCGGCGCCGCGCTTCAGCCGCACCGAAAACGCGGCACCGACCGCCCCCAAACCGCCCACTGCCGCCGCGCTAGGCAACTGGGGCCTCAAGGCGCCCGAGATCGAGACATTGAGGGCCGACGGCATCGTCGCTTGATTATTCGGCCGGTCCTTCGGTACCGATTCCGCCAGCCGCGCTCGCCATGGCGGGCGCGCGATGACCGCTGACCTCGGAGCCGGCATAGGGCGAGAGGTTGATGAAGAAAAAGAGGCAGCTCAGCGAAATCAGGCCGACGGTGATGAACGCCGGCATGAAATCGTCCGCCCTGAGAGCCGCTCCCTGACCGATCAGTCGGGTGATGTGGAGCGCGAGCGCCCCGGTGCCGACCCCGATGCTCATCGCCAGTTGCTGCGCCATGCTTTGCAGCGAGGTGGCGCGGCTCATCCGCGGCACCGGCACATCGGCATAGGCGAGCGTATTGACGCTGGTGAATTGCAGCGAGCGGAAGAAGCCGCCCGCCAGCAGCACGGCAAAAATCACGATGTGTGGCGTCCACGGCCGGAACAGCGCCAGCGCCGCGATAAAACCGCTGGCGATGAAAGCATTGCCGATCAGCACATGTCGGAATCCGAAGCTTCGGATGATGGGCGCGGCCGTGGTTTTCATCAGCATCGCGCCCACGGCGCCGGCAAACGACAAGAGGCCGGAATTGAGCGCCGACATGCCGAAGCCGAGCTGAAACAGGAGCGGCGTGAGAAACGGCGTTGCCCCGACGCCGATGCGAAAAAAACTGCCGCCGACCACACCCGTGAAGTAGGTCGGAATCTTGAACAGGCTGAGATCGACGAGCGGGTGAGCATGGCGCCGGGCGTGGCGGACATAGAGGGTTAAGAGAATGGCGCCCCCGATCAGCAGCAAGACGACAACGGTGGTCGGCACCGCACCCCGGCCCGCCGTTTCGAAGCCGAATACCACGCCCGCCAAACCCAAACCGCACAGGATGAACCCGCGCCAATCGAGTGGCGACCGTTCCGGCTCACGAACATCGCTGATAAAAATCGACGCCAGGACGATGCCAAGAATTCCCATCGGGATGTTGATGAAAAAAATCCAGCGCCAAGAAAAGTAGGTGACGATAAACCCGCCCAACACCGGTCCCATTACCGGGCCGATGAGCGCCGGCACCGTGAGGTAGGTCATGGCCCGCACCAGGTCGGATTTGGGCACGGCACGCATCATCACCAGGCGGCCCACCGGTACCATCATCGCGCCGCCCATGCCCTGGAGGATGCGGGTCGCCACCAGCTGCCACAGTGAGTGGGAAAAGCCGCAGCCGATCGAACCCAAGGTGAAGATGATGATGGCGGTCCGGAACACGGTGCGCGCGCCATAGCGATCCGCAAACCAGCCGCTCGCTGGAATAAACACCGCGAGGCTCAGAAGATAGGAAGTGATGGCGAGGTTGAGCCTGACCGGATCTTCCGCGAGCGCTTTGGCGATCGTTGGCAGCGCCGTCGAGATGATGGTCGAGTCCAGATTCTCCATGAACAAGGCGCAAGCGACGATCATGGGAATCAGGAACTGGCGCGGCGGGCTGGGCATGATTTGGTGTTGTTGTTAACGACGAACGGATATCGCGGACGCAAATAAACCCAATTGGTAATTGCGATCCCAATTTACCACACCTCCGGGGTCCGGATTTGCGTTGTCGCGATTCGTGTTATGCGTTTAGGCACGCCTGAGGCGCGCCATGTTCTATCCGTGTTCGATCGCGTCACCGCCCCACCGCGCGGCCCCAGGCGATGCGCTCACCAAACCGCGGCGACGACGATCGCGATCCGGGCGCTCACGATTCCCGCCGCAAGCGGCCAGCGAGGTCGTTCATGTCTTCCGGCATTTGGCTCACGAAACTGAGAGCCGCGCCGCTCGCCGGGTGCCTGAAGCCCAGCAGATAGGCATGCAAGGCTTGGCGGTGAAAAACCCGGCGCGCGGGCTTGCTGCCGTAAGTCGGATCGCCAATCAGCGGAAACCCGATCGCGGCGAGATGAACACGAATCTGATGGGTGCGACCGGTCGCGAGCCGGCATTCCAGCAAAGCCGCTTCGGTGCCGAAGGCGGCGAGGCGACGATAGCGCGTGATGGCATGTTTGCCGCCGCGCTCAACCATCGCCATTTTCTTGCGGTCGCGCGGGTTGCGCCCAATTGCGCCTTCGATCTCGCCGCCTGCGGGCGGCACGCCCCATACCATGGCCCAATAGGCGCGCTCGATGCGCCGCGCGGCGAAGTCCGCGGTCAGCGCGCGATGGGCCAATTCGGTCTTGGCGACGACCATGAGGCCGCTCGTGTCCTTGTCGAGCCGATGCACAATGCCCGGCCGCTTGACCCCGCCGATGCCCGCCAATGCGTCACCGCAATGAGCGATCAGCGCATTGGCCAAGGTGTGGTCGGGATTCCCCGGCGCCGGATGGACGACCAGGCCCGCCGGTTTATCAACCACGAGAAGATGCTCGTCCTCATAGGGAATGATCAACGCCGCCGGCTGCGGCACAAGCTTATCAGGAACCGGCTCCGGCAGGATCACGGTGAAATCGAGCCCGCGGCGCATCTTGGCCGAGGGGTCGGTCGCGGCAACGCCGCGACAATGCACCTGCCCGGCTTCGATCAGACGCTTTGCCTGCGTGCGCGACAACGGTGCGAGCGCGCGGGCAAGAAAGCGATCGAGCCGTTCGCCCTCGTCGGCACCGGTCACGGTTACCTGGCGGGTCTCGCCCATGTTAAGCCTATCGATTAGCCAATTTCGCGACAGCCGGGAAGCATGCAGGCGCTCAAGATTCTGGTCGTGGTTCTGGGGTTGTTGCTGATCGCCGGTGTCGTGGCGCTAGGTGTCGGCATCGCCTATCGGGTTAATCATCGGCATCCGGCGCCTTCGCCGGCAACGGAGCGGATGGTGCCGCTCAGCGGCGCGCCGCGGCTCGTGACGCTGCCCGCTGGCGCCAAAATCCTGGGCGCGCAAAGCGACGGCGATCGCGTGATGGTCCGGCTCGGCCTCTCCGACGGCAGCGAGAGGCTGATGCTACTCGATTGGCAGACCGGCGCGGTCCTGTCGACGCTCAATCTGAAATAGGCTCCGCTATTTGGCCGGGGGGCAGCACCGCAATCAAATGCTCAACCGTGTCGCCGGTGATGGGATGCCGCCAGCCCGGCGCGATCTCGGCCAAGGGTCGCAACACGAAGGCACGATGCGACAAGCGCGGATGCGGCAGGGTCGGTTCCCCCTCGCCGCCGCTTTGCACGCACCCGTCATAGGCCAAGAGATCGAGATCGAGCGTTCGCGGGGCATCGCGTTCGCCCCGCTCGCGGCCAAACTGCGCCTCGATGCGATGCATCACCGCCAGCAGGTTGCGTGGCGTCAGTTGCGTCTTGACCGCAATGACTTCGTTTAGAAACCAGGGTTGATCCGACGCCGGCACCGGGGCGCTGCGGTAGAGGCGCGAGCGTGCCGTGGTCACGGCACCTGCCTTCGCCAATTCCTCGATGGCGGCAGCAATGGTTGCGGCAGGCCCACCAAATTCGCTCGGCAGATTGGCACCGAGACCAATCAGAATCATCGCCGCCCCTGATCGTTGAGTGCTATGCTTACACAATATTTCATCGGCCCATGGCCCTTATCATGGAGCGGATCAAATGATGTTCTATCCGCAAGAAAGGATTGCTCTCTTTATCGACGGCGCCAACCTCTATGCAGCGGCCCGCGCCTTGCAATTCGACATCGACTATAAGCGCTTGTTGGAACTGTTCGGCTCGCAAGGCCGCCTGGTACGGGCCTTCTATTACACCGCGCTCCTCGAGGACCAAGAATATTCGCCGCTGAGGCCGCTCGTCGATTGGCTCGACTATAACGGCTACACGATGGTGACGAAGCCGACGAAGGAATATACCGACGCCACCGGACGGCGGAAGATCAAGGGCAATATGGATATTGAACTCGCCATCGACGTGTTGGAGATGGCGCAATATCTGGATCATATCGTGCTGTTTTCGGGCGATGGCGATTTCCGGCGTCTCGTTGAAGCGGTACAGCGCAAGGCGGTGCGCGTCACCGTCGTGTCGACGATAAAATCGACACCGCCGATGGTCGCCGACGAGTTGCGGCGACAGGCCGACATCTTCGTCGATCTGTTCGACATTCGCGCCCGGATCGAGCGGCCCCACCATCACGACGCGCGCTCGCCTGTGCTTCATGTCAGCGAGTGAATCGCCGGCGCCTGAGCCGGACCATGAGTGTCCCTTGTGTCCGCGCCTGGTGGATTTTCGCCTGAAGCAGCGCACCGCCTTCCCCCAATGGCACAACGCCCCGGTGCCGAGCTTCGGCAATATTGATGGACGCTTGCTGATTGTCGGGCTGGCCCCGGGTCTACGCGGCGCCAACCGCACCGGCCGGCCGTTCACGGGCGACTATGCCGGCAACCTGCTCTACGCCACCTTGCTCAAATTTGGCTTCGCCCGGGGTGAATACCGCGAGCGGCCCGACGATGGTTTGGTGCTGGTCGACTGTCGCATTGCCAATGCGGTGCGCTGCGTGCCGCCCGAAAACAAGCCCGACCCGAGCGAGATCAAGACCTGCCACCAATTCCTGGTGGCTGAAATCGCGGCCATGAAAAAACTGCGATCGGTGATGGCGCTTGGCAAGATCGCCCATGATGCCGCTGTCCGCGCGCTCGGAGGCACGATCGCCGCTCACCTGTTCACCCACGGGCGCGTGCACCAGATCGGCGCAATCGCGTTGACTGATTCCTATCATTGCTCGCGATACAACACCAACACGGGCCGTCTCACGACAGCAATGTTCGAGAGCGCCGTGGCGGGAATCAGGCAGGGTCTCGACTGATTTTGATCGGGATCCCTACCCCGCCGCCAACCTTTACTCGAGCGCGGCGCAGCGCCGCCCGCGTCCTGACATAAGATCGGCTCTGCTCTTGACCGCCCGTCACGCGGCCCGGCGGTCGACTGGCCTGGTCAAACCGATCGTCGCCGCCACGGCCTCTTGGGTCAAAGGGCTAACTCCTCGGCGGCGGCGCCCGACGATGCGCGTTCTCGCCGCGCCCGGGCCAACATCTAACTGCAAACGAAACGTAACACTCCTGCCGCTCGGCCTTAACGCAACGCCGTTATCGTAGCGATAAGGACTTGCGGCTGCGTCGATTCCCTCGATCGTAGCCGCAAGCACCACCGCACAAGAACGGCGAGGGGGACTCATGTCAACGAGACAATGGCTTAACGCCGGCGCCGCGACCGCCGGCTTGCTGGCAATGCTGCAGTTCACACTGGTGCCGATCGCTCGCGCTGACGATCTTGTCGTCATCGGACCGCCATCGAGCAGCACGGTGATCGCGAGTATGCGCTCGCTGCCGTTCGAGCACCCGCTGCAGCATGATCAAAAGCTGGCCTTTCTCCGCCGCGACATCAAATACGTCTTTATCCTGTTTCAGGAGAATCGCTCGTTCGATCATTATTTTGGCACCTTTCCGGGTGTCGTTGGCCCGTTCTCGCAACCGCCGTCGGAAACCGCCGGCTTTACCCAGCAGATCGTCAATACCGACGGTTCGGTCGGCACCATCTCGCCGTTCCTGATCCCGCAAACCGTTACCAATACCGGCGGGCAGGTCGTGGCGCTCCATCCCGAGGACACGGACTCCTCGGATCATTCGCATCTCGGCATCGTCAATGATCTCGACGTCGCCGGCAATGTCGCGGCCAACGACCGCTACGCGCTCGATGAAGAAGGCCTGACCACCAAAGACGGCGTGATCGTTTCCACCACGACCGGTCTGCCGCCGACGAGCCCGCCCTCGCTTGCCCAGAAACAGAAGGGCGAACTCGCACTGAGTCATCTCGACTGCGACACCGTCCCGTTCTTATGGCAGTACGCCGATCGCTTCACGTTGTTCGATAACTTCCGCATGACGGTGGTTGGTCCTTCGACGCCGAACGCGATCGCGCTCATCGCCGGACAGACTGGCGAGACCCAGTGGGCGCTCCATCCGACCGAAAGCGCGAGTGAACCGATAACCGGAGACGTATCGCCGTTCCCCGGTTCGAATGCCGATACCGCGACGGTAAAACCGCCGTTCGGCCCGAACGACGTGAGCCCGGCGACGCCGACGTTGAACCAGACCTATGCCAGCTTGCCGCTATCCTTCATGGGCTACGAGATCAATTCGATCATCGCCTCCGACGAGCACCCGGTTGCCGATCTGCTCGACGTCCAAGACGATATCGAGGTGATCGCCCACCAAGGAGCCGTGCACTGGGCCTGGTATCAGGAAGGCTTCGATCATGAACCGACCGACGGCACCGGCCCGGCGACGCACGACAACTACATCACCCATCACGAAGGGCCGCAGTATTTCGGCTATCTCGGTGACAACACGCAAGTATTGGGGAGCAACCTGAAGGGCCTTGGCGACTTCTTCACCGACATTGCCGCCGGGAAATTACCGGCTCAGGGCGGTGTCTTCTATATCCGCGGCGGCTATGGCAACAACGACGGTCTCGTGCCGGTCGACCCCAATGCCACGGTGCAGGCCAACTTCACCGGCAACGACGATCATCCCGGCTATTCCGATGCGCAAATCAGTGAGGCGTTGTTGGCCGATGAGGTCAATGCCATCGCGGCGAGTCCCTATTGGGCCAACAGCGTGATCATCATCACCTACGACGAGACGGACGGGATCTACGACCATGTGCAGCCGGCGTTCCGCGTCAACGATCCGAACGGCAACGTGCTCGAGGCCGGGCCGCGCATCCCGGCGATCGTCATTTCCCCCTATTCGCTCGTCCATGGCGTCTCGCACGTCTATAGCGAGCACGGCTCGGTCATCAAATTCATCGACGAACTCTTTAATCTGACACCGCTCGCGACCTTGCCGGACGAGGTCAAGGGGCAGAAGCTCGGCGAGGCGGAGCTGGGCCAGTCCTCCCTCAACGCGAGCGACGGTCCCGACAACGGTATTGGCGATTTGTTCGAAGCGTTCGACGATGACCGTCTCCAGGGATGGGCGCCGCTCCTTTCTCCCTTCTATGCCGAGATTCCCGAGAGCACGGTGAAGTCCCTGCCCCACTATAACGAAGCGGGCTGCGAGGTGCTTCACATCGTGCCGACAGACATTGTCCACGGCAAGGTGATCGATCCCGCGCCCGCCGACTTCAATCCGCGGCCGAGCTCGACACCCGGAAATCCGGCGTCCCCGGGCTGGAGCGGCTAGATCCAACAGGGTCAGCAGACGGGACCGGGGAGCCCTGATCCCGGTCCATCCCGCGTTAGCGCCATGAAGCGAACTGCGTTCATCATCTTCGTTGTCGCGGCATTTGCCCTTGCCGCAGCGGCGAACGGCAGCGCCGACACGGTGCTCCATCACACCAAGTCGGCAGAACTACTGACCTGCGGCGTCGTCACCGACGAGGACGATTATTCCAAAGCGGACCGGCACGGCAATCTTGCGGCTCTCGGGACCGATTTCTGCAAGGCCCTCGGGGCCGCGGTATTGGGAATCGGTGCCAAAGTCCGGATTTTCGCCTATCGCGATGAACCCGAAGGTCTGCGCGGCGTGCGCGCGGGCGCGGTGTCGGTGCTCGTGGGTGCCACTCCCAATGTCGAGAACGGTGCCGCCTTTGCCGTCGGTTTCGGGCCGGTGCTGTTCTATGACGCACAAGGTTTCTTGGTCGCGAAGAAATCCCGAATTGCCACACTCCAGGATTTCGCCGGCAAGCAAGTGTGCTTTATCTCGGGCACCGACGCCGAAGCGGCGCTCACCTCGATGTTGCGCCAGCGCAAGATCGCCTATTTGCCGTTCCCGTTCGAGGAACGCGGTGAAATGGAGGCGGCGCTCTTCACCGGCCACTGCCAGGCTATTACCGCCGATGTTTCAGAGCTGGCGGGCTTCCGCCGCATGTTTCGTGCCCGAGCGCGCGATTTCATGATCATGCCCGCAACGATCGCCAAGGATCCGTTCGCTCCCGCCTATCGACTGGGAGACCCGCAATGGGCCGCGATCGTCGCCTGGACCGTCAATGCGCTGATCGAGGCGGAGGAGGATGGGGTTACCGCCGCCAATGTCACGGCGATGCAGAACAGTGAGGATCGACGGGTGCGGTTGCTGCTCGGCGCGACACCGGGCATCGGCCGAACACTGGGGCTCGACGATGCCTGGGCAGAGCGCGCCATCACGGTGGTCGGCAATTACGGCGAGATCTACGAGCGCGATGTCGGCCACTCATCGCCATTGAAACTCGAGCGCGGACCGAACGCGCTGTGGACGCAAGGCGGGCTGATCTACGCCCCGCCTTTGCACTAGGCGCGCCAACAGAGGCAAGGCGCGGGGTTGGGATTGCCGGTGCGGCCGATATGGCGGCGACACCTTGCTACCGGCGTTCGCGCATGATGCGCGCGCGATCGCGTTGCCAGGTTCGGGCTTTCTCCGCCTCGCGCTTGTCGGCCTTGCGTTTCCCCTTGGCCAGGCCCAGCGACAGCTTGGCTCGGCCGCGGCCGTTGAAGTAGATGGCGAGCGGAATCAACGTCATGCCTTCGCGGCTAACGCGTCCCAAGAGCCGATTGATCTCGCGCCGGTGCAATAAGAGACGCCGCGCGCGCTTCGGCTCGTGATTGAAGCGCGCCGCCGGATATTCCGGAATGTTGGCATTGAAGAGGAAGATGTCGCCGTCTTTGTCGCCGGCATACGCTTCGGCGATACTGGCCTTGCCTTCACGCAGCACTTTCACCTCGCTGCCCATGAGCGCGATGCCGGCCTCGTAGGTGTCCTCGATGAGGTAATCGTGGCGCGCGCGCCGGTTCTGCGCCACGTAGCGTTCGGTACCACGCAGCGCCATGGTTTCAGTTGAGCAGCCCCGCGCTTGTCATCGCGGCGCGCACCGTCTTTTGCGCATTTTCGCTTGCCGGTACGATCGGCAGCCGGACTTCGGGTGAGGATTTGCCGAGGAGCGACGCGCCATACTTCACCGGCGCAGGGCTGGCCTCGACGAACAGCGCATCATGAAGCGCCGCGAGCCGCGCATTGATGACTTGCGCGCGCTTCACATCACCCTGGCGAAATGCAGCATGCATGTCGGCGCACTGGCGGGGCGCGACGTTGGCCGTGACGGAAATGCAGCCCGTGCCGCCTTGCATCAGGTAGGCAAGCGCCGTCGCGTCCTCGCCTGACAGCATGATGAAATCGTCGCCCACCGCAGCCCGCTGACGCGGCGTCCGTGACAGCTCGGTGCAATCCTTGACGCCTACAATATTCGACAGTTTGGCGAGCCTGGCCATGGTCGCGACGCTCATATCGACGACGCTGCGACCGGGAATATTATAGATGAAAAGCGGGATCTCGATCGATTCGGCCACTGCCTTGAAGTGCTGATAGAGGCCTTCCTGCGAGGGTTTGTTGTAGTAGGGCGTCACCACCAGCACCGCGTCGGCACCGGATTTCTGTGCGTGCTGCGCCAGGGAAATCGCTTCTTTGGTGGAGTTGGACCCGGCACCCGCGATGACCGGTACGCGGCCCTTCGCAACTTCGACACAAAGATCGACAACGCGGTGATGCTCCTCGTGACTCATCGTCGCCGATTCGCCCGTGGTGCCGCACGGCACCACCGCCTCGGTGCCTTCCTTGATCTGCCAATCGACAAAAGACTGAAAACCTCTCTCGTCAACTGCGCCATCGCGGAATGGTGTGATCAGCGCGGTCATGGAGCCCTGAAACATCTCGCATCTCCACTGGGTCGCCGGCTCGAGCCGGTTTTATCGCGCAGCGACGATACCGTTTCGCATCCTTTCGGGCAACGGCCGCCGTGGCGCGTGCGCGACGCTTTAGTTGTGTTGAAATGATGAGCCGGTAGAATGGCATCCAAGACGAATGTGGATGCAGATGGAGCGTAGGTGCGCGTGACAACGACGATTCGGTCATTGGTTTTCGGCTTTGCGGCAGCGGTCGGGATCGCCGCCGCCGCGCATGGCGAGCTCAGCGATAACGACCGCGTCTTATATCGCCAGGCCTATATGGCGGCGCAGGCCGATAATTGGAAACAGGTCTGGAACTTGACCAAGAGCGCCAGCGACCAGTTTCCGGCGAAGCTGTTGTCGTGGGTTGAGCTGATGCGCGACGGTCCGGAGGTGCGATTCGAGCAGCTCCGGGATTTCATCACCCAAAATCCCGATTGGCCGGGATTGATGGTCCTGCGCCGTCATGCCGAGCGCGAGCTCCGCGACCAGAGCGACGCCACGGCGGCCGAATGGTTGCGCCGGTATCCGCCGCTGAGCGCTTTCGGCAAAATGCGTCAGGCTGATCTCGACATTGCCGCCGGTCACGAGCCCGAAGGGGTGGCCGAACTGCGCGAGGTTTGGGCCGAGACCAACTTCACCCCGGCTGACGAGGCCGCGTTTCTGCAACATTATGGCGACCGTTTGCGGCCTTTGGACCACGCCAAACGCCTCGATCGCCTGCTGTGGGACGGCCGTGATGCCGATGCCCGACGCATGCTGCCACGCGTCAGTCTGGCCCAGCGTGCGCTCGGCGTGGCGCGGCTCGCGCTGCTCGATGGCGCACCCGACGCCGAGCATCTTCTCGCTCAGGTTCCTGCGAACTTGCAGGGCGATCCCGGCCTGATCTTTGCGCGGCTCAGATGGCGCCGCCATAAAGCGCGCTATGATGACGCGATCGCTCTCCTCGATCATCCGCCGGCCAATTTGGTCCGGCCGCTGGCATGGGCCGGGGAACGGCAGACACTGGCCCGGATGGCGCTTAGCGAGGGCAATGCCCGCGTCGCCTATCGCTTGGCGGCGGCGAATGGCTTAAGCGAAGGTCCGGCATTCGGCGAGCTCGAGTTCTTCGCCGGTTGGGTGGCGTTGCGCTTCCTGAACGATCCGGCCACGGCTTATCAACACTTCGTCCGGCTTTACGATCACTCCAAGATGGCGATCAGCCGGGCGCGCGGCGCCTATTGGGCGGCGCGGGCCGCGGCGGTAATGAACCGATCGGCGGATCTGGCGGATTGGTATGGAAAGGCCGCGGCCAATCGCACCACCTATTACGGCCAGCTGGCGGCCGCGGCGGTGCATGACGAGGGCACGATAAAGATCGAGCGCGAGCCGGAGCCCAGTCGCGAGGCGGTCGCTGCGTTCGAGCAAAAGGAACTGGTGCGGGCGGCGCGCGACTTGGTCGCAATGGGCGATTCCGAGGATGCGCGGTTCTTCCTGTTTCAGCTCGCCGAGACAGCGCAAACGCCAGGTGACTATGTCCAAGTCGCGCGGCTGTCCCTGGCTCTCGACCGACCCGATATGGAAATGATCGCGGCCAAGCGCGCGACCAATGACGGCGTCAATCTGTTCACCGAAAATTATCCCCTGGTGCCGCTGCCTCCGGGCGGCAATGCAGAACCGCCCCTGGTGTTGGCAGTGACCCGCCAGGAAAGTGGCTTTGACGTGGGCGCGACCAGTCCAGCCGGGGCGCGCGGCATGATGCAGTTGCTGCCATCGACCGCCGAGCGGATGGCGAAGGCGCTGGAGTTGCCCTTTTCGGCGCCGCTTCTGACCGAAGACCGAGTCTACAACATGCGCCTTGGTCGCGCCTATCTCGACGAGATGCTGACCGAGTTTTCAGGTTCCTACGTGCTGGCCATCGCTGCCTACAATGCCGGGCCTTCGCGGGTCAGTCAGTGGATCGCGCAATTCGGCGATCCGCGCGCCAAGAACGCCGATGTGATCGATTGGATCGAATCGATACCGCTCAGCGAAACGCGCAATTACGTGCAACGCGTTCTTGAAAACCTGCAGATTTACCGCTTCGTCATGGGCGATCGACACCGAGCTTTCGAGCTCGTTGCCGACTTGCGCAGGTAACCAAGCGTCAGGCCGCCGCCTCGGCGTGGGTCAGCGCCGGCACCGAGGGCGCCGCGGCAATTTGCTCGGCTTCGATCTTGGCTGCGACCTTGTCGAGGCTGGCGACGCGTCGGCTGTAGCCTTCAAAACCCCCGCCCGATTCGACACTGAGCTGCACATGGGTGATCTCGGCCGCAACGCTGGCAGTGCGTTTGATGGTCACGATGTTGGCGGTGAGCTTGCCGACGAGCGCCCCGGAGATGACGGCAGTATCGGCCTCGACGATGCCGGTCAGCGATGCGCTCTCCCCAAGAGTTAGCTGATGAGCGACGACGCGACCCTTGACGGCGCCGCCGATGAAGAGGTCGCCGTCGGTGATGATGTCACCTTCCACCTTGACATCGGCACCCAATACCGAGGGCATGTTTTTGCGTTGATTGCGGCGCGCGGTAATTTCCCCGTTGTTGCGGCGCTGTCCGAACACCATTTCCTCCCTGCCCTCCGGCACTACCGGGCCGACCAGTATGCTTGATTGCGTGCGCCGGAACCTATTGCGTCGCGCCGACGCGAATCACGTTGTCGCCCGCCCCCAGAAATTTGGCGGGATCGACGGGCGTGCCGTCAATCACCACCTCGTAATGAACGTGCGGGCCGGTGCTGCGGCCGGTGCTCCCCAATTCGCCCAGGGCATAGTGCGCTGGCACTCTCTGGCCTTTCACGACGAACACGCGGTGGAGATGGGCATAGCGCGTGACGATGCCGTGGCCATTGTCGATTTCAACGAGACGCCCCCATTCCCCTTCGGCTCCGGCTTCGGTGACGACGCCGGGCGCGGTTGAGAAAACGTGGGTGCGATAGGGTGCCGAGAGATCGACACCGGTGTGGAAGCCGCGCCGGTGATTGAACGGGTCGCGGCGCGGTCCGAAGGGGCTTTCCACACGGTAATGATCGAGTGGCGCACGCAACGGCAAGATGTCAGCGAGCCGCTGGAGGAGCTTGTGTCGCCGCGCATCGCTGCCGGCGCTGCTGGCGGCGCCCAATGGCACAAAGGGCCCGCCCTCGGCCCCGCGCGAATCACCGGAATCTTTCAAGAGACGACCGACATCGAGACCGGTCGAAGCGATTAGCGCCTCGATCTTGCCCGCACCGCGGCGCGAGCCGGGCTGCGGCGCGTTGTCTGCGGGGGCACCCGTTTCGGCCAGAGCAACCTGGGTATCGCGCGATGTCGTCGGCGCTGAATCGTCCAAACCCTGATTCTGCCGAGCCAGCAGGCGCTCGCGCTCGAGCGCTACCGCGTTGAGCCGCTTGTCGATACGCGCCAGGTCGGAACTGTATTTGCCGGATCCGAGATTGGCCTGCGCGAGATCCTTTTCCAGCGACTGGATGCGTGTCTGCAGCGCAACCTGGTTGGAATCGGAGTGCCGCAGCAGCTCGAGGTCCTTTTGCTGGGCAGCCGCCAGTTTGTGCTGGATGTCGGCGCGGTCGGCCTCAAGCTGAGCCCGTTCGCTGTCGAGCGCGCCGATTCGTTGCTGCGCATCCGCGAGCGCCTTGGCACGCGCGGCGTCGCGTGCCTTGAATTGCTGGCGCGCATCGGCCACCGCATGATCGCGCTCGGTTTGCAGCGACGCGATCCGTTGCTCAGCATCGGCCAGCGCGGCGTTGAGGCGATCATTGTCTTCGCCGACCGCTTCTGCGCGGCTCTCAGCCTCAGCCAGCGTGTCGCGCAGTGCCTCGATCTGTTGATTGAGGTCGGCCTTTTCCCGGTCCGCTTCCGCCAGCATGTGATTGCGGGACAGGACGACATGGCCAAAATGTTGAAAGCGAAGACCGAGATAGCCGAGGAAGAGAACCGAGAATAGGGCAAAGGCCAATGCCGTCACTTGTCGGCTTGCGGTGAGATTGAAGTAGATTACCCGGCCGCCGCGCCGGAACAGGATCTGAAAATCAGGGAGTACGTATTCCCCCCAATCCCTCACATATTTTCTTATCAATGTCCCTCCGCCTTTATGTTGCGCGTTGCCGTCGTTGACGCGGCAACTCTGCTTATCATCGTTCCGCGGCCCCTGCGGGGACACCTGCACTCAACCATATTCGTCGGCTCGCTGAATTCCAGAACTATGATTTGTTGACGAGCCTCACCGTCCGTATCCAGAAGTTATCCACTTACATCGGACAACGCAAGTTTTGGATCAACTCCGAGTCACATCGGCGACTCCGCAATTGCCGGCGGGCCGAAGAAATAACCCTGTGCGAAATCGGCACCGAGCGCGCGAAAGGATTCCGCTTGCTCCGCAGTCTCGATCATTTCGACGATTACGCCGGCGCCCGAGGCCCGGCACAAGGCGATGACGTGGCTCAAGATCGAGCGATCGTTCGGGTTGCGCAGGCAGGAGCGCGCAAACAGGCCGTCGATTTTGACATAGTCGACCTTGATCGAACGCAGGTAATGAATCGAGGTCGCGACCGCACCAAAATCATCGAGACAAACCTTGAACCCGATCTCGCGCAGGCCCTGCACGGCCCGATCGACGGCCTCGATATCCCTCACCACCGCGGTTTCCGTCAGCTCGAACATCAACCGCTCAGGCAAGCCCGGACGATCCGCCAGGAGGCTGCGGAGCCTCTCCACGAACTCGGTGCTTTCGAGCGAGCGCCCGGAAAGGTTCATGGCCAATGGCGGCGCGCCCGCCGGCATCGCCTGCGCCGCCGCGACGGCGCGGCGGCAAACGGCGAGATCAAGTTCCGTGACGATATCGGCGGCCTCGGCCAGTGCAATCCACTGGTTGGGAGGACCGCCATCGCGGAAACGAATGAGCGCCTCCGCATGGTGAATCTTGCCGGTGCGGAAATCGATGATCGGCTGATGCGCGAGATCGAAGTCGGCATGCTCCAAAATCTTGCGCAGGGTCGCGATCCGGCCGGTGGTCTCGACCATGAGCTGGGTCAAACTCGAGCGACGGAGGAGAGCGAGCGACGAATCGGCGCCGCTCGCGAGCCGTGCCATGACATAGACCGCCGCCGTCGCAACGATATCGGACCGGCCGCTTCCGGGGCGCAGCCTTATCGCGGTCGAGGTCAATTGAAGTGGTGGCGAACCGGGTGCCAGCTCGCTCGCCAGCCGACGCGCATGACGTCGCAGACCGCCGGCATCGAGGGGGCCGTCGTGGAGAATGCCATAACGCGCGTCGGATATACGTCCGACGGCGATGACGCGGCCGCCGAAGCGACGGTCGCTCGAGAGGCGGGCAAACAGCCCCTCTTCGATCTGCTGCATCACGTCGCGGACTTCGGGCGCGGGACTGTCGATTGCCACCAACGTCAGTCGCCGCTCGCCGGCACCGGTGCCCTGGAATTTCTCACGAACGGTGGCAGCGAACGCGATCGGACTTTGCAGGCCGGCGACGGCGCCGACGGCGTTTGGATTCTGCGCCTCTTTGCCGCCATCCCCTTGCGCCACCGAGAGGAACAATACGGTGTGGCCGTTGGGCAAGGCGCAGCCGCCGAAAATCGTCGCGGGCTCGCTATCATCCTTTAGATGAACAACGGCCGGCATCATATTGCCCTGATTACGCATTCGCGCCAGTCGCCCTTCCGCGACATGGCGGTCCTCCGCGGCAAACAGCTCGGCAAAGGGGCGGCCGATCAGGGCGCCCGGCCCCGCCGGGGCGACACGCTGCGTCGCGCCGCCAAGGAAACTGATCTGACCCCTGGGATCGGTCTCGATCAGCAGGTCGGCGGCGCCGAACATGAAGGAGATGAAGCGATCATACGCCGTCCCCGTTTCCGCCGCCTGGGTCGCCTGGGGATCATTTCGCTCATCCACGGTTGTCTCCTTTTTCGTTGGCGAAGGCTCGGCAGCTTTTCGCCTGATTTCTTTAAGAAGAGGATAACACCGCTGACAAGTGCCAATGAAGAAATGATCGGATTCGCGGAATACCTCAAAAAAATCACAGCGCCGCATCGGCAGCCCGCCACAGCACGGGAAGCAGGCTTGGTCGGATGGGGCGATGGCGAGCGCGCACGGCCGGCCGTCACAATCTGGTCACTGGCCGCGGTTCGACGCGGCGACATTAATCCGCCCGACGGGCGAGCGGAGAAAATTGATGCTGTTGTCCGACCGCTCGTCCGTCGCGGCGGCTGCGCGCGCTGCCGCGCTCGCCGGTCTTTTTACCCGAATCGGAGTGCGCACCCGAATGCACAATCGTCATCCCGACTGAACGAGCGCGGCAATGTCGTACCGCTGCTGAAGCTCCTCGAGGCCGCGCTCTCCGGCAACGCCTGGCAAGTGATCTTCGTCGATGACGATTGGCGGGACGGCACCGCCGATCATATCCGCGCGATCGGCAAATTCGACCGCCGCGCGCGCTGTCTGCAGCGCATCGGCCGGCGCGGCCTTTCCACCGCCCGCATCGAGGGCGCGCTGGCTTCGGCGACGCCCGACATCGGGTGATGGACGCCGACCCTCAGCACGACGAAACCTTGCTCCCATCCAAGCCCGAGTGTTTGGACGGCGGCGATTGCGATTTCGTGGTCTGCAGCCGCTACGTCACCGGCGGCCCCCGGCGATTCTGAGCGCCGGCCGCGCCAGATCGGCGGCATGGCGACGCGGCTCGTTTATCGCTCCGAACTGGCCGATCCGATGAGCGGCTTCTTCGTGCTGCGCCGCGAGCTGCCCGAGGACACGGTGCGGCTTATGTCGGGCCAGGGCTTCGAGATTCTGCTCGAGATCCTCGCCCGTCGCCGCGGTCGGTGCGCGTCAAGGAGCTGCCCTACACCTTCGGGCAGCGCCGCCACGGCGAAAGCAAGCGCGACACGGGTACCTGCGCCCCGCGAACGCGGCAAAACGCCTTTGGCTCGGATCGCCCGCAAGCGCCAGGGCCAAGGGTTGAGCCGTGTCTTTTTGAGCCTCGGTTGGTCGCGACGCCCGATGACCTCGAGGGCGTTTTTAGGGGGGCCGCGCGTTCTCAGGACTTGCCGGGAACTTGCAGCAGTTGGCCTGGATAGATCAGTCGCGGGTTGCTGATCTGGTGGCGGTTGGCATGGTAGATCTCGACGTAGCGGCGGCCATTCCCATAGCTATGCCGGGCAATGCGCCACAGCGAGTTGCCCGGCTGAACGACGACGAGATCGCCCGCCATTTGCTCCGGCACAGCCGCGCGTTCGAACGGGATCATCAACTGTGCTACTCGCTTTCCGGCGTCGTTGCGCGATTCGAGCTTGAGCCGATAGCGGCCCGCCGGGACGTCTTCCTCGGTGACGATGCGCCATTTGCCCTCGGCGTCAGCGGTAGCGGCACCCACTTTCCGATTACCGAGATAGGCGCCGATCTGCATCCCCGGCGCGGCACGGCCTTGAAAAATCACAACGCCCTCGGCGCCGTACTCGATGATATCCATTGAGAGGCGTTCGTCGCCATTGCCCGAAAGAGGCGGCAATTGCAGGCCGGCAGCGCTGCCCTCTTTTGGCACGAGCACCGCAATCGGCGCTTCGGCCTTGAGCGTTGCCGCCGCGGCCGCCGACTTTGTCTGCACCCCACTGGCGGGCGTTGCCGCGCGTTCGGGCACTAACATCGCGACAACGCCGTCGGACCGAATCACGGTGCCGCTTTTGGTGGTCGCGCGAAGCGTCAATTGGCTCTCTCCCGGCGGCAGCGGGGCGTCGGGAACGAGTACCCACTCGCCGTCGTTCGTGGCGGCGGCCCGACCGAGTTCGTGGTCGCCGTCGAAGACGGTAACCTCGCTTCCTGGCGGCGCGCGACCCGCCAAAACGGCGTGTCCCTGGGGATCGACCCGCACGATGTCGAAGCGCGGGACTTCCGTCTGTGCAAGCGGCGCCGCCGCCGTAGCGGCTGCCGACGAGGCCTGAGACGGCGCGGCAGCCGGCTTTTGCGGCATCGGTGAGAACGTCGCCGGCGTCCCGGCCGTGGACATATCGGGCTGCCGCATGAGGGTCGGGGCAAGCGTGGGTGTGCGCCCGCTTTCCCACAGCGCGGCAATGATAACGATTCCGATTGCCGCAATAAGCGCCAAGCTGCCCCATATTAGTTTACGAGACGAATCGCGTATCACGGTTTCGCTCCCCCGAGCCCGATTCTGCCGTGCTTGGCCGCTATCGGCTTAACGGGCATTGTAACGCGGCCTGAAGTGGTTGAAAGAGGCGAGTAATGGCGTTGGTTAAGACTTTGTGCGTTTTTTGCGGCGCCAGCGACGATGTCGCCGCCGTTTACCGTGAGTCGGCAACGAGACTGGGCGAGGCGATGGCGGCGGCTGGCGTCGGACTGGTGTTCGGCGGTGGCCGGATCGGATTAATGGGGCTGATTTCCGCCGCCGTTGCGCAGGGCGGCGGCAAGATCACCGGCGTGATACCGAGGCATTTGCATCGCGCCGAAATCGGCGGCCGCCAGGCCATCGGCGAGCTCCGCGTGGTCGAGACGATGCATGAGAGAAAGGCGCTCATGTTTCAGTTGTCCGACGCGATTGCGGTCCTGCCGGGCGGCCTTGGCACTCTTGATGAGACATTTGAAGTATTGACCTGGAAGCAATTGGGATTGCACAATAAACAGATTGTGTTGATTGATGTCGCCGGCTATTGGGCGCCGCTCATTCACATGATTGATCGGGTGGTCGAAAATGGTTTTGCTCCGCCCTTCTCGCGGCAACTGATGCGCATCGTTCGCACCCCGGAGGAAGTGCTGCCCCTGCTCGCTTCGTTGCCCGAACCCGCCGTCGCGCCGGCAGGCCGCTTCAGCTCCTAGCGGCAGGCTTGGGGGCGGACACGCGCCGGGTTGCTTCGAGCTGACATTTTGCAGCGCCGGCCGTTCCACCAATCGGAGGAGCAATCATGACCGACATATCCCAACTCGTGCGCCGCTGTTTTGCCGCCTATTCGACCCGCGACCGGACCGCGCTCGAGGCGGTGATCGGCGACCCGTTCAGCTTCACCAGCCCCTATGACGACCATATCGATCGCAACACCTATTTCGAGCGCTGTTGGGCAAATGCCGAGCGCATCAAGGGTCATCGGATCGAAAGATTGTTCGCGCAGGGCGACGAGGCGTTCGCGCTCTATGAGGTCGAGCTGATTTCCGGCGAAAAATTCAGGAACACCGAATTCTTCCGTGTCAAAGACGGCAAGCTCGCTGCGGTGGAAGTCTATTTCGGCGAAGTGCCGGGGCGTACGCCGCAGAGGTAGCGGGTGGCATCCCCCGCGATCGACTGGGTCGGATTTGGGGCGCGCGGTCCACGGTCGCAGACGCTCGAATAGGGACCCGCCGCAATCAATCCTCCCTCCTTCGGGATCGGCGCGGTTCGTTGGCGTCCTGCCCCTCACTTAGTCAAAAGGCGATCGTCGCCGTCAGGCGCGCTTGCCCCGCTCCGGCTGCATGCTATGGTGCGGCGCACATACTTTGTGGTCGGGGAACTTCATGGCAAAAATCAAGGTCAAGACGCCCGTCGTTGAGCTCGACGGCGATGAGATGACACGTGTGATCTGGGCGATGATCCGCGACACGCTGATCACGCCCTATCTCGACATTGACCTCAAATATTTCGATCTCGGCATCGAGGAGCGCGACCAGACCGACGATCAGATTACCGTCGACGCCGCCAACGCCATTGCCAAATACGGGGTCGGCGTGAAATGCGCCACGATCACGCCCGACGAAGCGCGGGTCAAAGAGTTCAACCTCAAGAAGATGTACCGTTCGCCTAACGGCACCATCCGCAACATTTTGGGCGGCACGATCTTCCGCGAACCGATTGTGTGCAAGAATGTACCGCGCCTGGTGCCGAGTTGGACCGCGCCCATCGTCATTGGCCGCCACGCCTATGCCGATCAATACCGCGCCACCGACTTCAAAGTACCTGGCCCCGGCAGGGTCACCCTTACCTTCACACCCGCGGGCGGCGGGACACCCGAGACGCATGAGCTTTTTGATTTCCCCGGCGGCGGGGTCGCCATGGGCATGTTCAACCTCGACGAGTCGATCAGCGGCTTTGCGCGCGCCTGTTTCAACTACGGCCTCAATCGCGGCTGGCCGGTCTATCTCTCGACCAAGAATACCATCCTCAAGGCCTATGACGGCCGCTTCAAGGATCTGTTCCAGCAAATCTTCGACGCCGAGTTTGCGGCGAAGTTCAGGGAAAAGGGCCTGACTTACGAACACCGCCTGATCGACGACATGGTCGCGGCCGTCCTCAAATGGAACGGCAACATCATCTGGGCGTGCAAGAACTACGACGGCGACGTGCAGTCCGACATGGTCGCTCAGGCTTATGGCTCGCTGGGCCTGATGACCTCGGTACTGCTGACACCCGACGGCAAGACGGTGGAGGCGGAGGCGGCGCACGGCACCGTGACGCGGCACTATCGGCTTTATCAGCAAGGCAAGGAGACCTCGACCAACCCGATCGCTTCAATCTTCGCCTGGACGCGCGGCCTGCAGTATCGCGGCGAGTTCGATGACACGCCCGAGGTCAAGCGTTTCGCGGCGACGCTCGAGAAGGTATGCCTCGACACGGTCGAGGCCGGCTTCATGACCAAGGACCTTGCCATTCTCATCGGCCCCGAAGTGCCGTGGATGACGACGAATCAGTTTCTGGCCAAGCTCGACGAGGGACTGAAGGCGGCCATGCGCTAGTCAACCGGCGCCACGGACTTTGTCGTGCCGCTGGCGCGGCAGCGGTCTGGGGAGGGCGCGGTCGACGCCACGGGTGATTTCGCCGCCGCGGCGGGCGGCGGACCGGGCGAACGCCAGGGGCAAAGAGCCGGCTGACATCGCCTTTATCATTCGCTATTGCTGTGCGGGATAGAGGTATGGGAGCTTTCCGGCGCCGCATCAGGTCCATGGCGGTCAACTCCGTCCTCGAGACCTTGGATCGGGGCCGGAACGGAGGAACGATGCAATGTTGAGCCGAGAAGAGAATGAGCGGTTAACGCGGGTCGGAGCGGGAACGCCCATGGGTGAGCTGATGCGCGAATTTTGGCATCCGGTCGCGCGTTCCGCGGCGCTCGAGGCCGATGGCGCGCCGAAGCGGGTGCGGCTTCTCGGCGAGAATTTCGTCGCCTTCCGCGCCACCGACGGGCGGGTCGGCTTCTTCCAGGAAAACTGTCCGCATCGCGGCGTGTCGCTGGCACTGGCGCGCAACGAAGAAAATGGGCTGCGCTGCATTTTCCATGGCTGGAAGTTCGACATTTCCGGGACCTGCACCGACACGCCGACCGAGCCGGCAGAGCGCCGGGCCGAGTTCTGTAAGCGCGTGCCGCTGCGGCATTATCCGGTGCGCGAAGCCGGCAGTATGGTCTGGGTCTATATCGGCCGGCGTGCGGCGCCGCCAAAATTCTTCGATTTCGAATTTCACCGGCCGCCGGCGGACGCGCTGGTGCGCTGCGGGATTGTTCACGGCAATTGGCTCCAAGGCTTCGAGGGCCAGCTCGATTCGGCGCATATCGGCATGCTGCATCGCAGTTCGACCGCGAATGTCGGACAGGCCACCAACCGGCTCAACCGGTTCGCCACCACCAACACCGCGCCACGTTTCGAAATCGTCGAGAAACCCTATGGCTTCCGCGAAGCGGCACTGCGCGACCTCGGAGACGGCTCTGTCTATGCCCGCATTCGCGAAGTAGTGTTCCCCTATTACTCCTTTATCCCCGGCGACGACGGCCAGCCACGCCTGGTCGTAGTCGTCGTGCCGATCGACGACGAGTGGAGCGCTCACTGGTACTATTACATGAACCCGTTTGGTCCGGTGCCGGACTGGTACAAGCGCTGGGCCGTGATCGGCACCACGGACGATGACGATGACTATAGCGCCGACAAGGGCGGCGTCGCCAATATCTGGCATCAGAACCGCGACGCCATGAAGGCGGGTCATTGGAGCGGTATCCTCGGCAACTTCACCTATGAGGATTTCATCGTCGAGGAATCGATGGGCGCCATCGTCGACCGCAGCCAGGAATTTCTTGGGAGCAGCGACGCGGTGATCGGCCGCGCGCGCCGCATGCTGCTCGCGGCACTCAAAGAGCATGAGCAGGGCAAGCTGCCCTTCGGGCTCGACGGCTCCGCCGATTACAGCGCGATCCGTGCGCTCTCGATCCGCTTGCCAAAAACCCTGAACTGGGAAGAGATCGACCCGCGCGACCCACCGCAGGAAGTGGTAGAGGCCGCCGAATAACCATCAATATTTCTGGGCCGGGCGCCGCTCGCGGCGCGCGCACCAGTGACAAACCACGCCCCAAACTGATGACGGAGGACGGTACCCCATGAGCACGGCATCCAAAAAAGCGACTTTCGTCATCGTCCATGGCGCCTGGGGCGGCAGCTATGGCTGGACACCCTTTGTCGAAGAGATGCGCGCGCGCGGCCACCGCATTTTCTACCCGTCGCTCACGGGGCTGGGCGAGCGCTCGCATTTGTTCCATGGCGGCATCAACCTTTCGACTCATATTGAGGATGTCTGCAACACGATCCGCTGCGAGCAGCTCGACCGCTTTATTCTTGCCGGCCACTCCTACGGCGGCATGGTCGCAACCGGTGTCGCCGACCGCTTGGCCCAACAGGTCACCGGCCTCGTCTATATCGACGCTTTTCTGCCGGAAAGCGGCAAGTGCCTTTGGGATTACACCCCGGCCGACAACAACACACGGTTCGCCGAAGCGGGCGAGCGCGGTGGCATCGCGGTACCGTCACCGGCGCAGAGCATGGTCGGATTGTCCGAGGCAGAAAGGGCGTTGCGAGCGCCAATGGCAATCGGCACCCTGGTCGAGAAGATCAAACTCACCGGCAAGGCCGATACCATCGCCAACCGTCTCTATATCTTTGCCGCCAGGAATCCCGGCGATACCTTCCGCCAATTTTATAATCGCGTGCAGGCGGATAAGGGTTGGAAGACCGCCGAGGTTGCCTGCGGTCATGGCATCCACCGCGAACAACCGGCTGAGCTCATGCGGCTCCTCGAGAGCATGATCTAGGGCGGCGTCGGCCCGGCTTAGGGCGCACGCCCCCGATGCGCCGCCGGGAGCGATGCGGTCGCGTTGCAACACCGGCAGGGGTCGAGCGCGATCGCCGGTTAAGCCATAGGATGGCTGGCAACGCGGCCGCATGGCGAACCTCAAGGCGATGGTGCAAGATGGTTACTCACGCACAGGACACCCAAGTCGAGATTCCGAGCTAGCACGAGGAGGCAATGTCTCAAGGCCCTGCGATGAGACGCACCGACAAGGCGATGAGCGACGAGCGCGCCCGCGAGCTCTTGGCGCGCGGCTATGCCGGGCGGCTTGCGACCGTCGGCCCCGATGGCTGGCCCTATGCGGTGCCGCTGCTCTATGTCCCGATGGGGGACGAGATCTGGGTGCACAATACTGCGGCGCCGGGCCATCTTCGCGTCAATGTCGGGCATGAGCCGCGGGTGTGTTTTGAGATCGACGAGCCGGGCGAAGTCTTCGCCTACGGCCGCTTCGAATGCGATAGCTCGGTGGCCTACCGGAGCGTGATCGCGTTCGGCCGCATCCGCGTCGTTGACGATCGTGCCGAGAAGCAGCGATTCTGTGAGGCACTGCTCGCCAGATATCACCGCCCGGAATGGGAGCGGCCCGAAGCATCGCGGCCCGAAGGCTTCTTCCCACGCCTCGACATGATCACCGTCTACGCCATCGCGATCGAGCGCATCACCGGCAAGGAGACACCCCTGCCCCTGCCGGCCGAGCGCTGGCCCGCCAAAGACATGACGCGGAGCCCCAACGCCATACCGCCGGAGAATAGCCGATGAGCGACGCCCGACTCTTTGCCGTGACGCGAACACGCGGGGGTGCTTGGAAAGCCGGGCTGCCGGCGGAGCAGCAATACGATTGGCGCGGCCATTTCGACTACGTGCAGAAACTGCACGCCGAAGGCTTTGTGGTTGCCGCAGGCTCCCTCGATGGTACCGCTGACGCCCTGCTGATCGTTCGCGCCAGGGACGAGCGCGAGATCAAGGAGAAGCTCGAGTGGGACTCGTGGACCGCAAACGATTTGCTGCGCACCACGCGGGTCGCGCCATGGACGGTACGGGTCGGATCCGTCGAGCGGGGGTAGCGCGATGGCGCACGTCATCACGCACATCCACTGGCCCGACGCACCGCCGATGTGGATGCCGTATGCGCCGGCGATCAAGGTGACCGGCGGCAGCATGATCTTTTGCGCGGGCGTTACCGCGGCACCGGTTTACCATCATCACCCGCATCGGCCTGCCGAATTCGACGCCATGCCGCGCGACATGGCGGGCCAGGCCCGAGCCGCCCTCGAGAACCTGAAACGCGGATTAACAGCGGCAGGGGGGAATTTTGCCAACATCGTCACGGCGACACGCTTCGTCACCGACCTCGCCGATCAGGACGTCCTCAACCGGGTCTGGGCCGAATATTTTGGCGACAACAAGCCGGCGACGACGACGGTGCAGGTGGTGGCTTTGGCGACCGATCCGCGGTGCCTGATCGAGATCAACGCGGTGGCGGTCGTCGACTAGCCTCAGTATCGAGGAGCTCGCGGACGCGCGCTGCCAGCGCGCTCCCGGTAAACGGCTTCGTGATGAGTTCGACGCCGGGATCGAGCCGGCCGTGATGGACGATCGCGTTGCGGGCGTAGCCGGTCGTGAACAACACTTTGAGACTGGGACAGCGCGCCTGCGCCATGTCGGCAAGCTGTCGGCCGGTCATGGCACCGGGCAGCCCGACATCGGTAAACATCAAGCTGATGAGCGGCTCACTCTCGAGTTGCCGCAATGCCTCGACTCCGTCTGCGGCCTCAAGCACGCGGTAGCCCAGCTCGAGAAGCGTCTCGACCGTGAACGCGCGAACGCCCGGATCGTCCTCGACCACCAGTATCAACTCGCCGCTCGCCTCACGGCGCGCGTCCGGCAGCGAGTCGCGCTTGTCGATATCGCTCGGGCGGGCGCCCGCGGGAAGGTAGAGCTTGACCGTCGTGCCAACCCCGACCTCGCTATAGATCTTGATGTTTCCGCCAGACTGTTTGGCGAAGCCGTAAGCTTGCGACAGGCCGAGACCGGTGCCGCGGCCAACTTCTTTGGTGGTAAAGAACGGCTCGAAAATGCGCGGCATGACGTCTTTGGCAATGCCGGTTCCGGTATCGCTCACGGCGATCATGACATACTCGCCGCTGGCAAATTCTTCCCACGGATCGCCCACGGATTGATCAAACGCGTAGTTGGCGGTCTCTATGGTCAACTGCCCGCCGGTCGGCATCGCGTCGCGTGCGTTCACCGCGAGATTGAGCAGCGTCGACTCCAACTGGTTCTGATCGGCGAAGGCGGGCCGAAGATTGGGCTCGATCACGGTTTCGATCGCGACACTCTCGCCCAGCGTGCGCCGGAACAACTCGGACATACGGAGCACCAGCTCGTTGGCGTCGAGCGGCTTCGGGTTGAGCGGCTGGGTCCGCGAGAATGCCAGCAATTGCTGCGTCATTTGCGTGGCGCGTTCGACGGCGCGCAACGCCGCGGCGACCTGTCGATCAATGCGCGGCCGATCGAGTGGCGCGTCGGCATGCAATTGCCGCTCGACCGCCTCGAGATTGCCAAGCATCACTTGCATCAGATTATTGAAGTCATGGGCGATCCCCCCGGTCAGCTGGCCAATGGTCTGCATCTTTTGGACCTGGCGCAACGCCTCTTCGGTTTTGAGCCGCTCGTCGATTTCGGCGCGAACCCGCACTTCAAGGCTTTCGGTAAGCTTGAGCAACGCGTCCCGCGCCTGCACTTCACCCGTGACATCGACCGCCACCCCGATCGCGTATTGCACACTGCCGTCGGGGCGCGTGATGGGAATGCCGCTGGTCCGCAGCCAGCGGGGCCGACCGTCGCCGCTGTCGTACTGGATTTCGAGATCGGTCACGAACTCGCCTTTGAGCGCGCGCCGGATGGGATATTCCTCGGGCAGCAGCGGCGTACCGTCGATATTCCGTGCCGGCAGCCGCGCGGCCAACTGCTCACCGATCTTGGGCGGATCGGGA
Organism: Alphaproteobacteria bacterium; assembly: GCA_030041335.1. Lineage (GTDB taxonomy): Bacteria > Pseudomonadota > Alphaproteobacteria > ATCC43930 > CGMCC-115725 > JAATGI01. The sequence goes on along the minus strand of JASHOB010000176.1, from coordinate 1,212 downwards.
AATGCCAACAGCCGCTCGCGCGCCGGATTGGTGTAGACGATCTCGCCGTCCGGATTGACCATTGTCAGACCGAATGGCAGATGGGCAAGGACGATGTCGATGCGGCGGAGCATGGCTGCGGCTTCCGCCCTTAGCACAGCCTCGCGGGCAGCCGCTTTGGCTCGACGACGCGCAAATCTGAGATTGACGGCGATGCGGCGGAGCAACTCGGCGTCGGAGAACGGCGTGTACAAAACATCGACATCACGCTCCAAGGGGGTATTGCTGCCCCCGGCCGTGACCAGGATGAGCGGGACATCGCCTAGCCCCGGATCGCTGCGCAGCGCTTGCCACAGATGCCTGCCGTCGGCCGCCATCAGCCGGTCGGCGCACAGAATAAGTTGGGGACGTTGCAGTGAGGCTGCGGCAAAGGTGGCGGCCGGCTCGGCCGCGGTCACAATCCGATAGTGTGAACTGAGCAGGGTCGCGATGCGATCGAGCACGGCGCGATTGGCGTTGACGCACAGAATGAGGGGCAGCGCTTCTTCAGCTGTAAGGATCGCGGAACGCTCCGCCATCTTGCTCTGGCCTCCGTTGGCGCCGACGGTAGCGGCGGCGCGCACACCTGACAAGGGCAGGTGGTGCAGACGGGGGTGCCATGCACGCCGTCCGGTCGGCGGTCGTTCAGCGGGTGAGCCCGAGGCTCCTTGCGCCCTTGCTTCCCACGGCCCGCGACACGACATTAGAGCTGGATTGAACAGGGCCTGCGCCCAGGAAAGCCAAAGCCATGAAGATTCTGCGACACCTTGCCCTGGCGCTGTTCTGCGCCGGGCTCCTGACCGCGCCCCTGATCATGGCGCCGCATTCGGCAGAGGCGCGCGCCGGCTGGACGTCGCGCGGCTATTCAAGCATGGGAAGCATGGGTTCGCAGACATACAATTACAATGGCGGGTCGGCCATCGGCCGCAGCGTGACGCCCTACAACAGCCCGTCTTATGGCGGCGCCTATGGCGGCTACGGTTACGGCTATGGCGGCTATGGCGGTTTTCATCCGTTCTGGAGCGGACTCGCCGGCGGCTTGTTCGGCGGTTGGCTCGGCAGCATGCTGTTCCCGCATTGGGGCATGGGTTACGGCGGCTATGGTTATGGCGGCGGCTGGGGCGGCGGCTTCTTCTCGATCATCATCTGGCTCGCCCTGATCTATCTCGGCTGGCGCCTGTTTCGCGGCTTTTT
>JASHOB010000175.1 GCA_030041335.1 Alphaproteobacteria bacterium | reverse complement strand
GTTTGCGGACCAATTCGTCGAAGTCGGCCGAAGCCTCGAACCAATTGTCGCGGTTTGCCGGGTCAAACCAGAAATCGAGAACGTCGTGCGACATCTTCTTCAGACTACCGTCGGCTCGAACAATAATGCGCTGTGTCGGCTTCGCCGACAATCTCGCCGCACGACATGGCCGAAATCGCCGAAGGATGATCGCTCCTTGAGAGATCTCGGGGACAGGTTGAGCACACGGCAGGGTCGAATCGATTGAGCCCGTCGTCGACATGCGAGGCCTGCATCTGCCAGCGAACTGCTGCGCATAAAGACACAAGCAATCGCCCCGGTTCCCCCCACGTTCAATCGCGGCGTCGGTCACGATCCCAAAGTGGCGCCGCCCACATGGAGAGTGAACACGCCTGGCCGTCGTCACCAGGACTCCAAACATTACATCATCGTCACTATATCAACGCGCGATCGAGGAAACCGCGACGCGCGCACTGTTCGCGTCGCCGAAGAATTTGTGTGCGCTTGGGTAATGATGCCCGTGCTCAAGCAGATTGATGGTTTGATAGAAATAAATGGCAAGTTTAGTTGGCTGATTTTGGATGGTGAGAGGGGAAATTAGTGATCACCGGTCAGATCATTACATTTCTCGTGGTAGTACTTTGTGCCCCTGGTCAATGTATCCAAGGTCATATCCCGCTGCCTGATCTGACATTGGCGCAATGCTTTGCAAACGATCCTCGAATTCCCCGCGATGCGGTAGAGCGATGGCAAGTTTACGAGGCGAACGAACCGAAATACCTGCCGGTTATCGCCTGGTGCGAGCGGGAAAAGCGGCGTCCTCCATACCAAAGAACTTGCTCTGATCCGGCGGCGCTTCAAAGCCCTTCCCAACACCTGGTTGATCGGGTCAGAGAAACCGCTCATGTCTGCGTCGGTCGCACAATTCTCGATGATATTCTGCCTGATTTGGCACACGCCTCATCACGGCCGCCGCAGTGAATTGTGTTGAAAAGTAGAATGGTTCGAGTGAGCCGCCGCTAATCCTTGGCGGCCCCAGCCGACGTCTGATCTGACCGGCGGACCACTGCTCGTTTTCGCGCGCGCGATTGCGCCGCTATCGACAATAACATAATCGGCGCCGGCCTTTCGCAATGCAGCTCACCTTCCTTCTTTCGCGGCGCCGATGCCACGACGGCGCCTTGTGGTTTGGCGATGGCGGCCGCGGCGAAGCCAAGCGAGGTGCCGCCGCCGCGGATCAGCAGCCGCTCGCCTTCCCTTAGCCGCAAACTGCGGAATAGCGAGCCCCATGCGGTTTGTGGCATTTCGCGGACCACGCCGAAGACATCCCACGGCGAGGAAGAGCGCAAGACAGGCGGTTCACCTATGGCGCTGGAGTTTCATTTGGTCAAAGCGGTGTAGATCCCATCCCAATTTGCCGGAGGCGGGGAGCGGCGCAGGTCTCTGATCCGCGCTTCATAGAGCTCATAGAGCCCCTGCAGGATCTCGGGTGCCTGGTTACGGCATGAATCGAGATGTGCAAGTGCTTTCGTCCAGTCCTGACGCCGATAGGCGGCGATCATTGCATTCTGGGCACATTCCAGGGATGCAAAGGCTTCGGTGTCTCTAACCTTCTCATCGCCCAATAAGAAATATATCCGGACCGGTTCCGTCTTGCCGATCACCTGAATCAGATCGAGCTCAAGCAGGGCGAATCGCCTGACACGCCGTGCGGTCGAGTCTCCGACGATGAGATCGACGCGATATGTTTTGGTTTGCCCCTGCAGGCGCGATGCCACATTAGCATCGTCGCCTAGCACCGAATAATCGAACCGCTGATCTGAGCCGAGATTCCCGACAACGCAAGGACCCGTGTTGAGGCCGATGCCGACGCGAACGACGTTGTATTTCTGCCCCGCATCCAGGGCTTCTTTGCGCCACCGCTCGTTGAGGCGCGCGAGCTCGGCACGCATCGCCAACGCCGCCCGGCACGCGTTCTCGCAATGCAACGGATCATCGAGCGGTGCATTCCAGAAAGCCATAATTCCGTCGCCCATATATTTGTCGACGGTGCCGCGGTGCGACAGGATGCCGTCCGTCATCGGTGTCAAATATTGGTTTAAAAAGCTGGTGAGCCCTTGCGGATCCAGGCGTTCGGCGATCGAGGTAAAGCCGCGGATATCGCTGAACATGATCGTGAGTTCGCGCATCTCACCGCCGAGCGATAGTCGCTCCGGATGCGCGGCGAGCCGTTCCACGACGGCCGGGGCCAGATAGCGGCCAAACGCATGACGAACATAGCGTCGCTCGGCCTCGGTGCGCAGAAACAGCGTCGCCGAAGATGACAAATAAACGAGCAAACCAACGAGCGTCGGGAAAATCGGGTCGATCAACCAGTTGTGTGCTGCGTAGGCGTACCACGAGCCGCCGATTACCGGCGCTATCATCAAGACCCCGAGTAGCGCCGCCCAACGCGCGCCTACCCACGGCAGCAAGAGCAGGAGGCCAAGCCCGATAACAAGCATGGAAAAAGCCTCCGCTCCGCGTGCCCAAGAGGGCCGCTCGACGCTATCGCCGAGAAGAAGCTGTTCGATCAGCTGCGCGTGTATTTCGACGCCCGCTTCGCTCGGATCAAGCGGAGTCGGCCGGAATTCTTTCAGTCCTTCCGCCGTGGTTCCGATAACGACAATATTGCCGCGGATCGCCGCGGCGTCAGCTCTGCCCTCGAGTATTTTTCCAGCCGAGATGAAACGGCTCGGTTCGTGCGGTGTGTAGTGAATCCAGACGGTGCCGTCCGGCCCCGTCGGCACGATGATTCGTCCAACCTTAACGGCTTCAAGACCGGTATGCTCGCCGAGCGACAACACCCCGTTTGCACCTGCCGACTTGACGACATAGCCGCGTGCGCCTTGCGCTACGCGCAACGCATCGAGAGCCAGGGCGGGATAAAGGTTAGGCCCGACCATCGTCAGCAGTGGAACTCGCCGCGATATGCCGTCGCGTTCCGGAAAGGTATCGAGCATGGCGCTGCCGGCGGCCGAAGCCTGCAGAGGCTGCAGATCGCTTGCCGCTCCGACAAAGTGCGGCAGCCATGGTCGAGGATCGTCACCGACGGTGGAGAAACTGGCCTTGACGTAAGGGAATTGGTTTCGCGCTCGGCTCTTCGGCGCGAAGCCAAGCACCACGTTGCTTTGTTTGATGGCGTCGGCAAATACCAGGTCGTGATCGGGCATCTGCTTGAAGCGCCCAATGAGCGGGTCGCCCGGCGCAATTTCGTCCAGGCTGTCGATGAGTCGAGACGGTGTTGACCGGTCTGGGTCGAGGAACAGGATGTCGAAGACCACAGCCGCTGCGCCGAGTTCATTGAGGCGAGACACCAGTTTCGCAAGCAGCGTTCGTGGCCACGGCCATTGGCCGAACCACTCAAGACTATCATCGTCGATATCGACGATACGGACCGGGACGGGTTGGTAAATCCGCGGCTTTAGACGCAAATAGTCGTCAAAGACATGCAGCCGAAACTCGACAAAGAAATCGGGCTCTTTCACCCAGACGAGCGAAGCAACGATAAGTATGAGGAGGGGAATCAGATAGTGAAGGTTCTTGCTGATGTGCCAACGTACCCGCCTCATATTGTCAGAGCCTTGCCGGCAAACTCAGAGACGGGGCACTAGCGGTGCGCTGAGATGTGGTGTCGACCGGCGTGATTGGGCTCGTCCCTTCGGCCGCCACTAGCCCAATAGGGGATGTGCCGTCCCCAGGAGCTCCCAATGGCGTCGCGAAAGTGGTCGAAGGCGAGCAGCTCGTGAGCCCGTCGGTGTCGGTCCTCGTGGCCGAATCGATGAGACGGATCGCCGTCAGGTTCGTTCCAAGAGATCGTATGACCGTCAGCACCGGGATGGCGTTCAAAGCCGTGATTCTCGCCGCTATGGTGGTCGCGGTTGTCATCGTCTGAAATTACATAACGGTCGAAGCTGCTGTGGCCTTCAAGATTTTTGTCGTTCCCGTGGTCAGGGTCCTGGCCTGACCAGCGGTCATGGCGGTCGCCGCTGTCATCCCGACGATCGCGGTGTTCCCAATCCGCCGCGGTGGGCTCAGTCCAACGATGAAAACGGTCGTCCGGATCGCGTTCGGCAAAGTGATCATTATGGTCGTGTCGGTCTCCGAAGTCACGATCACCATCATGGTCATGATGATGATGGTGGTCGCGATGGACCCAATGATGATCGTGAGATGCCGGGGGCGGCGTTGACGTAGACGCCGGCGGCGGTGTCGGATTCGAGGTCTGCGTCGGCGTCGTCGCAATCGGCGAAGTCGGCGTAAGTGCCGGAGAGGGGGCGATTGCTGGAGTTGTAACAAGCGTTGGCGTCGGAATGGTTGGATTTGGCCCCTGCGTTTGCGTCGGCGTGAAAGTCGGAGAGATCATGTCGGCTTCCGTAAGCCGCGGAATGAACGTTCTCAGAAGTTCTTCAGGAGGGAGATCGGGTATCTCGGCGGCAAATTCATTGCCAATGGTCAGGGTCTGATTACTGCTGCTTTGCAGTTCTCGGTTGAGTAACTCGAGCATCTCCACGCTGGCGGGGGCGGGTGCTGAAGGACGCCCGTCAGTGGTAAAAATTACGGTGTTGGGCTGTGTCGCCGTTTCCGTCTCTCCGTTGATCGTAACGGTCATTCGCTCGCCAAAGACGAAAATCGCCTGCAGCGAATTGCCATGAACCTTGATGAGCGCGATGCCGCCGCGGACCGAAACGGAGCCGGTGGGCGTGTAAAATGTAACGTCCTTTTCCTTGCTGATTTTGCCGCCAACATACCGAAACAGCCCGCTCGTAAAGGCCGCCGTCAGATCGCCTACCTGCTTCTTCGGGTCGAAAACGAACTCGTCAATGACGACCTCGGAATTCCTCGCCACGGTCAACGTCGATTGATCGGTAAAGAGCAACTGCGCCTGGCCGGCGTCTTGGGTGGTGATTTTCTCGTTACGAATTATGTTGTGCCCGATCAGCAACTCACGCAGCGGCTCATTCGGCGGCTGGCCGGTGACGTCGGGATTGACTTCGGCGGCAACGCCGACTTTTTCAGGATCGGCGAACGCGGGCGCGCTTAAGACTAGGATTCCTAGGGTTAGCAGCGCTATTCCGTTTGTTATGCGCGGCACGCGAAATCCTCGGGCATGCCACGAGACAGCCGACGCCGGTGAAACCGAATGACCACTTCTCCCCCGCAGCGGTCTGCCCACGCAGCCTGGGTTGCTGGACGAAACTTAATGACAATGGCATTAAAGCCCATCGCAAGATTAAAACATAGTTAAAAAAGCAAGACGCCCAGATCTTGGACCCGTTCAGATCTGGGCGTTGTCAGCACACAAAAGCAGTCTGATCCCCGGCTCCTCGAACGAGGTCGGGCAAGGCGATAGCGTTCGAACGACGGCGGCGCTATCCGAAGCGCCGTCCCGCACCTCAGTAGGCCAAGATCGCGCCCAGGATGATTTGCGTGTTGTTCATTCGGTTCGCTGGAACATCCGAGGTCATGACCTCACGAACGATACTGAGGTTGGCCGCGATGTTATCCGTCAATCCGAGCTTCGCGCTTGCGACGAAGCGCCATTCGTCCGTCGCGGCGATTAGATTCGGATCAACCAAAGGGTCTGGTGCATCGTCGTTGCTATAGATGCGGTAGATCGACGATGACAATTCGAGCGGCCCCACGCCCAGTCTCTTCGGGAGTGGAAAGAGCTGAGAATAGCTCAGATGGATAACCAGGCCTTTATTGGATCCAATATCGGTGAAATCGTTTGTCAGGGCATAGCTGACTTGAAGGCCAAGATTGCCGTTGTCGACGACTTGGTATGACAGCGCCAAGCCAAACGAATTAACATTCCCATTCATTAGGTTTGCAGCCGGCGACAGCGCTATCGGACTGAACCATTCGGTTCGAAACTCGTAAAAGCCGGCTCCGGAAAGCCTGTCGATGATAGGTCGATCGAAGCTCAATCCGGTGCCGACACTCTTCAGGAACTGGCTGTTGCCCACACCAACCTCGTCGGCAACGACGTAGGCGCGTGTCGAAGCCAAGTGCACATCCCCGATATCGAAGTCGAACCGCGGCCCGGTACTGACCTCGACCGCGCCAACGTCAAGCTCGCTGTGCCCAAGAGATGCCGAGTAATACGCCAGCATGTCGCTTTCGAGCTTGAAGTTGCCGAAATTATAGCTGTGCTGGACATTGCCTGACGCAAACACGTCCCAAGCTGGTTTGCCGAGAAAAATCGTGGTCAGTGTCTCCGGGACCCCGCCAGCGACAATGTCCGATCCCGCCGGCTCCGCCGACGCATCTGATTGGTGGCGTACACCGACGAAAACCTCGGTCGTCAATTTGGACGGCGATCTCGCAAGTCCGAGCTCATCGCGCAGGGCGCGAATTCGTGCTTTGGCGTTTTCGTCAAGTCCGGGCTCTTGCTCAGCCTGAGCAAGGTAGGATTTCGCCATTGCATAGGAATGAAGCCGAGCGTAGAGCTCCGCCAACTCCAATTTTACGCCGGGAAAACTACGGTCAAGCAACAAGAGGCGCTCAAGCGACGAGATCCCGGCTTCGATGTTGCCGGCCTTGATTGCCGCCTCCGCGTAGCGAAAGGTAAGCTCGACATTCTTGGGGTCCTTGAGCAACTCCCTAAACAAGGCATCGGCTTCTCGCGAAGCTGCCGCGTCGGGGGGAAGATCTGACGCGTTGTCAGCGCTTGCTGAAATAATGGGCAGGGGTACCGTGCCGGCAATGACGATGGCAATCTGCAGCAACGGCGATACGACCTTGCCCCGTCCCAACCTGCGAGTGCGGCTCCCCCTGCTGAAAGGCCACATCTGGCAAACCCTTTTTAGGTGACCGATTTGCCTCATGATATGGCAAGCATCAGTGGCCGTCAGCTTGTTCGTTAATGTTTAATGACACCACCGAAAAATATGACTGATCGCGATGCTATCCATTGCGGAGAGTTGCCATGTCCTATTCGATCGAATGTGTCGTCGAGTGCGGTAACCACCTGGGCGAAGGACCGGTCTGGGACGTCGAAGAAGGTGGGCTCTATTGGGTCGACGGCACCGGCCGTCGCGTCGGCAAATCCTCGATTTGGCATCTCGATCCGAAGACGGGCAAAACCAGGCAATGGAACCTTGATCACGATGTTGGCGCGATGGCACTGCGGGGCAATGGCGGCGCAGTCTTGGCGCTCGACGATGGATTTTACTTTTTCGACTTCGGCACCGGCGCGCTCGAACTGATTTCGCTGGTCGACCCCGACCAGCCGCGAACGCGGCTAAACGACGGTAAATGCGATCGCCGGGGTCGCTTCTTTGCGGGAGGCATGGACGACAAAGAAGAGCTGAAGATCTGCGCGTTGTGGCGCCTCGACCCCGATCTCACGGTCACCAAGGTTGATGACGGCATCATCTGCTCTAACGGACCCTGTTGGAGCCCCGACGACAAGACCTTCTATTTTGCCGACACGTTCCAAGAAGAAATCTGGGCTTACGATTTCGACGTCTCCAGTGGCACGCCGTCGCACCGGCGACTCTTCGCGAGCACGGCGTTCGATGCAGGGGTTGCAGACGGCTCGACGGTTGACGCCGAAGGGTATCTCTGGAACGCGCGGTTGATATCAGGCGATCTGGTCCGGTATGCGCCTGATGGCACGGTCGAGCGGCGAATCGGCATGCCGGTGCGCAACGTCACCAGCGTCATGTTCGGGGGCGCCAATCTTGACGAAATCTACGTGACGTCAATGGCGCGGGTGAAGCATCCGGCAGTCCACGACCATTTTGCGGTTGAAGAAAAGCCGCAATTCGGCGCGGGTCATCTCTTTCGCATTCGCGACCTCGGTATCAAAGGGCTACCCGAACCGCGCTTCGCCGGTTAAATCACGTTTCTCGGCCCGGCCGGGCCGTTCGTTGCACTAAGGGCGTCAATGTTTACTCCGACGCTCTGGCCGGACCGAACCGGGCGACGGCTCCTCTCCGCCCGGGAAGCCCAATTGCCGAGAGAGTGCCATGGGATTCCCCGAGGGATCCCGGTAGCATCGGCCCGCCCCCGCGGTCCAGCGACCGTGAATGCTGAAAAACCCTACTGAATCGGGGCATGCATCTTCCCTCAACAATTGAGTTTTTAGGGGATGCTCAGGGTATTCCCGGATAGTCAATGGGCAGTCTACGTAGTCCAATTTCGTATCGGAAGCAGTGCGTGCGCAAGAGAGTCAAAGGCCCGACCGCTTGTGGGCCTTATCCAATCGGGGTGGCTCCTGTCCGCACGGTGCCAGCTTCCCTTTGATGGACGGACATGGCGGTCGATGCTTATCGCGACGGAGCTCAAATAGCCTTGGGTCGGCTGGCCTCGGGCGACATTAGCTTAAGGCTTACGGGCGACTGGAGGCTTAGGAGTGGGCTGCCAACCCCTGCGTCCTTCCAAGAGCTGCTCAGATCTCAAGACAGGCTGCAGAGACTCGTCGTTGACGCCTCGGGCTTGCACCACTGGGATAGCGGCCTACTGGCCTTTTTGGTTGGGGTCAGGGAAGCGTGCCGCGCGCGCAACGTCGATTTCGACGCCGGCGATTTGCCGGCGGGCGCCCGCCGGCTTCTGACGTTGGCCACGGCCGTCCCGGAACGGCAAGGTGCTCGTCGATCGTCGGCGGCCCATGGCTTTCTGACCCTGGTCGGCGACGAAACCGTTAAACTATGGCGCTCTTTCGGAGGTATGCTTGAGTTTCTCGGTCAAGCCACAGAATCGTTCGGCAAACTCATTGTTTTTCGCGCCCGCTTTCGTCGATCAGACTTCGTCGAGGTAGTGTACGAGTGCGGTGCAGCCGCGCTCCCCATCGTAACTCTGATTTCCTTTCTGGTCGGTCTCATTCTTGCCTTTGTCGGCGCGATTCAGCTCCAACAGTTTGGTGCACAAATTTACGTCGCAGACCTAGTAGGCGTTGCCATGGCCCGCGAGATGGGCGCTCTGATGACGGCCATCATCATGGCGGGCCGGACAGGAGCTGCCTTTGCGGCGCAGCTGGGGACCATGCAAGTCAACGAGGAAATCGATGCGTTGTCGACGTTTGGTCTATCGCCAATGGAATTTCTTGTTCTGCCGCGCATGCTCGCGCTCATCCTGATGATGCCTCTGCTGTGCCTTTATGCCGATTTCATGGGAATCCTGGGTGGCGCCGTCGTAGGGGTCGGCATGCTTGGCCTGTCGGTCACGCAGTATGTCAACGAAACGATTCACGGCGTTGGTTTGGTCGATTTTGCCGTTGGTATCGTGAAGAGTTCTGTGTTCGGCGTCTTGGTGGCTCTTTCGGGTTGCATGCGGGGTATCCAGAGCGGGCGCAGCGCCTCGGCCGTAGGTCAGGCCGCCACGTCGGCCGTCGTGACCGCCATTGTGCTGATAATTGTGACGGACGGCTTTTTTGCGGTGCTGACCAATGTCCTCGGCATCTGACCAATCACCGCAGACGGGCGACGCAGAGACCCAAGCCGAAGCACATATCTCCGTGCGAAATCTCGACATGGCGTATGGCGACTTCCTGATACAACGCGATCTCAACTTTACGATCCGCCGCGGCGAGATATTCATCATCATGGGTGGCAGCGGCTGTGGCAAGAGCACGCTCCTTAAACATCTGGTCGGATTGATGGAGCCGGCACGGGGAGAGGTGTTTTACGGGAGCGTAGATTTCTGGAAAGCGTCCGCGGTCGACCAGCTACGGATCAAGCGGCAGTTCGGAATTCTCTACCAGAGCGGCGCGTTGTGGAGTTCCATGACCTTGGCCGAAAATGTGGGATTGCCGCTGGGGGAATTCACGGACCTAGAACCGGCTGAAATTCGTCGAATCGCATCGCTCAAAATGGCGCTCGTCGGGTTGGCGGGATTCGAGGATTTCTATCCTTCCGAGATCAGCGGCGGCATGCGCAAACGCGCTGGTCTGGCGCGGGCAATGGCACTCGACCCCGATATTCTCTTTTGCGACGAGCCCTCGGCTGGTCTTGATCCCATTAGTTCGCGGCTGCTCGATGACCTGATACTCCAACTTCGAGATAGCTTGGGTGCGACCATAGTGATCGTGACGCATGAGCTCGCCAGCATTTTCGCCATTGCAGATGACTCGATATTCCTTGATGCCGACACCAAGACGATGATCGCTCATGGCGATCCCCGGGTGCTTCGCGATCATTCCAGCGATCCAAAGGTTCGTAATTTTCTGTTGCGCGGCGAACTTGGCGCTCAGGCGGCGACTGAGGTCGGCGGCGCGGCCGCAGGATAGGGGGATTCGGTGGCAAAAAGAACCAATCCAAGACTGATCGGCGGTTTTGTCGTTGGCGCGATCGCTCTGGCGGTTCTGGGACTACTCGCGTTTGGTGGCACCAGCTTCCTACACCAACAGCAAAGGGCGGTCTTGTATTTTTCCGGTTCCCTCAGTGGCCTCGATGTTGGCGCACCCGTCACGTTCCGTGGCATCCCCGTCGGCACGGTGACCGATATTAAAATCCAATACGATGTCAATCGACAAAGTCTGCACATACCGGTCTTCATCCAGATCGATCCTCGGAAGTTCGAGATTACCAGCGGGGAGAGGAAAAGCTCGAATATACTCGATCTCGTCAAACGCGGACTCCGCGCTCAACTTGAAATGCAGTCGTTTGTGACGGGCCAGGTAAGCGTGGATTTTGATTTCCATCCCAATGCACCGGCCGTGCTCGTCGGCGGCGAGCCCGGGATGTTAGAGCTGCCGACCGTGCCATCTCAGCTGGCGCAGCTTAAGTCGAGCGTCGCGAGCCTGCTGGAGAAAGTCAACAAGCTCCCGCTTGACCAAATCGTGGAGGAGGCAAGTTCGGTCCTGCTATCGGCGAACCGCACGTTGAATGATCTGGACGGGCAGGTCCGGCCCCTTTCCCAAAGTGTGCAAGTAACGACACAGCAGGCTGATCAGCTGTTGGCCAACATCAATGCTCAGGTCAAGCCTCTTGCCGAGAGCCTTAAATTGACGTCGGATCAGGCCGACCGATTGCTCACAACCGCCTCGGCAGACCTGCCGCAACTCCTCAGCGGCGCCAGGCAGGTGATGAAATCGGCAAATGTCGCACTGAACCAGGCAGACCAAACGCTTCGCACCGCCCAAGGTGCCATTGCGCCGACGTCGCCGCTTTTCTATGAGATCAACGGTACTCTCAGCGAGATCAGGAACGCCGCCAGATCCTTGCGCACCTTGGCGGATTACCTCGAGCGCAATCCCAATGCTCTTCTGACTGGAAAGAGGTAGCGGCTACATGCGCACCTATGCGCTTCAGTTGCTGGTCGCTTGTTTCGTGCTCCCGGCACTGACTAGTTGCAGCAACGAACCCACACACACCTATGTGCTGACCGCCGACGTTGACAGGGCGGGGCCGACGACGCCGGGAGGGATCGCCGTCGAAGTCGGGCCGGTCTCGTTGCCGGCCTACCTCGATAGGCCTCAGATAGTCACGCGAACCGCGCCCAATAGCGTGGTTCAAGCCGATCTCGACCAATGGGGCGGCAACCTCAATGACAACATCGTGCGGGTTCTGGCGATCAATTTGTCCAACTTGTTGATGACCGACCGTATTTCGCTCTATCCCTCAGAGGGCGGTCCATCCGCCGATTTCCAGGTGGTTCTGAACATCGAGAAGTTCGAGGAGCAACCGGATGGAAACACGATGCTCGATACATTCTGGAGCCTGGTAGACCCGAGCAATGGCAAGGTGTTAGTCACGCGGCGATCAAGCTATCAAGCTGCGGGCGGGTCCAGCCAAACAGGGCATTCGGCGGCGACGCAACGACCCTATGACGCTGTTGCTGCTGCCATGAGCCGAGATCTCGGAGACCTCAGTCGCGATATCGGTAGAGAGATCACTGCGCTGAAAGGTGCCCAAGTGCAGCGTTGTGGTCGCGGGTCAAAACGCTGCGGCAATTGAGCGGAGCCCGCATAGCCGACAACCAATCGGCTGCCTTGCCAATCCAGAACCGCTTGCCATCACTCGCGTAATCTCCGCGGTTTGCCGATTTCGGGCGGCCGGTGAGGCCCTGGGCGGTTATCGCGTTGCCGCCAGTCGGCACGAGCGAGTGGGCGGCCCAAACGTTCGTTCTCCGCGTCCGTCACCATGATGTCATTCGCGTTCGGGTGTTCGCCGGCCTTTGAGATCGCGCCGCAATCGCGGTAGTTTGTGCGGGCTGGAAAGGGTTGGTCGCCGAGTCTGGCGACCAAACAAGAGGAAACGACCATGGCGATGCTAATTGCCGCCGGCCTGGTGTTTCTGGCGATTCATTTTCTTGTTTCCGGAACGCCCGCGCGGGATCGGATCGTCTCGACCGTCGGCGAACGGCCGTACCTCGTCTTGTTCGCGATCGCTTCGCTGGTCACGATCGTGTGGCTCGTGATCAGCTACAATCGAGCGTCGGCGAGCAGCGCGGACCAACTTCTTTATTCGACGGGAACCGGCATCAGGGACGCAGGGATCATCATCGTTGCTCTCGCATTCCTACTCGGTATCCAAGGTCTATTCCTACGCAATCCGACCTCGGTTCAGCAGGAGAGTAAAGCCTCAAGCGCGGGAACGGTTCAGGGTGTCATCCGCATCACGCGCCATCCGTTTCTTTGGGGCGTCGTCATTTGGGCCGCCTTTCACCTTGCGACCAACGGAGATCTCGCCTCCGTAGTCTTCTTTGGGACTTTCTTCTTGTTGGCATTTTTCGGCACGTTTTTAATCGACGCGAAACGCCGGCGAAAACTTGGCGCTGCGTGGGAGGCGTTCTCGGCCAAGACCTCGAACGTGCCGTTCGTCGCCATCGCGCAGGGCCGAAACGAATTTAGGACCGCCGAAATGGTCGGCTGGCGCTTTTGGTCGGCCCTCGCACTTTTTCTCGTTGTGCTCTTCGCACACCACCGGCTGTTTGCTTTTTCACCGTTCCCGGGCACTTGGATTCCGTTCTGACGAATGGCGATAATCAACACGTCACGCTAGGCCGCCCAATTCAAAGATTTGCAGACCGTCTAGCGCATCGTTCCACGATTGGCATCCGCGGCCGTGGCCGTCGAGACCGAGTGCGGCTGTCGCGCGATTGCGATCTTTTGCGGCGGGAACGCGTCCCACAAATAGGGACCGTCGCAGTCGACCGTCATACCAGCCGCGCGGAAGGTCTCCGCGTGACGGCTGACGAACATCAAATCCGAAATCACGGCGATGCCGCCGGGCTTGAGAACGCGCGCGATCTCGCGGCAAGCCGCGGCACGCGTTGCGGAACCCCGAATGTTGTGCAGGCAAAGATTGGAAACGACAACGTCAAAGGAACCATCGGGAAACGGCATCTGCTGCGCGGGGCCGGTCACAAGCTCGCAACGCGCGGTCACATCCTCGGCAGCCAGATTGTTCATGGTGCGGTCAATACTGTTGTCGCTGAGATCCTTCTTGCTCCAAATGTCGAGCCCGGTGCCGCGCCCGGTTGTCAATCGCTTGACGGCGCCGACGAGCAGCAAGCCGCGGCCTGTGCCGACATCGAGCACGCGTTCGTCGCCACGCCAATCGACATGTCCGAGGATGCGGTCGCGATGACGAAATTTGCCATGGAGCGCATTGCGTAATGTCAGCGCCGACGCGAGCAGCAAGGCAAAGCCGATCACGGCAAGCACGATCGTCAGCCAAGGAATGCCCAGCCATGCTGCATCGATGCCGGCGAGGGCCAGGGCGGCGATGCCGGCGAGCGCGAGGCCGCGCACCACGCCCGGCGCGTCGACGCCGTAATCCGGGCGATTGGCCATCGCCGCGGTCACGACGGACGCGCCACTTTTGGCGTGCCACGCGCCCAAGTTCGATAATCGGCCGCACCGATCGAAATCCGCGTGATCTTCCTCATCGGCGCAGCCTCGCATGTCCGCGCCGATCTGTGAATCGTTCGTCAGCCACGGAGCATTTGGTCTAGTCGCGCCGAAAGGCGGCGGCCCGACCGCCTTCGAGAAAGGTCCGGGCGTCGAGGTGACCGAAGATTTCGATCAGCGGCGCCACCAGCCCGGTCCATCCGGTCTGATGGCTGGCGCCGATGCCGGCGCCGTTGTCGCCGTGGAAATATTCGTAGAACAACAGATTGTCGCGCCAGTAGGGGTCCGTCTGGAACTTCTCGGCGCCCCCGAACACCGGCCGGCGGCCGGTTTCGTCGCGCAGGAAAATGCGCGTCAATCGGTTGGCGATTTCGCGACTGATTTCGAACAGATTCATCAAATTCCCCGAGCCGGTCGGGCATTCGATCCGGAAGTTATCACCGTAATAAAGGTAATATTGTAAGAGGGCGCGGATAAGCAGCACGTTGACGGGCATCCAGATCGGCCCCCGCCAGTTCGAGTTGCCGCCGAACATCCCGGTGTCGGATTCCGCGGGCAGGTAAGCCACGCGATATTCCTGGCCCTGCACCCAGAAGGTATAGGGATGGTCAGCATGATAGCGGGAGAGCGCACGGATCCCGTGCGCACTCAAGAACTCGTTCTCGTCGAGCATTCGGGAGAGAATACGGCGCAGCCGGTCCTCGTTTACCAGAGCAAGAATGCCCCGTTCGCCGAAACCGAAATGCCCAGGCCCGGTCGCATGAATCGACGCGGCGAGGTCCGGCATGCGCCGGAAGCGATCGTACAAGCGCTCAGTGATGGCAGGAACCCGCTCGCGCTGCCACTTTTCGACGACGGTCGTGGCGCAAAGCGGCAACAGACCGACCATCGAACGGACCTTGAGCCGGGTGGCGCTGCCGTCGGGGAGGCGGAGGATATCGTAGTAGAAGCCATCCCCCTCGTCCCACATGCCGTCGGGACCGATCGCGTTCATGGCACGGGCGATCAGTAGGAACTGCATACCCACATTGGTGGCCAGCTCCTCGAAGGCGGGCTCGTGCGCGGCGAGCTCGATGGCGATTTCGAGCATATTCTGGGCATAAAGGGCCACCCATGCTGTCCCGTCGGCCTGCTCGAGATAGCCGCCCGTCGGCAACGGTGCGCTGCGGTCGAAAACGCCGATATTGTCGAGGCCGAGAAAGCCCCCTTCGTAGAGGTGGCGGCCGTCGCGGTCCTTGCGGTTCACCCACCAGCCGAAGTTCGCGCTCAGCTTGCCGAAAATCCGCATCAGGAACTCGCGATCGGTCCTGCCGCGCAATGCCTGCTCTATTCGATAGAGAAAGATCGTGGCCCAGCCATGCACCGGCGGATTGACGTCGCTGAAATTCCACTCATAGGCGGGGATCTGCCCGGTCGGATGGAGATAAAGCCCGAGAAGCAGCAGGTCCAGCTGCTGCTTGGCAAAATCGACATCGACGACGGAGAGCGCAATGGTGTGAAAGGCGAGGTCCCAAGCGGCGAACCATGGATATTCCCATTTGTCAGGCATCGAAATGACATGGCCGCTGACCATATGGAACCAATCCTGGTTCCGCACCTGCCGATTTGGATGCAGCGAATCGACGCCGTGCTCCTGCAGCCATTTGTTCACGTCGTAGAGGAAATATTGTTTGCTCCACAACATTCCGGCCAATGCCTGCCGCATCACATTGGCTGCGTCGTCGCCGACGCCGGGCGGCGTAATCGTGCGATAGAATTCGTCGGCCTCGCGCCGGCGTCGGGCGAAGACATCAGCGAAGCGTTGGCCGAAAGGGTCTTCGGAACCGCCCGCGGCTTTACGCAGCCGCAGTCGGATGATCGCGGTCGCCCCGGGACCGACGCGCAGCTGGTAGTGGGCGGCCGCTTTGGTACCGGTTTTGGCGGGGTTCACCGCGCTCTGCCGGTCGGCGACAACACAGTCGTTGATCCCGTCCTTAACGTATGGGGTCGGATTGGCGGTGCCGAAGAGGCGCTGGTTGTTGGTTTCGTTTTCGGTGAACAACAGGCGCGGCCGTCCGTCGCAATGGAGCAAATAGAGGCCGAGCTGCGCGTCACTCGCAGCGATCGTCGTGCCGCCAGGCTGAGCAGCGTCGTTAAGTGACGGCTTCGTTTCCTCGGGCCACCAGCTCCAGAAATTGCGAAACCAGAGGGTCGGCAGCACGTGGATCTCGCTCTCCTGCGGCCCACGATTCGAGACGCTGATTTGCACCAGCAGATCGGTCGGCGCCGCCTTGGCGTATTCGACGAACACGTCGAAATATCGGTCGCCATTGAAAACCCCGGTATCGACCAGTTCGTATTCGGGATCCCGGCGACTGCGACCGCGATTCGTATTTATCAGATCGAGATAGGGAAATTCCCTCTGCGGATATTTGTAGAGGTACTTCATGTACGAATGGGTCGGCGTACTGTCGAGGTAGTAATAATAGTCCTTGGCGTCCTCGCCGTGGTTGGCCTCACTGTTGGTCAGGCCGTATATCCGTTCCTTCAAAATCGGGTCCTTGCCGTTCCACAAGCCGAGCGCGAAGCACAGCCGCTGCTGATCGTCGCTGACGCCGGCGAGCCCGTCCTCGCCCCAGTGATAGGCACGAGAACGCGCCTGGTCGTGGCTGAAATAGTCCCAGGCGTTGCCGTCCTCGCTGTAGTCCTCGCGCACGGTGCCCCATTGGCGTTCGCTGAGATAAGGGCCCCATTGCCGCCACGGCACCCCGTTCTCGCCCGCCTCGTCCAGGCGCGCCTGCTCCGCAGTCCCGGCCGGTCCGGTCGATAGAGCCTCAGCCATTCAACCCTCCCATTCAGGCTATTGCCGGCGACGCGACCTGTCGTTGGCTTGCACCGAGGACCCACCCTGGCGAGGACGGATTTCGCCGTCGAGGCGGGCGCCCAATTCAGTGACCATCAGCGGACCTCCTCGCCGGCGCCGCCTGAATGCACTCTCCGGACGCGGTGCCACGGTCAGAATCAGTGCGAGGATCGCCTCACGAGTGCGGCCATCGCATCATGTGATGCAAGTCCTTCAGGAGAAACCCTGTCAATCAGGGTTTGCCCGATGGCCGCGTGCGACTATTTGGCGCCGGCGGTCCGCATGAGGGTGGGTCGTCCCTGTCTTTTCACTTCTGCCCGTACTTGTTGGACCGCGCCACGGGGAGGGGACGACAACCAATTTTCGGTATTGCTGGCGCGAATACCATCGTGCCGGACGTGGCCACCGGGATCGTGAACTGAAACCAAGTTAGCCGTCCGGCCCGGCGCTGTGATATGAAATGCGGTACGTCCTCCGCGCACCGTGCTTGCGTCTCGGGCAGCCGTTATTGCGCCACGATCCCAGGCTCGCGTCCGCGGAGGATAAACTTCTGGATCTTCCCGGTCGCGGTCTTCGGCAGTTCTTTGACGAAGGTGACCCACTGCGGCACCTTGAAATGGGCAAGGTTGTCGCGTGCAAACCGACGCAGTTCCGCCTCCGTTGCCACCGCGCCTGTCTTAAGCACAACGAAGGCGTGGGGCGCCTCGCCCCAGCGCGGATGGGGCATGCCGACGACGGAGACTTCCTGCACGGCCGGGTGCCGCAGCAGCACGCCTTCAATCTCGACCGAGGAGATGTTCTCGCCGCCGCTGATGATGACATCCTTGAAGCGGTCCTTGATCTCGACATAACCGTCGGGATGTACGACTGCGGCGTCGCCCGTATGGAACCAGCCGTCCTTGATCGCGGCCGCAGTGGCCTCGGGATCCCTGAAATAACCCTTCATCACGACATTACCGCGGACGCAGATTTCGCCGAGGCTGACTCCATCGTTCGGCACGGCTCTGCCCCCCTCGTCCATGACGCAGATCTCGCCGGAGCTGACGAGTTCGACTCCTTGGCGCGCCTTGATCGCGGCGCGCTCGGCCGCTGGAAGACCAGCGTGCTCCGGCAGCGGCTCGCACAGTAGGATCAGGGGCGAGGTCTCGGTGAGGCCGTAGACATGTTGCACTTCCCACCCGAGTTCACGCTCGACGCGGTCGATCGTCACGGCGGCGGGCGGCGCCCCGGCCGTCAGCAGCCGCACCTTCCGGCCCGCAGCCGGCGCGCGCGCTTCCGCCGGAGCATTGGCAATGCCGATCAACACTGTCGGCGCCGCGCAGAGCGTCGTGATGCCCGCTTCGCCGATGAGTTGAAAGATCGCGACCGGGTCCACTTTGCGAAGGCACACATGCGCCGCACCCCTCGCCGTCACCAGCCAGACGAAGGTCCAGCCATTGGCGTGAAACATCGGTAGTGTCCACAGATAGCGGTCGGCTGGGCTCATTGCGAAGTGGGCGAGCGTACCGAGCACGTTCAGATAGGCGTTTCGATGCGTGATCATCACGCCCTTCGGCCGTGCCGTGGTGCCGCTCGTATAGTTGATCGTGATGATATCGTTCTCGTCGATCGACACCGGTTCGAAATCGGCCGAAGCCGTTGATATCCCGGCCTCGTAGTCAAACCAGCCTTGGCGGTCGCCCTCGAGCGCAACGAAATGTTCGACTTTTGACATTTGGTCGCGGACCGCCTCGACCGCCTCGACATGGTCCTCGTCGACGCAGAGCACGCGCGCTCCGGAATGGTTGACGATATAGACGAAATCCGCCGCCGAAAGCCGATAATTGATCGGCACGAGCACCGCGCCTACCTGCGGAACCGCGTAATAGCCTTCGAGATGGGCGGGTATATTTTGGGCAATATAGGCGATGCGGTCGCCTGGTTTCACGCCGAACTCTTGCAGCCGTGATGACCAGCGGTCGCACCGGCCGAGGAACTCGGCATAGCTGAGGGTGACCTCTCCGTCCCTGACAGCCTCGCGTCCGCCGTAGAGACGACGAGCGCGGGCGCCGAAGGCAAGAGGCGTCAGAGGAAGCTCCATTCGGGACGCCTTTGTCCAGTTACAGCGTATCGGATTCAGAACTTGGGAAGATTATCCGTGTCAAGGGCGGGCACCAAAAAAAAGCTGTTCCCGGCGCGCGGGTTGCGCGACGCGGGGGGATAGCCGGTCTCTCACTCCCTCCACGTTTAGGTCCGATGATCGATCGATCGAGCGATGGCCGGGCGCAAGGATCAACGCTCAAGGAAGGTCAACAATTTCGGAATGACCTGCCCCGGCGCTTCGTCGATGAGCCAGTGGCCCGAGCCCTTGATGATGACGCCTTCGACGTTCTCGGCGACGAGGCGGCCTTGGGTTATCAGGAATTCGCCGGAGGCCTTTTCCCCGGTAAGCACCAGCATGGGCATTTTCAGTTTGGTCTTGCTGAAGACCGCGAAGTCGACCGCGTCCTGTTCGAAGGCGCGGAACACCTCGAAGCCAGCCCGCATGGCGCCCGGCTTGGCGTAGGCCGCGGCATAAGTCTGGCGATCCGCTTCGGAGACGGAATGGTCGGGGTCCGCTGCGAAATCATTCCAGAAATGCTCGAGATAGATGCGCTCGCGGCCGTCGACGAGCGCGAGCGGCGTCTTGCCGTAAAAGTGAAAATGCCAGAGGTCCCGGAGAAGCCAGACCTGCGTCCAGTCGCCCACACCCGGAAGAAATGCATCCATCAAAACAATTTTGTCCACCTCCCTCGGATACTGCGCGGCGTAGGCATAGGCGACCATCAAGCCGATATCGTGACCGACAATCCTTATGCTTGCGAAACCAAGCGAATGGGCAAGACCGCGAATGTCCACGGCCATCGTTGTCTTGTCGTAGCCGCCTTCCGGTTTGGATGAATCCCCGAAGCCGCGCAGATCGGGAGCGATCACCGTATGCGTCTTGGCGAGTTCAGGGATGAGCGGCTGCCACATATGGCTGCTTTGCGCATAGCCATGCAGGAGAACGATCGGCTCGCCGTTCCCGGAAAACAGGTAGTGAATCATTGCCCCGTTGCTTTCGACGAAACGGCTTTCCATCCGGCTACCCTCCTGCCATATGCGCATGATGACCGCTCGCGCGGAGCGCGGATCCCGCGCAGACTATGCCGAACACCGCCGCAGCCGACAGAAAAATTGTCGTATGTCCCGAACTCTTTTTGAGAAACCGGCTCAGAGAAGACGCGTCGGCATCGGTCTGCGATACAGTCAACAAAGGGGGCCGCAAAACGCGAAGCCGTGACGGTCGTCCGAGGTTCACGCTTGATCGCTGGCATCCGATAGTAACTCGATGACTTGCGTGACACTCTATGAACACGTCGATCGGCTTGCGATGCGACGCGTGGTCGAGATGGGCACCTACGGCGCTTCGGGCGCTGGTCGG
This sequence comes from Alphaproteobacteria bacterium, assembly GCA_030041335.1. Lineage (GTDB taxonomy): Bacteria > Pseudomonadota > Alphaproteobacteria > ATCC43930 > CGMCC-115725 > JAATGI01. The sequence goes on along the minus strand of JASHOB010000175.1, from coordinate 61,117 downwards.
GACGTCGGCCCTTATCGCGTTGGGGCGGTTATCTCGATCGGAGGGGCAAGGCCCACATTGTTGGCAGGGCGCGATGCCATGATGTCATTCTCGATCCCGGCCTCTGTCGAAGGCGACTGATCGGCCAGGCCAGGCAGCGGATTGCAAGCGGCGAGCAGCAGCAGGCCCGCCAACGCGAGCAGGGCGGTCGCGGCGCTAATCCTGGTCATGGCGCGAAGCCTCCAATTCCTCGCTATAGGGACAAAAAAGACCCGGCAGGCCTCGGGGGTGCCGTCCGCATGCCGGTAGATGCCGTGCTGGGTCCTTGCCCGCAAAACTTGATGCAGATACGCCCGATGTCGCGAGCCGCGCTGGGGGTGCAAGCAACGTCCGATACCACCGATTGGCGCTGTCATATCGTCGAGGCGATAGGCCGAGGGTCGATCGCTGGCGCCGAAAGCTGTGGGTGTTTGCGGTTGGTCACCGTCCAGAGGCCGATTGGTCGACATGGCCACCGCGGTTTGCAAGCATGTCGGTATCGGGCGATGTGCTGATTTTGAGGACGTCATACTGAGATGCCGCGCCGGATACAATCACGCAGCGTGGGTCGGAGCAAGGATTTCAGGCTTGAGCTGGGATGCCTTGTCATCGTCGTTGGCGCGTATAATCGGGTCGTTGCGTCCGTTTGTGCCGTGTTGAAAAGTGGTCAATATCGTGCGTTTTGCGGGGCGCGAGGTCGCGATGCCGCTTTGTTTCAGCGGGAGCAAAACCATCAGCAGGATGAAAGTACAAAGCCCTTCGCTCCTTGCTTCCAAGGTAAGCTCTTCATCGTGCAGTCCAAAAAAGTCGCCGTCAGAGAGATCATAAACTCTCGACGCTGCCATCGTTCGGTAACGAACGCCTCAAGAAACTTCGAATGAAAGTCGTTTTCGCTTTCACCTGATGAATCGTCAGGATAACGTCCGAGTCGCGTCGCAATCTGAGGGGCCGATGGCGACTAATCGTAATAGCAACGGCAGTTCGGGCGGAGGCACCGTGAGTCCCGCGGGTGCAGCACCGAGAAATCTTGAATCGCCTGTCTATGCTCAACCGGAGCCCACGCCTGATCCACAAATTTTCAAGATCACACACCCATCCGATGCCCCCGCCTATAAGATCATCGATAAATTGAACGAGGAGCATCGCCTCAAGGCGCTGCCTTTTCCGGCGCCACGCGCTCTGGGACCGGAACCGCAACTCACGCTGCTCGATGTCTTCGGCAACAATCAGCGGGCAATCGGTGCGATCGAGCAGCGCAAGCAGATCACATTCCATTCCACCGGCGACTGTGGCAGCACGCGGGGGCCAAAGACCCAAAATGAAGTCACCGACAAAATGGTCAACGACTTTACCGACAGCGATCCGCGAGAAATTCCGCAGTTCTGCTTGCTGCTCGGCGACATCGTCTACAGTTTCGGTGAAACCGAGTATTATTATGATCAATTTTACGAGCCGTACCGAAACTATCCTGCGCCGGTGATGGCGGTGGCCGGCAATCACGACGGGATGATCTCGCCGTTGGCTCATCGCAAGAGCCTTGAGGCCTATCTTCGAAACTTCTGCGCCGACCCTGCCGACGGTTTCACGGTCACACCCGAGGCCGGCGGTCTGTCCCGCACCGCGCAAATTCAACCTGGCGTTTTTTTCACCTTTGACGCGCCCTTCGTGCGCATTCTCGTGTTCTACAGCAATACGCTGGAGGACCCGGGTGTGATTGCTGACAACGCGATCGGGAACTCCCAACTGAAGTTCCTCAGAGTGGCTCTAGAGCGTGTGAAATCGGAGAACTATCAGGGCGCTCTCTTGTTCGCGCACCACCATCCGCCTTACGCGATCGGCTCGCAGCACTCTTCGAGCACCGAGATGCGCGCGCAAATGGACGCCATTTGCGGAGAGGTCGGCATTTGGCCGCATGCCGTACTGGCCGGTCACGCGCACAACTATCAGCGATTCACGCGTCGTCGGTCGGATGGAACGGAGATACCCTACATCATTTGTGGCAACGGCGGGCACAACGTGCAAAAGCTTCATCCGCACGGCGGCCCGCTGCGTACGCCCCAAATAGTTCAGCCGCACGCGCACAACGAGGATCAGGTCACGCTCGAGAATTATGACGACACGGGGTATGGCTATCTCCGCATTACCGTCGATCCCCAACAGCTGCGGATCGAATACCATCCCGCGAGCGATGCCGATCAGGCAAAGACGCCTGACGATTACGTGACCGTTGACCTCGCCACGCACAAGCGAACAACTTACACACCCAATAACCTGGGCTTCCCTGCGGAGGCAGAACAGATACGCCAACTGCATCGGCAGCAGGCCCGAAAGTCGCGCACGGCGACGAGACGCAAGCGCAAGACAAGATCGACAGCGCGCCGCGCCGCACGACACTCATGAGTGGCTGTGCCCGCGCCGGCCATTGAAGTCCGTTGACGTGAAAACCGGTGACGGATTAGGCCGATACCGGGGAAATGGTCGCGCTTCAGCATCATCTTGCCTACGAAAGCCAGCCTCGTGGCCGTTGCGCTCGCCTCGGTCACACCAGAATGGTCGCGCCCAAGAAGACTCCAATCGGGTATTGCAATTCCTTCGGTCTCGGCACGGGAAAGGAGCTTCAGTGCGGCCGTGCCATCGCAACGATGAGATGAGGCCGTAGCGAGCGGTGCGGGCAGCACTTGGTATCTTTGCAATCGGCCGCGGCTTGAGGGATCATGCGCGTGCATGAATGGGCTTGCGCTGACGTTCAAACCAGCGGTTGCTTAACGGGCTGTTCCCGCCAATGATTCTGTTCCTGCTTGCATATCTCGGCGGCGTGCTGACCATCGTCAGCCCTTGTATCCTTCCGGTTCTGCCCTTCGTATTCGCGCGCGCAGACCGGCCTTTCCTCAAAAACGGCCTGCCCCTGCTGGTCGGCATGGCGATGACGTTCGCGCTGATCGCGACATTGGCAGCATTCGGCGGGGGCTGGGCAGTGCAGGCGAACGAATATGGCCGTGATGCAGCAATCCTGTTACTGGCAATCTTCGGCGTCGTGCTCCTGTTCCCGTCATTGGCGGATTGGTTGACGCGGCCGCTGGTGGCGCTGGGCGCGCGATTGTCGGCATCAACCGAGCAAGGCGGTGCCGGCGGCTCGGTCGGCACCTCGCTGGTGCTGGGTATCGCCACCGGTTTGCTCTGGGCACCTTGTGCCGGACCGATTTTGGGTTTGATCCTGACCGGCGCAGCGCTCCAAGGCGCCAATCTGCGGACGACGCTCCTGCTCGCGGCCTACGCGGCTGGTGCCGCCACCTCGCTGGCGCTGGCGCTCATCGTCGGCGGCCGCATTTTCGCCGCCATGAAGCGCTCGCTCGGCGTCGGCGAGTGGATTCGGCGCGGGCTTGGCGTCGCCGTGCTGGCCGCCGTGGTCGTCATCGCGCTCGGCCTCGATACCGGATTTCTCACGCAGGTATCGGTTGCCGGCACGGCGTCGCTGGAGCAGGGGCTGCTCGACAGAGTCCACCCACCGAAACAGCAACCGTCCGTGCCCTTGGTATCGAACGGCGACCAGGAAAACATGTTGAAAGGCGCGAAGCCCGCTGCTGCACCGAAGCCAGCCTTGCCGGTGTTGGGACCATTTCCCTCGCTGGCGGGCGCGGCGGCTTGGTTGAATTCGCCGCCACTCGATCCCGCGGCGCTCAAGGGCAAGGTGGTGCTGATCGATTTCTGGACGTATTCGTGCATCAATTGTCTACGCGCCATTCCCTATGTGCGGGCGTGGTGGGCAAAGTATAAGGACGAAGGCCTGATGGTGATCGGCGTGCATTCGCCGGAATTCGCGTTCGAGCACGATATCGACAACGTCAAGAAGGCCGTCGCCAATCTGAAAATTACCTACCCGGTTGCCATCGACAACGCCTTCACCATCTGGCGGGCGTTCGACAACGAATATTGGCCGGCGCATTATTTCATCGACGCTGAGGGTCGCATCCGCCACGAGCATTTCGGCGAAGGCGACTACGACGAATCGGAGCGCGTCATTCAGCAATTGCTGGCGGAGGCGGGCAACAAGGTTGCGCGCGGTTTAGTCGCCGTCAGTGCTTCGGGTGCCGAAGCGCCAGCGGACACCGTGGAGGACAAATCGCCCGAAACATATATCGGCTATTTCCGCGCGGACAATTTCGCCTCGCCCGGCGGCGAGATTCACGACGCGCCGCATGACTACGTTGCACCCAAGGCCGCGCTTAACGAATGGGGACTGACCGGAGACTGGACGGTCGGCATGCAGCACGCCGCGCTGAACGAAAAAGACGGAAGCATCGTTTATCGCTTCCACGCGCGCGATCTTCATCTCGTGCTGGGGCCGGCGAAAGACGACAAGCCCGTGCACTTCCGCGTTACCCTTGATGGCGCCCCGCCGGGTGAGAGCCATGGCAGCGATATTGATGCTGCCGGCAACGGCGTGGTGAGGGGCCAGCGGCTTTATCAGCTCATCCGCCAGTCCGGTCCGATCAAGGATCGAACTTTCGAGATCCAGTTTCTCGATCCCGGCGTCGAGGCTTATGCGTTCACCTTCGGGTAAGCCCAGGACCGTAACCCTCCCCGAGAAGACGGGGAGGGTTTTGTGAGGGTTTAGGCCAGAACGGTATCGGTAAGACGGCCAGGCTATTCGTCCGTCGTCGTGTTCGTGGTCACGGTCGTTTGCCGATAGGGTGGCGGCAGGTCGAGACTGGGCGACGGGCCGACCGCGGCCGCATTCGGCATATAGACCGGGGCCGGACCATAGGTCACGGTGTTCGTACGCGTGGTTGTCGTATGAGCGCTGAGCGCGCCATTGCCGTCATAAAGAGTTTGCTGGCGGCGGTAGCGCTCGGTGCGCTCGGTTTCAACGCCATCAGGTCCGTATTCGGTTGTAGTCATCGTCTGCGCATAGTCGGGGGGCGGCCGTGCATAGTCGGGCGGCGGCGGTTGTTGCGAACCACCGACCGCGTTCGCAGCGTCGTCATCGCCCGCTAGCGGCGGCGCCACTACCGGTGGCGCTTCCGATATCGTGGTAGTCACCACGCGGCTCGAACCGAATGGGTTGGTTTGAGTCACCGTTCTTGTGTTGGAGTAATAGGTGCTGTCCTGTGCATAGGCGGCGGCGGTCATCAGCGCCAGCGCAGCGGCACCGGCAAGTAAGTTGCGAATCACGATCATCTCCTTGAATGTCGAACGCGGGTAGTCCCGCACGTCCCCTCAGAACGTGGCCTCGCTGGCGCTTGTTCCCGAGCACGCATCGCGCCGATCAGTCGTTGTTGAATCCGCGTCCGCCCCCGAGATTGATCCGGGATATTTTCCATACAGAAGGCGAGCGGACGGCGTGCGCTTCTATCAGCTGGGAATAGCACATGAGTGGAAAGCTCACTCGTTGCCTGCATCGCGTCGCGGGAAAGCCCCGTCTCGCCATTACCAGCCTCAGCGCCAGGAAGGACCCTCTCGATTTCAACCTGATTGCCCTATGGTGCACCTTTGCCTTTAGGCGTGTCCTTCCTGGCGCGTGGTCGCCACGAGTGCTGCGATCTCTCCAGCGCCGACAAGTTACAGGATTGAAATCGAGCGGAGAGAGGTGCCCCGCCGGAGCGGGGCACGAATTATCGATCAGAACGTGACCCACACACCGTTGCGCCAATAACCGCGGCCTTCGTGTTCGCGCCAGCGGTAATGTTCGTCATGACCCCAGTGCCATCTGTCATCATGACGAACCACGACACCGGGTGGGTAGTGATAACCGCCATGGGTGTGCCAACAAGTATCGCCGCTGCACACAACATCCGCTCTAGCGGCCGAGTTCATCAGCAGAGTGCCCAGACCGAATACCGTTGCTACGACAATCATCGCCATGAATCTCATCGAATGCTCCTCCAGTTAGCCCATAACGAATAACCGAGTTGAACACCCACTTCGGATTGAAGGTTCCACGGCCGAAGCGTCACCGGTGGCGCGTCAGTCAAACCATGGAAAGCTCGATGCGTCGCGTGTTCCAGTCGAGGAAAACGCTTCCATGGAACCCGTTATTCCGCTTTGACCCAACCTCCGGTTTGCCCAGCCTCCCGCGACCGCCGAAATTTTCCCGGCGACGGCATTGCCGTCATCGCGTGTACCGACCTTGAGCCACATTCATTGGAATTTCAGGCATGACGAACCGTAGATTGTGTAATTATTGGACCATGTCGGCGCATCGGAGACGGCGATGTGGTCACAAAGATGCCACGGCTCTTTCAGGTGATTCACAGAGGCGCAGGACACGGTTCGCGTTGCCGCTGCCGAAGCAACCCAATTCATCAAGCAGTAGACGGGCGCACCCAGCCGACGCCGCGTCACGCTCCGCCAGCCTATGTCATGACGCAGATGCCGTCGTAACCGATGCTAAAATCGCCGACAGCTTTGCACCTTGCGCACCGCATACGTGCACGGGTTGAAAGCGGTTTTCATAGAAGCTAATGGCGGCCAATGGCGGCGATCGGTCCAGTTCCGCGATCGCTCAGGGATCACGGCTACCAGCCATTCTTACGCAGCCATTGATAAGTGCCCTTTTGGCCCATCAGCACATTATGCCATTGGCCGCTCTCATCGCCGCATGCGGATGAAAAAAACAGCCCCTTTTTCGTCCGCGGTCGGGGACATGTTCAGCGCTCCATGTCTGCAGAGCGTCTGATTGCGTGCCGCTTGTCGGGATGATCGGTGTTCACCCTGATAGCTGGTGTTACTTCGCCAGCTACAACAAACATTCCGGAACAGTCCAAGACCGCACATGTTGATAAGGCAAGTTCTTGATCATGTACCTAGAGGTGGCCAATGTCGTTTCAGATCCTTCCTCGAAAATGCTTTGTGATCTCGACTCTTGTCGCAGGCGTCGCGGTACTTCCTTGCCTTTTTGCCGCTCCAGCCCAGGCTGGATCCGAGCCGTACATAGGCTGGGATTTCGGTAACGGCTTCGGCATCGGCCTCGGCACCCCACCATCTGCTTATGACAAATGCGCCACGTATGGATGGCCAGTCTATCCGTATGATCGATGCCGGTACCGGAGTCATTCTTCGTATCGACGCAGCGAGACCACCACGACAGTCCATCGCGATTATAGCGCACCGCCACCGCCGCCATCTGATTCGGATACCGTCCATCGCGAAGAGCTGTCGCCGCCGCCTCCTGCCCCGCCTCAGCCGCTGCCATAGGCCCGGCGCCTTGTACTTCAGTTGCAGCGTCGTTTATCGCCGACGCAGGTCAATCAAGATTGCTCGGTGGCTGCGATCCAGCAAGCGGGATACCGATTGGGCTGCGGTTGGCGTCCCGCTTGCTGTCAACTGAACGAGAACCAGGGCGGCGATCCAGGACGCCATCAACCGGTTCCAGTTGCCGCACGCCCCCGCGACGTTGGGATCCGATCGAAATTGGCGAATCTAACCGCTACAACAAGCGCTCGGGAGCAGAAGAAGAAATTTAACGGCGCCGGCGACTGCGCCAGGATTCAATTAAATGCGTTTCAGCATTCTTTTTCTGAATTCTTCAGAGTCGCAGCACACAGTCAGACGGCCTTCACGATTGCATTCCCGAAGCGTGCCCGATAGACGATCCGGTTCGCCGCGCGGCTTGGCGAATTTCTTTCGCGAAAACCTTTTGCCAGGTTGCCGTTAGTTCCACCAAAGGAACCGCGGCGACGCTGCTTTGTTTTCCAATTACAGCGCTTACGCCCGTTTCTTCGTCAGACCCTTGGTTCTCGAGCACGGGCCGAACCGCGCGAGGGTGATAGAGTCGATGCGGTAGCAACACGATGTCGAGATCAAGCCTGGCACTGAACAATCTGCGCGGCATCGTCATCCTGGTCGTGTTGGCGTTTCACTCGGTCTTGGCCTATCTCGGTTCGTTGCCACAGCATGCCTATGTATTCGACGCGCCGCCCTATGCATGGCGTGCCTTCGCCATCATCGACACCCACCGCTGGTTCGGCTTCGATTTGTTTTGCGCCTGGCAAGACGTGTACCTAATGGCGCTGATGTTCTTTCTGTCGGCGCTGTTTACGTGGCCGAGTCTCAAGCGGCGGCATTCCGGCAATTTCTTGCGCGGCCGGTTTCAGCGCCTCGGCGTTCCCTATCTTGTAGGCGTGTTCATCGTGATGCCGATCGCCATTTATCCGGTCTATCGCGTCAGCGCGGGCGATTGGAGCATCGCCGCCTACATCGAGCAGTACCTGGCCCTGCCATTCTGGCCGAACGGCCCGCTGTGGTTTCTATGGCAGTTGCTGGCGCTGACCGGGGTCGCGGCCGCGCTGTTCCAATTCGCACCCCATTGGGTCGATTGGTTGGCGCGCCGCGTCGTCTTGGCGGCAGCGCGGCCCATCTTATTTTTTGTCGCGCTCGCGACTGCCGGCGCGCTCGCCTATGTGCCGATGGCGCTGATGTTCACGCCCTGGCGCTGGGCATCGCATGGCATCCTCGCTGTACAGTATTGCCGGCCATTGCTCTACGCGGTGTTCTATCTGGCGGGGCTCGCGGTTGGCTCTAACGGGCTCGATCGCGGGCTACTCGCGCCCGGTGGCCGGCTGCAACAGCAATGGGCGGTCTGGCTCGCGGTCGCCCTTGGCAGCCTGGTCGGGTGGATGGGCTTGACCAAGCTTGGCATGGATGCCGGCGCCGACGCGCCCATCGTCCTTCGTATCGCCATCAATACCGCGTTCGCGGTCGGATGTGCTGCCGGCAGTTTCTTCCTGCTTGCGGTGTGTCTGCGCTTTGCCGCTTTTCCGTCACGCGTTCTGGACAGCTTCGCCGAGAATGCCTTCAGCCTGTACCTGTTCCACTACGCCTTCGTGGTTTGGCTGCAATATGCTTTGCTGGGTCTGGCGTTAAGCGCCGTCCTCAAGGCGCCGATCGTCTTCGCCGGCACGGTTCTGTTGTCGTGGCTCGCGACCTTGGCGGTGCGAGCGATGCCAGGAGGCTGCTATCTAATCGGCACCGAGCGGCGTTTGCTGGCAAAACAGGCATTGGCTCCCGGGCTCGGAGCCTATCTGCGCGACGGTGGCAGATTCCACCGGCCGGGCGCGCCGCGGTGATGCCATGCCGCTGGTCGTCAAGCTCGCTTGCCGCAACCTGGTGCAGGACCGACTGCGCTTCGTCGCAACGGTTGTCGGCATCGTCTTTTCCATCGTGCTGGTGACGGTGCAGCTCGGGCTCTATCTCGGTTTCGAGCGCACCGTAACGACAATGATCCGTCACGCACATGCCGATCTATGGGTGGTTCCACGCGGCACCAAATGCTTCGAGGATCCTTCTCTCCTTGACGAGCGCAAACGCGCGGCCGCTCTGGCCGTGGGGGGCGTCGCTGATGCCGTGCCATTGTTGATCGGGTTCGCTGAATGGTCCGTGACCGGTGGTGGCACAACGCCGGTCTTCGTCATCGGCTCGACGCTTGGCGCTGGCGGCTTGCGCCCGTGGAATATCGTGGTCGGCAGCATCGGCGCGCTCGCTGGCGCCCATGCGGTTGCAGCCGACAAAACCTATTTTGATCGCCTTGGCGTTACCGGGCTCGGCGACACGGTCGCAATCCGTGGTGACAAGGCTCATATCGCCGCTGTCACTGACGGCATTCGCTCTTTCACCACCACCCCCTACATCTTCACCACGCTCGACCGAGCCCGCGCCTATACCGGCATTCCTCCGGGTCGCGTGTCATATTTCTTGGTGCATCTCGCGCCCGGCGCCGATACCGACACGGTCCGGCGGCAATTGGCAGCGAAACTGCCGAGCGCCGAGGTCCTCACCCCCGCTCAATTCAGTGCTCGCAGCCGCTCGTTCTGGCTGTTTGGCACCGGTGCGGGTGCGGCGCTGATCGCAGGGGCGCTGTTGGGCGTCATCGTCGGCACCGTGATCGTCGCGCAGACGCTTTACTCCAGCACCAAGGACCATCTCAATGAGTTCGCAACGCTGCGTGCGATCGGCGCTGCCGCGGGCTACGTCAACCAGGCCATCGTCTGCCAGGCGCTGGTCAGCGCGGTGATCGGTTTTCTGTTTGCGGCTTGCATCAGCGCGGTCGCCGTCGAGGTGACAAAAGACAGCGCTTTGCCGATCCTGATGACGCCGGAGCTGACTTTGGGCCTGTTCGTGCTTACGGTCTCGATGTGCATCATCTCGGCATTCGCAGCGATCGTGCAGGTGATCCGGATCGACCCGATGCGAGTGTTCATGTCATGATCTCGCCGATTATTGCAGGGAAAGGCATCTCGATGCGTCTCGGCCGCGGCGCTGGCCAGGTCGAGGCACTGAAGGGCATCGATCTGTCGCTTTACGGCGGGCAGTTGACCTTGCTGATGGGACCGTCAGGTAGCGGCAAGACCACGTTGCTGTCGATATTGGGCTGCATGCTCTGTCCGACGGCCGGCACGATCGAAGTCGGCGGTTGCGACACCATTGGCGCGCGTCCCGAACAGCTGGCGCGGATCCGGCGAGGCCAAATCGGCTTCGTATTTCAGCGTTATCGTCTGCTCCCGACACTGTCGGCGCTCGACAACGTGCGCCTGGCACTCGACGTTCGCGGCGACCACTCGAGGCACGCAACGGAGAAGGCGAGCGCGACGCTCGATGGTTTCGGCTTGTCGCACAGGAGAAACGCTTATCCGCACGAGCTAAGCGGCGGCGAGCAGCAGCGGGTTGCGATCGCGCGCGCGATCGTCGCCGACCCTGCGGCGCTGCTCGCAGACGAGCCGACCGGGGCGCTCGATGGCGACAGCGGGCATGGCGTAATGACGGTCCTGGCGCGGGTCGCGCGCGATCCGTCCCGCGCGGTGCTGGTGGTGACCCATGATCCGCGGATCGTGCCGTTCGCGGATCGGATCGTGCATATCGAGGACGGATGCATTACCGGCGACGAATCATCTCTCGACAGGGCATTGCGGCCGGCCGTTGCCGCCTCGTGCTACGCCTGATCCCAGCACGAATGAGTCTGCAGAATCGAGCACTGACCTGGGCCCTGCGCCGCTGGATCAAGCCCAAGTCGTGCGTCAATCATGATCTCCGCGCCTCACGTGCGCTGAGCGCACGAGTACCGTTCCGGGCGAAACTGCCACCGGATTGGCGGATCCGACCGGGCGATGATACCGCGCTCGCCGGCGAATGGATCGAGCCGGCGGCGCCGGGCCATGGCGCACGACATGGCTGCATCCTCTATTTTCACGGCGGCGGCTATGTCGCGATGTCGCCCCGGACGCATCGTTCGCTCACTTCGCGGCTCGCGGCCTGGAGCGGCGTCAGTCTCTTCGCGCTCGATTATCGTCTTGCACCCGAACATCCATTCCCGGCTGCGCTTGGCGATGCGGTCGCGGCGTATCGCGCGCTGACGACGGCGGCTGGACTTGATCCGCGGCGCGTCGTGCTTGGTGGCGATTCAGCCGGTGGCGGGCTGGCCTTGGCGACGCTGCTGGCTTTGCGCGACGCGGGCGCACCGCTGCCGGCCGCGGCAGTTCTGCTCTCGCCTTGGACTGACCTGGCCGCCCGTGGCTCAAGCATGTTGACCAATGCCGAGGCGGACTCGTTGCTGAACGGCACCTGTGCACCGCAACTCGCTAAGCATTATCTCCAGGACACGCCCGCCACCGACCCGCTCGCTTCGCCGGTCTATGCCGACCTTGCGGGCCTGCCGCCGCTTTTCCTCCAGGTCGGCGGTAATGAGATATTGCTCGATGATTCGCGCCGCATCTTCGCCAATGCAAGTCGTGCGGGCGTCGAGGCCACGCTCCAAATCTGGCGGAATGTTCCCCACGGCTGGCAGATATTCGCGCCCCTCCTGCCTGAAGCACGCGCCGCACTCCGGCAGGCCAGCGCCTTCATCGCAGAGAAACTGAGGTCCGGGGCCAATTAAATTCTGCGCCGATAATTCCCGCAATGACGACGGAGCCGACCGGTGCGCCGTTTCCACCGTTGCGAGTTGTCGTGAGGGATGCGGGCAGTTTTGGCAACGGGGCTCGATCACGAAATCGCCAAACGCGAGCCGAATTGGGCCGCTGAGACCATAAAGCTGACATCAAAATTCCTTGTTGATGAAGGGATTTAGCTGTGATCGCGGACCGTTCAATAAGCACTTGGGAGAGACGCCCCCGACAATGTCAGTAGCAGCGTACGATTTTCCGCAGATCCTCCCGTTCAGACCGCCCGCGCCGGCACCGCGGACGCGGCCCGCGTCTCTCTTTGCGCTGCTCAAGCTGCTCTATGACAATCCCCTCGAGGCTTGGACCGATGAGCATTTTCGCGAGCTGATCGTGCGGGCGCGCCTGCCCTTTGTCCGTGTCGCATTGATCAACGATCCGAGCGCGATCAAGCGCGTGTTGCTCGACAACGAAACCAATTACCGACGCGGCGGTCTCCAAAAGCGCATGTTGTCGGCCGCCTTCCGAAATGGGCTGTTGATGACCGACGGCGAGCAATGGCGTCGTCAGCGCCATGCCGTTGCACCGATGTTCGGGCTGAGGGCAATCCAGGGTTTTGCGCCCGCGATGCGGGAGGCTGCGGAAGCTTGCGTCGCCCGCTGGACGGCGCGCGGCGATGGCGCACTGATCGATGTTGCGGCTGAGATGAGCGAATTGACGCTGGGTGTGCTTGAGCGCACGAGCTTCTGCGAAGTCTTCGGCAGCGATCCCGGCGCCTTCCGCCGTGCAACGCGCCAGTATTTCGACAACGTCGGACGGATCGATCCCTGCGATATTCTAAAGCTTCCTGCCTTCGTTCCGCGATTGACCCAAACGCGTGCGCGTCCGGCGCTGCGGTTCTTCGATGCCGCTGTCGACTCCATCGTTGCGGCGCAGCACCGCAGGCTCCTCAATGATCCGGCGGACGCACCGCACGACCTGCTGAGCTTCCTTCTCGAGGCACGACATCCGCCTGCGGGCCAGGGTCTCAGTGACTCCGAAGTGCGCGCCAACCTCGTCACGTTGATTGCCGCCGGCCATGAAACCACGGCGAACACACTAACGTGGGCGCTGTTCCTGCTGTCGAAAGCGCCCGATTGGCACGAACGGATCGCGGCAGAAGCAGCAGAGATGCTCGACCGGCCCGCGCACAGACTTGCCGAGTTGCTGACCAAAACGCGCGCCGTCATCGACGAAGCCTTGCGACTTTATCCGCCCATTGTCGCCACTACCAGGATTGCGACCAGCCCGGATGAGCTTGCCGGCGAGCATGTCGAGGCGGGTACGTTGATTGTGATCGCGCCCTATGTGCTGCACCGACATCGGCGCCTTTGGCGGCAACCCGATTTATTCGATCCGAACCGGTTTCTCGACGAGAAGCCTCAGGAAGTTGACCGGTATGCCTACCTCCCCTTCGGCGCGGGACCGCATGTCTGTCTCGGCGCGAGCTTTGCCTTGCTGGAAGCGACAATCGTATTGGCCACGATTGCGCGGCATTTCGACTTGCGCGTAGCGCCTGGCTTCAATGTCGCGCCGCTGTTGCGTGTCACGCTGCGGCCTCGCGGGGGCCTGCCAATGATCGTGCGACGCCGGGTCGAGCATCAGGTCCGTGCAAAGGCTGGCGATCCGCGGGAAGGCGGGTAACGGTGAGATTTCCCCGTCTGCTTCCGATTAACGCCATCGCGAGCACATTGGCTGCCGCGCTAGCCCCGATGATAGAGCGTCGGTCCGAGGATCGACGACTGACGCCAACGGAGACTGCCAGTCTGCTTCATGCGGCGGAAGCAGTACGCCGAGTCGAAGATGAGGTTGCGACCGAAGGGAAACCACGGGCGCCGGTCACGTTTTCGGGCATCGGGCGTGGCAAACCTTAAGCTGTCGTCCTAGGACGAGGCAGGGGTCGGTTTGCGCGGACTTGCATCCTGAGATTTACGCGCGATCGCTTGCAGGCGGGTCCTGGTGCCCTCGGCCTCGGCATGCGTCGGAAATTCGCCGATCGTTCGCCACTGACCGAAATCGTTCAGCATTTGAACGGCGAACCTAGAGGCGGCTACCTGCACGGTCCGGTAGAAGATGTTTGCCATGGAGAATTCACCACTCGATGATGGAAGTCTGGGTGCCTGGCGACGGATCCTCGGGAGGCAATGACTTCTCCGGCGATTGGGCTCCGGGCCAACGCGGCGCGGCGCCGCCCTTAGCGTGCCGCCGCGTTGGCCCAAACCGGTGTGCGGGACCGTCTAAGTCGCCGGCCCCAGCTGCGCCAGCTCGCGCGCGCAGGCTTTGTCAAAGCCTGTAGCAGCCTAGCGAGAAGCGCCATCGGGACAAACCCTCATCACATGGAGTATTTCATTGAGCCCGGTCGAGCGGCGACAGGTGGCATTTCGCAACGCTGGCTGGGTTCGTTGGTATCAGCCGGCCGTGACAGAACAATCTTTGCTCGATTGTCGCAGCCGATCCAATGAGACAGTATCGACAAGACGCTTTGCACAGAGTTGCAGCGTGAATGCCCATCATGCGCTCCCGTGATTTGTTGGTTCGCCTAGGGGTTTCGCCTGAGATCAATGATGCGTAGGGACCGGTAGCATCGCTCCGAAAACCCTTTGGGAGGCGTATGGCCGCGCTAGCGGCCGCCTTCACAAACTCGGAGGCAGATCTCATGTTACACTCGATAAATCGTCGTAAAGTCGCCTTGACGGCAGTGGTGCCGGCACTGCTCTTGGCTGGGTGCGTATCGCAGAGTGCTTACGATCAGCTCCAACAGCAGAACCAGCAACTGCAAGCAACCAACGCCCAACTGCAAAGCCAGCTGACAGCAGCGCAGGCGCAAGTCACGCGATTGCAGTCGGCCGTCAAATACTCGCTCAATAGCGATTTGTTGTTCAAGTCGGGCGGCTGGGAATTGTCGGATCGCGGCCAGCAAAGCATCGCCGGCATCGCCAAGATCCTAGCCCCACACCAAGTAAGCAAGGTGGTGGTCAACGGCTATACCGACAACGCGCCGATCGGCGCCGGGTTGCGGCGCCAAGGCGTCACCTCCAACCTGATCCTATCGCAAAAGCGCGCCGAATCCGTCATGCAGTTCATGATCGCGCAGGGTGTGAGACCCGACATGGTATCAGCGGTGGGTCATGGCGATGCCGACCCGATCGCCTCCAACCGCACGGCCCAGGGGCGGGCGCAGAACCGCCGCGTCGAGATCACAACGGCACAGTCCTAAACCTGATGGTCTGCTTTGCTCTGGTAGGGCACCGTCCTTGAGGCGTCGCCCTCCCGGCGGCAAAGCGGGGACCCTACCAGGATAGGCGTCGGCCGGAGCGGCTCGACCAAGACAAGAGCGACTTTCTTGGCACGGGGCACCAGCCGGAGAGCGAACCTCAGGCGGCGTGCGCGATCGAAGCGATCAGGTTGCGCATGCGAACGAGCTGCCGGTCGGCCTATTCGACGACGCTTGCAACGAGATTGGCTGCAGCAGCCGGCTTGCGGGACCGTTCGGCCGCGTCGAGCCGCGCCTTAGCGCAACGGATCCGCGCTCGGCTACGCACGCCGCTCGATGGGATAGAGGCCGGCTCGTGATCATGGCGTTCGATGCTTGCCGCTTTGGCTGGCCGGCCATGCCGGCGTTGGCGGAGTTGTTTGGCGCCGTGCTCATCGCTGCCGCATTCTACGGTTGGGGTAGGGTGCTGCGCGAGAACAGCTTCGCAGTGACGAACGTGCGCCTGCAACCGGAGCGCGGTCGGATCGTGGTCTCCGCAGGTCCCTAGGCAATCCTCCGCCATCCCGTCTAGGCCGCCGCCGTCGGCATCTATATCGGGATACCTCTATTGTTCGGGTCTCCTCGGCTTTCTCGTGTTTATGCCCGGTTGGCGCTCCGCCCTTGGTGTCGAGGATGTCCTGAACGGCGGCTTGGCGGGATATCGCGAATACGCCGCAACGTGCGGTATCGCTTGTTCCCTTGTATCTGGTGAGGTGGCTTTTTCGCGATTGCACCAGTGAACGCTTCGCCTGGTTTGGTTTATGCGCCGCAGATGCCGTCACTGCGGTAGAGCGCGGCTGAGCAGGACCGGTCGTACGACGCCCGCCGCAGGCTTCCAATTTTGCGATTGGTCGGGGCGCGATGACAAACGACCGAGGCCACTCTGTTAGGCGCCTTTCACCGGGGTCTGACTGCGATCCGTCAATTCGGTTCCGACATCGGCCAGAATGCCACTCAATGGCGGCTTCTAGTGGACGAGCCTCTTGAGTTGCCCTGGGGCGAATACCGGGAGACCACGCACGCAGGCGCAAGCGGCGAGATCTTAGTCTATTTCTCAGACCTCAAGGTTGTTGTTTATATTGCGACGATTTGGCGGTGGGGAGTTCGAGCGATGGCGGTGGATGGCTTGATCACGGTGCGAAGCAGTTTTGGACCTGCGGACACGATGGCACGGCTGGAAGCCGACATGCGCGCAAGAGGTCTGACCGTGTTTGCGCATATCGACCACGGCGCAGGGGCTGCGCAAGTAGGGCTGGCACTGCGACCGACCGACCTTTTGATCTTCGGCAATGCCAAGGGCGGAACGCCGCTCATGCAGGTTGCTCAGACGAGCGGAATCGACTTACCGCTCAAGGCCCTGGTTTGGCAGGATGAGAGCGGGACGACCTGGCTTTCTTACGACGATCCGGCCTGGATCGCCGAGCGACACGGGCTTGGCCGGAGTGTCGACGCCTCCGTCCACGCGCTGACGACCGCCCTTGGCGCAATCGCGAAAGCGGCGACAGCGGCAGCATAGCGTGTGGATCCGTCGACCATCACTCTTGCTGCCTGCAGTGGTCCTCCATGATCCTCCGGTATAGTGATCACGCCGCCAACGAGCGAACATTTCTTGCCTGGGTACGGACCGGCATCGCGGTCATTGCCCTCGGATTTGTCGTCGAGAAGTTCGATTTATTTATGACGACACTGGCAGGCGTGAGATTGTCCGATGCGGCGGTCTTGTCGCGACTCCAGAGTCTGTCGGGGCCGCTTGGCTATTATGATGGAATAGCACTGATTGTCTTCGGTATTGCGTTGGTGATATTAGCTGCGGTGCGTTTCCTTCGGCTCGAGCGGATGATCGCGGACGAGGAAACGCATTCAATGGACAGCGTTCGCTTTGAGCTGATCGTTTCGGCCGCATTGCTTTTGATCGTGGCCGGAATTGTCAGCTATCTCGCTCTGGAGTGAGGAGGTGAAAAGAAGCATCGCCTCGCGTGCCGCAGGTCTTGGTTTCGCATCACTCGCTGGACGGTCATGGCCACGAGCGACCATTGGCACAAATGCGTGCCGGCAAATCTGCACAATCCTGACTAGGCTAAGCTCAGAAGGCAACCAATTGGCCCCGGCGCAGGGGATTTGTCGTTGGAACGGCGCTCAGGCCCGGGTTAGTCGATCCGATCAGACAAAGGCACGGCGACGACTCAAGCAGTACCGCAGAGGTCCCGCCGCTAATTCCTGGTGAGATTGGAGGAAGGTGCTTCTCCAGGTTCCGTTGCTCGGAGGTCGAGCTCCCAGGTTTCGCCCATGAGTGACTCGCCAAACAGGGTGTGCTCGCTCGTATCGACGATGCGAAAGCCGTGACGCGCATAGATGCGCCGAGCGGTGCCCAAGATCGAGTGAGTCCACAATGTAATACGCTCATATCCTACGGAGCGAGCGAAGGCGACGCAGGTCGAGACCAGCGCATCGCCGATCCCGTAACCTTGGAAGGCAGGTTCGACGTAGAGCAGGCGCAAGCGCGCAAGACTGTTTCCCTCGTCCGTCAGGAAGATCGACCCAGCCATACACCCGTTGCTTTCCGCGACCCAGCACTGTTCCCGGCCCGGTTTGAAGTTGCGCAGGAAGTTAGTGGTGACCTCACCCTCGTTGATCTCGATATTGACACTCCAACCGTACTCCTCCCGATAAAGGACCGACTGCCGCGAAGCGATCAGGCCCATGTCACCGGCGCGAAACGGACGAATAGCGAACTCCCGTGTCTCCCTTGCCGCGAGCAGATGTTCGGCTGACTTAAGGGCGGCAACCAATCGCAAGCGGTCTGGCTTTCCCAACCGGTGCAGGGTCGCTTCCACCTCTCGACGCTGTCGGCCGTCCAACTTTTTGAATTGATGACGCCCCTGCTGTGTCAATTCGATCGAACGCCGCCGCGCGTCATTGTCGGGGCGTTTACGACCGATCCATCCGCGTCCCTCGAAACGTCGCAGCACCCGGCTGACGAACCCCGCATCGAGATCGAGTTCGGCTTGGAGGTCGCCTGCGAAGCAGGGCTCCCGATGAGCGATTTCGAAAAGGATGCGGGCTTCGGCGAGCGACATCCCGCTATCCAGAAAATCGGCATCAAGGGCGCCGACGAACCGGGTGAAGAACCGATTGAAGCGCCGCACGGCCAAAACAGCGTCATCCATGCGGGCAAGTGTCCAGAAGATATTTGATCGAGTCAACTATCTCGGGCGGGGGCGGAGAGAATCCGATCGGCCGGTCGGTCATAAAGGTGCAATCAAGGGAAGGGTGGCCAGCCGAAGAATCACGGGCAAAGCAGATTAGAACATTCACAGCTTTGCGCCGAAGTTCTATACTGATAAAGACAATTGGGATCTCGTCGGTTGACGACTCCCGGAAGCCTGGACGCTTCGACAAGAACAATACGAGGAAAACTGGCCACGATCGGAGAGACACATGGCAAGGACTGATGAGCAAGCTGGCAAGTGCCCAGTAGTGCACGGGACCACGAATGTCGGAATGCTTTCGAACGAAGACTGGTGGCCGAGCCAGCTGAACCTCAGGATTCTCCGCCAGAACTCGCCCCAGTCCGACCCCATGGGCAAGGGTTTCAACTACGCCCAAGAGTTCAAGAAGCTCGACTACAAGGCCCTGAAGAAAGACCTCGCCGCACTGATGACGGACAGTCAGGAGTGGTGGCCGGCGGATTTCGGCCACTACGGGGGGCTCATGATTCGCATGGCATGGCATGCCGCGGGCACCTACCGCATCGGCGACGGCCGCGGCGGCGCGGGCTCGGCGCAGCAGCGCTTTGCCCCCCTCAATTCTTGGCCGGACAATGCCAGCCTCGACAAGGCGCGCCGGCTGTTGTGGCCGATCAAGCAGAAATACGGCCGGAAACTTTCCTGGGGTGACCTCATGATCCTCGCCGGCAACGTCGCCCTCGAAACCATGGGATTCAAGACGTTCGGCTTCGGCGGCGGACGCCCCGATGTTTGGGAAGCCGACGAAGTCGTCTATTGGGGCAGGGAGAAGACCTGGCTCGGCGACGAACGCTACAGCGGCGTGCGCGACCTCGAGAATCCGCTGGCCGCCGTGCAGATGGGTCTGATTTATGTGAATCCGGAAGGGCCGAACCGCAAGCCAGACCCGGTCGCCGCAGCGGTAGACATTCGCGAGACCTTCAGGCGCATGGCGATGAATGACGAGGAGACGGTCGCGCTCATCGCCGGCGGACACAGCTTCGGCAAGACCCATGGCGCCGGCGATCCCAAGCTGGTCGGTCCCGAGCCGGAAGCCGCGCCGCTCGAGGAGCAAGGCCTTGGCTGGAAGAGCAGTTTCGGCACCGGCAAGGGCAAGGACGCGATCACCGGCGGGCCGGAAGTCACCTGGACCAGAACGCCGACCAAGTGGAGCAACGACTACTTCGCGAACCTGTTCGGCCACGAATGGGAGCTGACGCAGAGTCCGGCCGGCGCCTATCAGTTCAAGGCGAAAGGCGCCGCCGCGACGATTCCGGACGCCTACGACACGTCGAAGCATCACGCGCCAACGATGCTGGTCACGGACCTTTCGCTGCGGATGGACCCGGTCTACGAGAAGATCTCCCGGCGCTTCTACGAGCACCCGGATGAATTCGCCGACGCTTTCGCCCGCGCTTGGTTCAAGCTCACGCACCGCGACATGGGTCCGCGCGCGCGCTATCTCGGCCCGGAGGTTCCGGCGGAGGAGCTGATCTGGCAGGATCCTATCCCCGCCGTCGATCACAAGCTGATCGACGCGAAGGACATCGCCGACCTCAAGGCCAAGATCCTCGCCACGCGACTTTCCATCTCCGAACTGGTCGCGACCGCTTGGGCCTCGGCGGCCACCTTCCGCGGCTCCGACAAGCGCGGCGGGGCGAACGGGGCGCGCATCCGCCTCGCGCCCCAGAAGGATTGGGAGGTCAACCAGCCTGCCCAGTTGGCAAAGGTGCTGGAATCCCTTGCCGGCATCCAGAAGGCGTACAACGGCGCGGCAAGCGGCGGCAAGAAAGTGTCGCTCGCCGATCTGATCGTTCTCGGTGGCTCGGCCGCCGTCGAACAGGCCGCGAAGAAGGCCGGGCACGACGTGACCGTTCCCTTCACGCCCGGCCGCAGCGACGCGTCGCAGGAGCAAACCGACGTGGAGTCCTTCGGCTATCTCGAACCGGTCGCCGACGGGTTCCGTAACTATCTCAAGGCCAAGTTCACGATACCGGCGGAGGAGCTGCTGATCGACAAGGCGCAACTCCTGACGCTGACGGCGCCGGAGATGACGGTTCTCGTCGGCGGCCTGCGCGTCCTTGGCGCAAACCACGGCAAGTCGCAGCACGGCGTCTTCACCATTCGTCCGGAGACGCTGACCAACGACTTCTTCGTTAACCTGTTGGACATGGGCACCGAGTGGAAGACGACCTCGGATGAGAACGTGTTCGAGGGGCACGACCGCAAGAGCGGCAAACTGACGTGGACCGGCACTCGGGTCGACCTGATCTTCGGTTCGAACTCCGAGTTGCGGGCGCTTGCCGAAGTCTACGCCGCCGATGACGCGGAAACGAAGTTTGTGGCCGATTTTGTGGCGGCGTGGGCCAAGGTGATGAACGCCGACCGCTTCGACCTGACCTGATTCCGGCCCTAAGGTCGTGAAGGCTCCCGGGGGCAGGGCGCTCAAGCCCTGCCGCTCGGCCGGGCTCGATCTATTCACTCCCCAACTGGGAACTCCCTTCAAAAGCCTTTGAGGGGGCGCCGAGGTGCGCCTCGGCCTTGCAATGCCCCGGCTTTTTACAACGCTCAAGATCGAATATATTAAGATTATCAGCTTGGCCGAATTACTGGGAGCATGGGATGAAAATCGAGCTTTTTCATGAAGATAACGGGGAATTCTTTGATCTCCGGGCGTTGCGGGATTACGCGGCGCAAGTGGTCGGCGCGTCGTCGTTGATCCGCGAGGCACGGAGCGGCAGCAGGCAAGCTGCCATCGCCCTCAAAATTGGTTTCTGGCCGTTTGTGCGTGAGTTCGAACTCGCGATTGACCGGCAAGTGCTGCCTAGGCATCAACTAGCCCACAAGTTTGGCGATTCGCAAACACGCCGCGTCTTCGTTGGTATTGCCCGGGCGGTACGCGAAATGAAGCAGGAAGAAGGGACGCATAGGGCCCACTGGCTAAAGGATGCGAAGTGCCTTGGGCTCGACGCTCTCGAGGGAGAATGCGTAGCGGGCGTCGAGGCGCTGATTGCGCGGTCTTATACCAAGAACATGCCGAGCTTCTTCGCCACCCTGGCCGGTACCGAGTTCATCGCCGAGGAACTGTCGCGGTTTCTCAATGGCTCGTCGGCATTTACCGGCTTGTTCACGAGGAAGCGATGGATCTGGGGTGAGGTTCACCTGGCGTCTCACGGAGACGGGCCCTCGCATCTCGATATCGATCTGGATCTGGCACGGGCGTACAGCTCGATCAACGATGCGAGCCAGATCGAGCGGGCGGTTGGACAAACCATTAAGCTGTTCGCCCGCGCGGCCGATGAGGTCGAAGCTAAATTCCTGCCGCGGCTCATGGCTGCCTAAAGCGCCAGCGTCTGCATTTCGTCGCGCTGGAGCGAAGGCATATCCAGCAACCGCTCTCGCGGAAGCGTGATGACGACATCCGTTCCGCGACCCGGTTCGCTCCTGAGCGTCAAAGTGCCATCGTGCAGTTCGGTGAGCG
Organism: Alphaproteobacteria bacterium; assembly: GCA_030041335.1. GTDB lineage: Bacteria > Pseudomonadota > Alphaproteobacteria > ATCC43930 > CGMCC-115725 > JAATGI01. The sequence goes on along the minus strand of JASHOB010000175.1, from coordinate 39,232 downwards.
CTTTGGCCAGAGGGAGGCCGAGCCCCGTTCCCGCATGGGTCCGGGTCATGCTGTTCTGGATCTGGCCGAACGGCTCGAGCACCGTTCCGATCTTGTCGGCGGGGATCCCGATCCCGGTATCCCTGATGAGGACTCTGAGATTGCCGCTTATATCACGAGAAGCGGTAACTGAAATCGACCCGTCGCGCGGCGTAAATTTGACCGAATTCGATAGTAGATTGAGGATGAGTTGCGTGAGCTTCCGCTGATCGCCGCGGAGCAGTGGCAGATTATCGGCGACGTCGGTGAAGAGATTGAGCCGTGCTGAATGGACCTTCTGTTGGATGAGACGAATCGACCCTTCTATTATTTCACTGATGTCGACGAGCTCCTCGTCGAGGACCATCCGCCCGGCTTCGATCTTGGAAAGATCGAGAATATCGTTGATCAGAGCCAGCAACAGGTTGCCCGAATTGAAGATGTCCGCGGCATATTCAGCGTATTTTTGCGGGGCGTCGCCCAGCAGTTGATCCTTGGCGATCGCGGAGAAACCGAGAATAGCGTTGAGCGGCGTGCGCAGTTCATGACTTATGTTCGCAAGAAATTCCGACTTCGCGCGGTTCGCGACATCAGATGCCTCTTTGGCCTCGCGCAGCGCTTCTGAAGCACGGACCTCGGCAGTAACATTGGTTCCTGTCCCGCGGTAACCCTGAAACACTCCCGCCGCATCAAACACAGGTATTCCGCTGATCTTCCAGTACTGGGACTCGCCGTTGGCATCGACATGACGATGTATGTGTCCGCGGAAGCCCCTACGCTCTGTCACCCTGGTGACGCACTCGGCGCTTGGCCTTGTGACATGCCACCAGCCGCCGCGCGCGTTCGTATCCTCTTGCAGTTCCTGCGGCGTGATGCCGGTCGCGCTGGCAAACCGGTCGGATAGGTAAGTGATGCGAAGTCCGGCGTCAGTCTCCCAAAACCAATCCGAGGCGACCACCGCGAAATCGCGGAAGCGCTTTTCGCTTTGTCTCAGATCGGCTTCCGCGATGATGCCTCTGCGGAAGGCTCGCCAAGACAAGCCGACACCGAAAATCCAGAGCGCAAGACTGACGCAGCAAAGTACGACCGTGACCAGCCTCTTCGCTGCGCGAGCGGCCTTGGCGATATGGACGGCAAAATGGCGCTCCAGCTCTGTGAGCTGACGATTTGACGAATCGATCTCGCGCATGACGCGGTCGAGATCCGATTGCGCCACCACTGGTTCCCGCAACAACCCATGGAGCTCGGTGCCCAAGCCCCGCAGGTGCTCCATCAGCTCATCGCCGTGCTGCCAATCGTTCAGCGCGGCTTTGAACGGATGCCAATTTTGAAACCAGCGGAAGACGCGAATGGCATCCGGGATGTCGCGAATATCGTTACCGCCGCGAAGAAAACCGGCGGTCGCCAGGTCATAATCGGGACTGTTCCCCAACAGCTCTTCACGCGCTTGCTGATCGCCAAGCACCACGTCCAAGGATGAAAGAAACGACTTCCAATAAAGATCGTCGCGTGTGTCGGCAAACCGGTATAGATCGATAACGGCGGCGCTCGATGCTTTCGAATAGAGTGACTCGCCGGTGGCGTAAGCCCGTGTCGTATCGACGAGGCGAAGCGCTCCCCAGCCAAGTGCGAGAATCGCGATTTGGACAGCAACAAAAATAATGCTGATGAGCGTGAAGCGCGCGGCATGAGCTTTATCCACGCGGCCTGACATTATTTTCATCGCATGGTACGGCTGAGCAAGGTCAATGATTGCGCCAACCTCACTCTGACCACCGTGCGACCGACCATCGACCGGAACCGCGCAGGAGCGGCAAGTGAGAGTGGAAATTCTGCCGTCAACCCACTAATAAAAGACTAATTTCGCCGATTTTTTCCAAGTTCTTGGAATAGTTGCCTTTTCCGCGCTCAAATATCGCTACAAAATCGCACTGTATTTAGAGTGATTGCGGCGCCCTCCCGCCTTTTGCGCAGCGCGGGCCCGAGCGCACGCGATCGCGAAAACACCCGAGGGCCGGCTCCCCGCCGGTCAATCAGTCGGGCAGGGCGCGCCGCCAGCGATCCATTTTTGGAAATCCGCAAGCAGCTCGCGATGGCTTATCGGCGGCGTTGTCCGCGGTTGGCCATTGGGTCGCGTGCCCGGATTCCATGCCCAATTGACGAGAGGCTCGGTTTCAAGGTGATGCTGGATATCCGCCAAACTTCGATTGCCGTTCCGTGCCCGATCCTTGAGCTGCGCGCACAGCTGCGCGCCGGTCATCGGCACACCCGGCGCTGACTCCCAGGCCATCGAAGCCGGCGCCAAAAGCCAAAACGGCTCACCCGGGTTGAAATCGGGATTGCTGGTGCCGGGGATGCCAGTCTTCGCATCGTTGACGGGGCCGTGACAGAATGTGCAGCGCTCATAGGGCGTTCCTATTCCAGGATGGACAATCCCGGTTTTTTCAGCCGTCTCAAATGCCGTTGTGTCCCCGCGCAGCACTTGAAAGTAATGCGGATGGCGATCGTCGCCCTGACGTGGATAGTCCTGCACATCTCCCGAGTTGTCTGACGTGCGGGGCCAGCGGGGCAAATTGGATTTTACCGGATGACAATTGAGGCAACGCGGCGATGTCAGCACAGAATAGATGGCCCGCCACTCCTTTGTCCCGCCGCTCCTCGGCGGCGCTGGCAATTCGCAGCTCTGGATTTCATTGGGACCGCATTTGAAGACCGCCGTCCTCAGATAGGCGGCGATCATTTCCACGTCTTGATCTTGCAGAACGCCGGGGTAGAGGCGCGGCATTGGGGGCGGCACCGTGGCGAGGAATTGCTTGAGGCGCGCAGGATCGGCCAGCTGACTTTGTCGGGTGAACGGTGGAGCGCTTGAGCCGGTTCCGGCTACACCATGGCACTGGGAGCATGCATCCAAATAGACGGCTTCGTTCACGGTCTGCCCCGGTGACGGCTGAGGCTCCAAACGCGGAAGAGTGATGATTTTCGGTTCCGGACCGGCATGGAGGCCATAAATGCTCACCCGCAGTGGCCCCGCGACGGTGCTCGGATTCTCGGTGGCGCCGCCGACCGTAGCCGCGACATATTGCGTGCCACCGACCGAATAGCTGATCAAGCCGCTGTTGAGGGCGCCTCCGGCATCGATCTTTTTCAAGAGGAAACCGTTCCTGGCATCGAAGACCAGAAGGTTGCCGTGCGTATCGCCAGCGAAGAGCAGCCCGCTCTTGGTCGGCACCATGCCGGCCTGCACTTGCGCTTCAGCGTGATATTGCCATGACACGGCTCCGGTTTTTCCGTTGATCGCCGTGATCCAGCCGCGGGGCGCCTCAAGCCTTGCCGCCGCCGGCCAGTCCTTGACGGCGGTGCCGCCTATCCCCGCAAACACCGGATCTCCGAATTGGCGCCCGCTGATATACCACGCGCAATGGTCGTTCATACCGACATAGAGCGTGCCGATAGCCGGGTCATAGGCTGCGCCATTGAACATTGCGCCCCCCTGCACGCCCGGACAAACACGCATCCAGTCCTCGTTCACGGGGACCTGGTCGTTTTCGATCGTCGTTGCCGGGGTGTTGAAGACGAGCAAGCGGGTCTGGCGATCGATGCCATAGACGCGACCACTCTTCCCGGCAAGGGCGATCATGTCCTTGCCCGACGCTGTCCGATAGAGCGTCGGCGCGGCGGCCAGATCCCAATCATGCTCATCCTGCGGAACGACTTGGTAGGACCAGTTCAAGCGGCCAGTGGCCGTGTCTACCGCGATGACAGAGTCGGTATATTTGGTGAGATTCCTGTCGCCCGCTGCGACGTTGCGGTTCCAGTCGGGAAAGGGGTTGCCGACCGGACCGAATACTTCGCCGGTGGTAGGATCGAGGGAATAGGTTGCCCATGAGCCGCCGCCCGCTCGGGCGCCGAGCGTGGTGTTGAAACGCCATAGTTCCTTGCCGGTATCGGCATCGAATGCCATCAGGCGCCCGGCGACGCCGAAATCGCTGACCCCGATGCCGATAAAGACCTTGCCCTGCCAGGCAATCGGCGCCGCGGAGAATAATTCTCCGAGGGCAGGATTTGCGCCTTGGACGTCCCAGAGCGACCGTCCCGTCTTTGCGTCTAGCGCGATCAGGCGGCCGTCGGTCGTACCACGGAAGATTCTGCCCTCGAGATAGGCCGATCCTCGATTGTTGTCTCCGGCTTGGGGTCCTTTTGGCGAAATCACATCTCGCCAGCGTAAGTCACACGTGGTCGCGTCAAACGCGACCGAGAGGTGCGCCGTGTTGACGTAGAGCGTGTTCCCGACCTTCAGAAGTCCGCTACTGAACACGATCGGCTCGTTGAGCCGGATCTCGCAAATCTCTTTGAGTTGGCCGGCATTGGCCGGGGTTATCTGGTCCAAATCGACATAGCGCTGGCTGGAGTAGTCCTTATTGATCGTGGTCCAGTCGTCGGCGGCCAGCGCCGCGCCGGCAAGGGGGGCGAGGGCGCAACCAGCGACAAGCCCGATAGCGACTAATCGCCCGAAGCGCACGCAACCTGAAACATGGAATAAGCCCATGGCATGTCTCCCGTGACGCAGCAAGGGCGTTTGAACGTATGTTGCGATCAACGCGTCCCCCGTCGTCGATTTGGCCCGCCCTGCTGACGCTGCTCTTCGGCCTCAAATTGAGCTTGGCGGCCGGGGCTGGCGGAACCCTGACGCGGCCTTGCCGCGGGGCGACCATGTAAGTGAGCGTCAGGCATCTTTATCGCGGCCCTGTCGCTTGTGGCAGCGTTGGCGTTCGCGCGGCTGAGGTCGAGGACCTGGTCGAGCCAGTCAAAAGCCTTTCGGCTGAACCAAGTCCGAGCGAGCGCGCCACAATTCTAGGGAACCGATACGACGAACGGGGCCCCTGGATTGCTGACGTAGATGTTCAGCAGTTTCGCTGGCTCCGTGGCGCTCGGGTTGTAGCCGGTATGCGCCGAATAAGGCGGCTCGACCAAAGCTTCGCCCGCCTTCACGGTTTTGGGCGGTTCTCCGGCAAACTCGACCGTTATTGCACCCTCGAGGACGTAGAAGGTCTCGATTCCGGGATGATAACTTCGCTGCAGCTTTGCTGCAGGCGCTAGCACCGTCGTGAACACCCGCATTTCCTGTCGCGGACCCAGCTGGCTTTTTTCGACCGTTTGGTCGAGGAGACCTTCGATGCCGGGGCTGGTTTGTTGCGCCTGCGCCGAAAGCGCTGTGGTCGATGCCGCCATCACCAGGCTGATCGTTAATCTGGTCAAGTGCCTCATGTCCGATTCCTCCCGGGTCCGGTTAGAAGATGGTTGCCAGGCGCAGCGTCAGGGCATTTGCCCAGGGGATGCCAGGACGCGCGCCCGGCGTCGGGATCGCCGTATAGGCGGCTTGCAGCACGAGCTTGTACGGGATCAGCACCAGCTGATAGTCGGCCTGCAGCATCGTCTCAGACGAGCGGAAGGATGTTGCCGAAAGATAAGGATAGGGTACGTCGGGGAAGAAGATCGCGCCCGCATACTGCCCGGAGTTCAGCTTGCTCCAGGCGAGGCCGATACCCATCGAATCGGCCGGGCGACCCGGGATTAGCCCGAGGGCGGTCAGCCCGGTGCCGACATAGCGGGTCGCGATATTTGCCGAGGAATTGCTGTCACCGAATTGGAGAAAGCCGATTAGCCCGCTCGGGTCGCGGCCCGGATGCTGGTACCACAAGCGCTGCGACCCGAAGGCATAAAAGCCGTTCGCCCCCTGGACTGGCGTCAGATTGCCGCTGAACAGCGTTCCGGTCTGTCCCCAAACGCCGACGCCGATCCGGCCCGGCTTGCCCTCGTCGCCGAGGCGCCATGCGTATCCGGCCTCGCCGATGTTGAATTTGTAGCTGTTGAAGTCGGGTCCGACATTCAGGCCGGTTTGCACGCCACGCGCGCCGTTGCCGTCGAACAGCCCATAGGAGGCGTAGATGCTGTTTGTCGGCAAAAATGACGCCGTCACCCCCCAGGCGGTATTCGGCGAACCCGGCAGCCTGCCGAACAATGTCGGATTGAGACCAACGGGCGCATACAAAAGGTCGCTGATGGTCCAATCCTGCAGGTTGGTTTGAGGGATCGGGACAGGAATCAGGACCTGGTCGAACTCGGCGGTGCCATTGATCTTGCCGATTTTGATGAGCAGCCGGTCGTCGAAAAGACGTTGGTGCCACCACAGCTCATAAAGCTCGGTGCGGTGAAAATCGATCCCGGGGGCCAGGTTGTCGTAGTCTTGAACGGAACCGGCTTCACCGTTGGCGTTGGTGCCTTGATAGAGCCCGATGCTCGCGTAGAACTCGGCGCCCGGAATGTGGAAGGCTTTTTCCATATCGACATCGGCACCAAAGCTGGCAGCAAAATCGCCCGACAACCGGTGCGGATCGAGCCCGCCCGAAACGAGCCAGTTGCCGCCAAGATCGACTATTCCACCGATCCTGAGCGCCGAGTCCGGGCTCAAGCCAAGCGCTTGTTGCAGCAAGCCCGAGTAAAAGAGCCCGCTGACGGCGCGCGGATTGAGCGCAATCCCGCTGTACTCGGGAGGATTCTCGACCGCGAGTGGCGCCGCAATCCCGACGGTCGAGCCATCGCCTGATGCCGGATCCGCAAGGGCGGAAGCCGGCGCGGTGGTTGACGACGTTGCTGGTATCGCCGCAGTCGTCGGGGGGTTCTGTTGCGACTGGGCAGAGGCGGCGACGGAGACGAGTGTCAGAAGCAAGAGAAGTGCCGCAAACAGGCCCAATATTCGCAACCGAGCATGTGGCTCCGGGGAGGGAGGGGCGGCAATCGGAATGCTGCCGGCCGCTCCAACGGGAATGGCGCGAACCTGGAGACGTACCCGGGCGTTACGAAGCTTCGCAGAGATGACTTGCGGCGCTTCGCTGGCGGCTCGATCGGCGCCGAGGGTGATGCCATGGAAAGGCGAGAAACCGGTCCGTGTCGCCAGGACAAGGGAGAGGCAGCAGTGTTGTAGAGACCGGCCTCGCGAAGTAGGTCGCCTGAGCATGTCGTCCTCCCGCCCTTCGCTTCGGTTCTCCGCGTTCAGGGCGGCAATCCCTCCTGCGAGGCATTCCAGCGCTGATTCTGTTCGACGTATCTCTTGACCAGGCGCTGTGCTTCGGCGGTGCCCATCAGCGCCTCGAATGAGTGGTCCTCAAGCTTGAGGGCATCTTCCAAAGGCATCTTGAAAGACGCGTCCATGACCTTCTTGATGAGTTTGAGGGCGGCCGGAGAGAAAGCCGCTAGCCGCTCGGCGAGTTGCATCGACTCGTGCATGAGCTGATCGGGCGGAACCGCCTTCATCACGACGCCATAACGCACCGCCGTCGCGGCATCGATGTTCCTCCCCAGCATGATGATCTCCTTTGCCCGGGCGATCCCGATCAGTCGCGGCAGGCGCACGGTGCCGCCCGCGGCAGGGAGCATTCCCAGGGTGATCTCCCCAAATCCGAGCTCGCCCGGGTCAGTGATGAGGCGAAAATCGCATGCCAGGGCTAGCTCGAGGCCGCCGCCTTGGGCATGCCCGTTGATGGCCGCAATGGTCGGCTTCGAAAGCGCCTCGAGCTCGAGATAGGTTCTGTCGGTCGCGTTGAGGGCGAACTGGGCCGGCGGCATAGTCACGCCGGGCGGTAGCAGCATTTCACTTGTGTCATAATGTTGGATGAAGTAATCCGGCACGCCGCCGGTGAAGATGACCACACGCGTCGCTGCATCGGCGTCCACCCGATGCACCAGATCGCGGATTTCGCCGGTCATTGGCGCAGACAGCAGATTTGTCGGCGGATTGTAGAAGCGGATGACCAGGATGGGGCCGTGCCGCTCGCCCCGGAGGTATTTGTATCCTTTCATGGCCTCGTCGAGCGGCGACGCCGCGACGGCCTGCGCGGAAACCATCGCCAAAATCGCGAAAGCCAGCGCGATCGCGCGAACAGGAGCCTTCATCAGCGTCCTCCCCAATGGAGACATTGCAGCGACGTGACAGCAGGGAAACGGTAGAGACCGCGCCCGGACCCTGCGGGCTGCGCCGTCGCTCCATCGGCCAAGGCTGCGCCTTCGGCACAGCGAAACCGGGATGGCCGTCCGCCACCCTGTGGCTCGGCGCTCGCGCATCACGGACGAGGCGGGGAGTTTTGCTGGGCGGCCGGCGGCTCCTGCTTCGCCGACGGCGGCGTCAAAAGCACCCTCAGATGCTCGGCAATGAGCGCGACGTCCGCGTCGCTCAAGAGGCCCGGATAGAGGCGCGGCATCGGTGGCGGCACATAAGCGAGAAACGCTTTCAGCGCTTCGGGATTGCCGGCAAGCTGTGTCTGCCGCTCCAGGGTCGGATATGTGCCGCCGGCTGCATTCACCCCGTGGCAGTCAGCGCATACCCCGTCATATTCCTTTGCAGCCTGCTCGGCCCGCGTGCTGCCGGGACGCGGCAACGGAACGAGCCGCACGATCTTTGGCGTATCGTTGCCGTGCAGGCCGAAGATGCTCACCCGCAAAGGCCCCGCCACCCCGGCGGTGTTCAGTGCCACGCCACCGACCACCGCGGCGACATATTGCGTGCCGTCGACCGCGTAGCTGATCAACCCGTTATTGAGTGCCCCTCCGGCGTCAAGACGATCGAGCACAGCCCCGGTCCGGGCGTCGAGGGCGAGAAGGTTGCCGCGCACGTCGCCGGCGAACAGAAGACCGCTCTTCGTCGGCACCAGTCCGGCGAGGACCGGTCCGGCGGCACGATACTGCCAAAGTATGTCGCCGCTCTCACCGTCGATCGCGGTGATCTGGCCTCGCGGCGGCGCAGCGAAGTTCCAGACCGGCGTTGGAATGGGATGAGCCGGGTCGGCCGGATTGGGCACTTCGCCATAATACCAACACCAATCCACCATGCCGGTGTAGAGCGTGCCGGTGTCAGGGTTGTACGAGGTACCGTTCCATTGCGCCCCGCCCAGTGTACCGGGACACACCAGGACTGGGTTTGCGCCGATAGGGCCGTCGTTCGCCCGCGTGGTCCCCGGCGTCCGAAACACGAGTTCCTTGGAGTCGCGGTCGATCCCCAGCACCGTGCCGTCCTTGCCGGCGATCGCCAGCATGTTCTTGCCGCTGCGGCCGCGATACAAAGTAGGCGACGTGCCGAGATCCCAATCATGCTGATCGTGCGGCACCCCTTGATGGTACCAATTCATCTTGCCGTTGCTGATGTTCAACGACACGATGGAGTTCGTGTACAGATTGGCGCCCGGGCGGACCGCGGCGAGGTAATCGGGGAAAGGATTGGCGACGGGAGCAAAGACCTCGCCCGTCATCGGGTCGAGCGAAGCGCTCGCCCAGAATCCGCCGCCGGCCGGGGGAACCGAAGGCTTGTTCCCCCAGCTTTGGGCGCCGGGCTCGTTACCGAGCGGTATAGTGTACCAGCGCCACAATTCCTTGCCGGTGGTGGCATCGAAAGCCATGAACCGGCCGCGTATGCCGTTATCGCTGACGCCGATCCCGAGGAATACCTTGCCGCCCCAGGCAATCGGCGCAGAGATGAAATTCTCGCCATGGCCGATTGCGTTCTCGACGTCCCAAAGCGGCTTACCGGTTTCCGCATCGAGCGCGATCAGCTGGCCGTCGACCGTGCCGAAGAAGATCTTGCCGTCGCCGTATCCGGATCCGCGGCTGGCAACGCCGTGCTCCGGCCTCTTGAACGCGATCTGATAGCGCCAGCGTAAATCGCAACTGGCGGCATCAATGGCGTATGTCGCGCGCAGCGTGTTGACGTAGATCGTCCGCCCCACCATCAACAGGCCACTGGTGAAGACGGCGACCGCCGGGTCGTTGATCCGAACCTCGCAGACTTCTTTCAGCGAACCAACATTCGCAGGCGTGATCTGATCCAGATCGACATAGCGCTGGCTCGAATAGTCCTTGTTCATCGTGATCCACTCGTCGGGCGCCTGGGCGCGTGCGCACATCGGGCACGCGACCGATGCCGCGAGAAGTCCTCCAAGGAAAACGCAGGCGACGCGCGAAGGCATGATTTGCTCCTCGGGCTTGCGTGAAACAGCTACTGCGGACAGGGCGCTCCCGCCGCGACCCATTGCTCGACCAAGCGTGCGAATTCATCGTGAGGAATCGGCGGCACCGACCGCTCGACACCCGCAAGATTGCGGCCCGGCGACCAGGCCCAGGCCACGAACTGCCGGTCGTGGGTGATGTGGTCTGCGATCTGTTGCGGCGAGCGATGTCCGTTCGCCGCCGGGTCGAGCAACCGGTGACACAGCCGAGCGGGCGACAATCCTTCCCACCCCATGCTCAGCGGCGCGAGGTGCCAATCCGGCCGGCCGGGGATACCGGTGGCGTCGTTGTTGGCGTCTCCATGGCAGGAGGTACAGCGGGCGAATGGCCAGCCCCTGTCGTCGGGACCGCGTGATATCAGGAAGATATGCGCGTGGCGGTCGTCGCCCTGCCGGGGGAAATCCGTGACGGTGTGACAGTTCAGGCATCGCGGACTCTGCAGCACCGTGGCGATGCGCATGAACATGGTGCTCGCGTCCCGGGGTGCCGCTGCCTGTTGGCCAACTGCGGCCCACCCCAGCATCGCACCGCCCGCAACGACCATCGCCAGGACGGCGCTGCCGGTCACTCGGTAGCCTGGTCGCATCCGGCTCTCCACCCGAGTTTTGCTACGGTTCAGATCCTATGATTTGTGTATGATCGGCGCCTAGTTGCGGCAACGGGCGTAGAACTGCACTGCGAGGCACGTCGGTTGCCGCCACCGATCGCGGCACCAACGACAATCAAATCACTCTGTGCAACACGATTGAGCTCGACAAACTCGTGCTCGCCGGACCGAGTTGCGGTAAAGTGCAGGAACATGCGCCAAGTGGCACAGTCCGCTCCGAACAGGACCAAGCGATGCCGCGTTCTCCTACGATCGAACACTTCACCGAAAAGCTAAGTTTGATGTGCGACAGGCTGAGCTTGAGCCGCGTCCAGCTTGCGCACGCGGTCGGCGTCGACAAATCGGTGGCGACGCGGTGGGCGTCGGGCCGGGTACGTCCGGGCGAGCAAAGCATTGTTCGCCTGACTGAACTGGTGCGCCACCAGATTGGCGATTTTTCGCGTAGCGACTGGAGCCTGCCGCTCGGCGAATTTGCCGTCTGCATTGGCATAAGATCCGCCCGCTCGCCGTCGGTGACCGACACGGCGTCGGCGTTTGACGAGAGTGTTGCACTCTATGGCGGGCTGTGGCTGCTGATACACGGTTCATTCACCGGAATGCGCCGTCTGTTCGCCTTCGTCCTCGATCTGCACGGGGAGGATGGCAAGCTTGGCTTCGAGCTTGGGGATGGCTTTGGTTATCACGCTCGCGGCACAGCGTCTGTCGCCGAGGGCAAGCTGTGTTTGGTTGGGCAGGCGGTCATGCATCCGCAACAAGTCTGGCCAATCTATCTCATTCTCAATGGCGTGCAGATCTTTCCCGCGGCGGTTCTTGATGGGCTGCTTCTAAGCTGGTGTCGCGATATCGGCCATACACCGACCGCCCTGCGTGCCATCTGCTGGCGTCTCGCCCCGCATGCGTCCAATTCGCTTCTTGCCCGCGAACGGCTCGAGCGAGCAGCCGCCCACATCGTCAAGGAAAACCAAGCGGGCGAAATGCAGGTTCTCCTGCCAAAATGGCTCGCGACCGAGATATTCGAAATGCCGTTGATCCCGGTGCGAAGCGCGCTGCGCGTCCCCATGGAGCAAAGCTTGGCAGCAGAAGAAATGACCCTGTCGCTTCTTGAACCTGACGATGGCCGCCGCCGACAGGTATTGCGGGTGTTGCACGAATTATTTAGCCCGGTACTCGCTTCCGCTTGAAATCGCCGGTCGCGCTCCGTCGGCATGCCGGCCTGCCGCCAATCGCCGCCGACGGCCGTCGGCCCGGGGGAGGGCCTCAAATCGATAGGCGCCGAACCGCGCTTCGGGCGCCAATGACGTGGCGTGGCCCCAAGCGCGTGTCGACTTCGGGTCAGTCGGACTCGATCCGATATCTACTTCAAACCTGGCGTCGGCCTGATCTTTGAAGCGCGGCGGAGCGGCTGGCGAAGTGAGCGAAACGGGAACCAGGCGCAGGGCAGGCGGGCCGGGGACTGCGATCGCAATACTCATAACCGGTCTCTTGGCGGCTGCCCTGCAATTCGGGCTCGGCATCTGGGGGTGGGGCGGATGGACCGCCTTCTTCGCGCACCCTGCGCGCCAAGCGCTCGCATGGGTCACTATTTTCTTCATCGTCGTCGCGATGTTCTCGGGAAGCAGCGGCCTGAGCTCCGGACAGAAAGAAGACAAAAGCGACCGCTGGGTCCTCGCCGCGTTCATGGTCATCGCGCTGTCGGGGGCATATCTCTCGGCCTACACCGACCGCGTCGGCTTCTGGATCATCGACGGCGACGCCGTGCGCTGGTTCGGCGTTTCTATCTGCGCCGTCGGCAGCACGCTCCGGCTCATCCCGGTTTTCGTGCTGAAGGACCGTTTCAGCGGGTTGGTGGCGATCCAGGCCGAGCACAAGCTCGAAACGCGCGGCATCTATGGACTCATCCGCAACCCAAGCTATCTCGGCATGCTGGTCACGGCGGTCGGCTGGGCGCTCGCCTTCCGCTCGATCGTGGGCCTGCTGCTCTCCCTCCTCCTCTTGATTCCTATGGTTCCACGCATACGCTCCGAGGAAAGGTTGCTGCGCCAGCACTTCGGGAAGGAATATGACGATTACTTTGCGCGCACCTGGCGCCTCGTGCCGTGGATTTACTGATACGGCCCGAAGCCGGTGCGCCTGAGAGACGACGCGAAAGACGGGATTTTGGCTATCTATCTGCGATATCGGCGTCTGCTGGGCTTGTGAGAGCCGACGCGGAGGGAGGCCAAATCTGCTGCGGCCGCAGGCGGCAGGTCAACACCGACATTTTGGAGTTAAGTCATGGCGGGCCCCAAGGTCTTTCTCGACTACGATCAGGCGGCGCTGGACGCGGCCTACGAGCAGACGGTCTACGCGGCCAATCGCGATCAGCTTCTCGGCCGCTACATCAGCGCCAGCGAACTGACGCGGCGGCATCTGGGCCCGCCGCGACAGTTCGCCTACGGCCCAACCGAGATCGAGCGACTCGACGTCTTTCGGGCCGCGGAAGCAAACGCTCCCGTCGAGATTTTCGTCCATGGCGGCGCGTGGCGCGGGGGTCTTGCCGAGAACTACGCGTTCCCGGCCGAACCCTTCGTCCGCGCCGGAATCCATTTTGCGGTGCTCGATTTCGTCTCGGTCCAGAATGCCGCCGACGGCCTCGCCACCATGGTCGACCAGCTCCGCCGCGCGCTGGCCTGGCTCTACAAAAATGCCGCCGGTTTCGGCGGCGATCCCGATCGGCTTTACCTCGCCGGCCATTCCTCGGGCGGCCACCTCGCGGCCGTCCTACTGACCACGGATTGGCGCGAATTCGGTTTGCCCGCGGACGTCATCAAAGGGGGGCTATGCGCCAGCGGCGTTTACGATTTGAGACCGATCCGGCTGTCCGTGCGCAACTCCTATGTCAAGCTCGACGACGCGATGGAACATGACTTCAGTCCACAACGTCACGTTGCCAGGCTGCGTGCGCCGCTCATCATCGCCAGCGGCACCCTCGAGACGCCGGAATTCGTCCGGCAGGCGCGGGATTTCTCGGCCGCCGTCGCCGCGGCAGGAAAGCGGATCGAGAGTCTGATCCTCGACGGCTACAATCATTTCGAGGTGATCGAGACCTTGGCCAATCCCTATGGCATCCTGGGGCGGGCTGCCTTGCGCCAGATCGCCGCAACGGCGCGCTGACGCCCCGCCAGGCAATCGAGCCTACCATGGATATAAGCTTCTTCCTGTCCTTCGAGCACCCCGGGCGCCCGAACATCGTCCTTAGTGAGGCCGAATGGTCGCGGCTCCACGCGCTCGCGTCGGCATTACCCGGTCTCGCCAAGGCGCTGGCGTTCACCCCCGCTGCCACCGACGATCCCCACCTCGATGACGGGCCGCCGCCGATGTTGACGCTTCAATTCTACTTCCCCGACATCGCGGCACTCGAAGCCGCTCTGGTGGATGGCGGCGGTCTCCACGAGATTCTGTCCGCCAATGCGTTTCCGAGCCTCGCCGGCGCCGAGGCGACGCAGCAGGCGATGCTGGCCCGGACCTTTCCCGTCGCCGATGCGCAAACGCCGATATCTCGGTGCTGCACCTATCTGGTTTCCTATGAGGGCGAGGCCGAGGACGCGCCGGCCTGGCTCGGCCACTACATCGCCAACCATACGCCGCTTATGGTGCGCCTGCCGGGCCTGCGGGAACTCGAGCTCTACACCAGGCTCGACTGGTGCAGCACCTTGTCCGCGCGACGTGTCGCGCATCTGCAGCGCAACAAGGTCGTGTTCGACGATGAGGCGGCGCTGCGCGCGGCGCTCAATTCGCCGGTACGGCACGAGATGCGCGCTGATTTTCACCGATTCCCGCCTTATGCCGGGCCAGTGACACACTACCCGATGACAACGCGCGTGCTGGATTTTCAGCGGCCGCCGAGATAGGAAGCCGCGACCTTGGGATCGTTCATCAGCGCGGCGGCCGGACCGGAATGGACGATTTCGCCGGCCTCGAGTACATGGCCCGTGTCGGCCGTTTCCAGCGCCGCGCGTGCATTCTGCTCGACCAGCAGGATCGCCACGCCCAGGCCGTGCAGCGACGCGATGATGTGGAAGACCTCGCGTACGATGAGCGGGGCGAGTCCGAGGCTCGGTTCGTCGAGCAGAAGAAGGCGCGGCCGCGCCATCAGCGCGCGGCCCAGCGCCAGCATTTGCCGCTCGCCGCCTGAGAGCGTGCCGGCGGGCTGCGTGCGCCGCTCGGCGAGACGCGGGAAGCGCTCCATGACCTCGTCGAGCGCCCGACGCCGGCCGGCCGCATCGCGCCGCCGGGCATAGCCGCCAAGGAGCAAATTGTCGGCGACGCTCATATTGGCGAACAGCTCGCGTGTCTCCGGCACCAGGCAAAAGCCCCGCTCGACCCGCGCCTCGATATCGAGCCGGCGCAGATCGACCCCGTCGAAGGTCATGGCACCGCGCGAGGGCAAGAGCCCCATCGCGGCCGAGAGCAGCGTTGTCTTGCCGGCGCCGTTCGGACCGATCACGGTGACGATCTCTCCCGGCTCGATCGCGAGCGAGACGCCGCGCACCGCCTCGACCTTGCCGTAGGACACCCAAAGGTTCTCGAGCGATAAGAGCGCCATCAGGCGACGCTCCCAAGATACGCTTCCTGGACGCGGACATCGCGCCGGATCTCGACCGGGACGCCCTCGCACAGCTTGGCGCCAAAATCCATCACCACGCAGCGATCAACCAGACCCATCACGAAGTCCATGTCGTGCTCGACCAGGAGGATGGTGAGACCCTCGCCGCGCAGCGCCACGAGCAGCCGTGCCAGCGCCTCCTTCTCGAGGCGCCGCAAGCCCGCCGCCGGCTCGTCGAGGACCAGCAGCACCGGATCGGCAGCGAGCGCGCGCGCGATCTCGAGGAGACGCTGATTGGCGAGCGGGAGCGCGCCCGCGGGGTCGAAGGCGCGATCGGCCAGGCCGATCCGGCGCAGCTGCCGCATCGCCTCGAACCGAGCCTGCGCTTCCTCGCCGCGGTCGAGCCGCAGGGCGCCCGCGACAAAGCCGGCGCGCGTGCGCGCATAGGTGCCCAGCAGCACGTTGTCGAGCGCCGACATGGCGGGCCGCAGCTTGACGTGCTGAAAGGTGCGGGCAATGCCGGCACGCGCGATGTGACGCTGCGGGGTGCGGGTTATGTCGGTACCGCAGAACAGCACACGTCCGCCATCCGCGCGCAGCGCACCGGTGATCAGGTTGAACATCGTGGTCTTGCCGGCGCCGTTGGGGCCGATCAGTCCCAGTATCTCACCGGCCCCGAGTGCGAAGCTGACCTGGTTGACGGCAACCAGGCCGCCGAACCGCCGGGACAGCGCTTCCACGCGGAGCACCGGCTCGCCCCGGGGCGGCTGGGGTCGCCGGGGCAGCGGCCGGGCGTCGACCACCGGCGCGGGCTTGGCGGCCGGCAGATAGCGCAGAGCCAGCGGCACCAGACCGGTCCGCGCGCGCTGCAGCAACAGGATGAACATTACCGAGAACACAACAATCTCGAGTTGGCCGGCGACGCCCGGCGCGACCAGCGGCAGGTAGTCTTGAATGCTGTTGCGCAACAACGTCACGATGGCCGCGCCCACGGCCGCGCCGCCGAGAGCGCCGATGCCGCCCACCATGGCCATCAGCAGATAGAAGATGCCGGCGGTAGCGTCGAACGGCGCCGGGCTGACGAACCGCGTCATATGGGCCTGCAGCCAGCCCGACAGGGCCGATAACAGCGCCGCCAGAACGAAGGTCGCGAGCTTGATGCGGAAGGCGTCGATGCCGAGGCTTTCGACCAGAATCCGGCCCCCGCGTAACGCACGGATTGCCCGCCCCTGACGCGCATCGAGCAGGTTGGCCGCGAGGAGCCATGCCGCGATCAGCACGCCCCAGATCAGATAGAAGATTGCCGCACCGCTCCCAAGACTGAGCGCACCGATCGCGATCGGCGGCACGTCGCTGATGCCGGTGAAATGGCCGAGCGCGTCGATATTGCCGAAGAGGAAGTAGATCGCGAGTCCCCAGGCGATGGTGCTGAGCGATAGGAAATGGCCGCCGAGGCGCAGCGTCACCGATCCGACGACCGTCGCCACCGCCGCTGTCAGCACCAGCGCCAGGATCAGGCCAAGCCAGGGCGACCACCCGTGGGCCGTCGTCGCCCACGCGGTGGCGTAGGCGGCGACGCCGACGAACGCCGCCTGGCCGAAGGACAGCATGCCGCCGACCCCGGTCAGCAGCACGATCCCGAGCGCCACGAGCGCATAGATGCCGATGAAATTGAGCAAGGTGACGCTGAAGGGACTGACCAGCGCCGGCGCCAAGGCAAAGAGCGCCACGGCGACGACACCAAGCAGCCGCAGACGGCGCGCAGTCATTCTTCGGTTTCTTCTTCGCTTTCGCGGAAGCCAAGGGAGCGCCAGAGCAGCACCGGGATCAGCACGCCGAACACGATTGCGTCCTTGAAATCGCTGCTCCAGAACGAGGCGAAGCTTTCGAGAAGGCCGACAAAGATCGCACCTGCGGCCGTTAGGGGGTAGCTCGCCATCGCGCCGATGATCGCGCCGACGAATGCCTTGAGCCCGATCAGGAAGCCCGAATCGTAAAAGATGGTGGTCACCGGTGCGATCAGAATGCCGGAGATGCCGGCCAGGAGCGACGCCAGCACATAGGCGATGGTGCTGGTGGTCGCCGGCCTGATACCCATGAGCCGGGCGCCGGTCGGGTTCGCTGCCGTGGCGCGCAGCGCCTTGCCCGCGAGCGTGAATTCGAAGAACAGGAACAGGAGACCGCTGAAAACGATCGAGGCGGCGACGATCAGCAGGGTTTGCACGGAGAAATTCATGCCGCCGACCGTGAACATCGCGTCGGTCAAGGGCTGCGTACGCACCCCCTCGGGTCCGAAGAACAGCAAGCCGAGCCCGACAAGCCCGAAATGCAGCACCACCGCTACGGTGAGCAGCAGCAAGACCGACGCGTCGGCGACCGGCCGGAACACGATGCGGTCCAAGAGCGGCGCGACCGGCATTATCAGCGCCAGCGAAAGTGCGACCCGTCCGGCCATCCCCAGATCGCGGCCCGCGGCCAGCCACGCCGCCAGCACCGGCACGAGCGGCAGGACCAGCGTCAGCAGCATGGCGCGGGGTAGCCCGCCCAGCCTTCGCGCGCGCAGCCTTGCCGCAACTTCGAGCAGGGTGGCAAGAACGGCGAGGCCGATCACCAGTCCGACCGTGCCCGGCACATGACCGGTCTCGAGCGCCGCCAGCGTCAAGGCCGTGAACGCGGCGATATCGCCGAACGGCACGTAAATCACGCGCGTCACCGCGAAGATCAGGACGAAGCCGATCCCGATCAGCACATAAATCGCGCCCGTCGCGATCCCATCCATCGCCAGGATGGCCGCGATCTGGGCGTTCATCGATCGATGGTCCGGTCAGCGCGCCGCGATCACGGGGCGTATGTCCACTTGCCGTCGACCAGCCGCACCAACACCAGGCCGCGCTGATCCGAGCAATAGGCCGAGCCAGGATGGCAATTATAGATGCCGTTGGTGCCATCGACGCCCTTGGTGGCGAAGATCGCATCCCGGAGCGCGGCGCGGAACTCCTGGGTTCCGGGCTTCGCCTTGGTCAACGCCCGTTTGGCGGCGTCGAGGAACAGGACCCAGGTATCGAAGCCGTAGGGCGAGAAGGCGTTGGTGCTGACTTGGCCGGTTGCCCTCTTATAGGCGTCGAAGAAGGTCAACGAGATCTTCTTGGCATAGTGGTCCGCGGGAAGCTGCGCGGCGACCATCACCGGCCCCGCCGAGACGACGACGCCCTCGGCCGCCTTGCCGCCAAGGCGAATGAAGTCGGCGTTGAGGAGCGCCGGCGTGCCGTAGAACTTGCCCTTATAGCCAAGCTGCGCCAGCGCCAGGATCGGCAGAGCGGCCTGGGTTCCCGAACCGCCTATCAGCACCGCGTCGGGATGGGCCGCAAAGATCCTCAAGGCCTGGCCCGTCACCGAGGTATCGGTGCGCGCATAACGCTCCGTTGCGACCAGCTTGATCTTACCGGCATCGGCGGCGCGCTTGGCGCCGCCATAGACGAGGTCGCCCCAGGCGTCGGAAAAGCCGATAAAGCCCACGGTCTTGACGCCGTCCCGTACCATCCGCTCGACGGGGACGCTGACCATCAGGGGCGGTGGCTGCACCACGGAGATGCCCCAGGCATCGCTGCTTTGGCTCGCCTTGAGCGGTGACAGCGAGATCATCGGGACCTTCAATTCGTTGGCCACCGCCATCATGGCGCTGGCCGAAGGGGTGGTCGCGGTGCCGATGAGGATGTCGACCTTGTCGTCCTCGATCAACTTGCGGGCGTCGCGCGCGGCGGTCGAAGGATCGGTGCCGTCATCGAGCCGAACCAGCTTGATTTTCTGGCCGTCGACGGTGTCGGCATAGGCATAGGCGGCGTCCATGCCGCGGCCGTAGGGAATGCCGATCGACGAGCCGGGGCCGCTGAGCGAGGTCACGAACCCGACCGTGATGTCGGCGCGGGCGGTTCCTGCTGCCATGATCGCCGCCACCGCGATGGCTGCGCTCGACCGATACCATCTCATTGCCATCTTCCTCCTCATTCTCGTTGTCACCGCTCGCCCACGGTCAATCCAGGCGCAAGCCGCGGGCCACGAAGGCGCGAAAATCCGCGACCGCCCGTGCCGGGGCGAGGGCGAAGCTGGGACCGCGACTTGCCTCGAGACCGTTCAGCCGGTAGAGCGCCACCGCCATTTCCGCGGTCTTGAGCGCAACCGCGGCGCAATTGACGACCGGCGCGTGGCCGACCGCGAGGCCGCGTTCGCGCGCCAGCAACAGGCTGGGCAGCACCCCCGCCGGCACCACGATATCGGCGCCTCGTTTTACAAGCGGCTCGGCACAGGCCAGGAACTGCGCCAGCATGCGGCTGAAGGCCGCCTCATCGCCGGCGAAGGCCGCGGCGAAATCCTCGGGCACGACGCCGAGGCCGGTGACGCCGGCAAGGCGCTGGCCGAGACCGTAGCGCTCGGCCTGCTCGTGATGCCAGACCTCGAACACCGGGTCGATCGACACCAACCCGATACGACGGCCGAATTGGGCCGCGAAATGCAACGTGCTTTCGCCGGTGCCCGTGACCGGCATGCGCACCGCCGATCGCGCCTCGTAGAGGCCCGGATCCTGGAAATGGCCCATCACAAAGCCGTCGAATTGCCGCTCTTCGGCCTCGAGCGCCGCATCGACCGCCATGATGGCGCAGCGGAATTCGGTGAGGCGGCTGAAATCGCGGTCGGGGGGCGACAGGCCTCTCACCTCGACCGACGTCCCCGGCGCGGCGATGTCGTTGAGATAGGTCGCGAGACTCTCGAGGTAGGCCGGGTTTTGCGTCGCGTCGACGAAGCTCTGCCACAGGAGCCGCATGGAAAACCCGCCCTTTTCGAGCACATGAGAACGTTTCAAGCCTAAAATTTGTGGAAAGGCCAAGTCAAGGTCGTCCGCCGCGGCGGGCGAAATTGACAGGCCGAACGCTTTAAATCTTAAATGCGTTGAGGCCGCTTCGAGCGGCCTCAACGGGAGCGGTGCATGAGCAAGTATCGCGGCGACAAGTCGGCGGTCGCGGCGCTGGTGCGCGAGACCGAGGTTCATCGCGACCTCTACATCGACCCAGAGCTGTTCGAGCTCGAAATGCGCCATCTCTTCGTCAACACCTGGAACTATGTCGGCCATGACAGCCAGGTGCCACATGAAGGCGACTATTTCAGCACCGCCATCGGTACACAGCCCCTGATCATGGTGCGCAGCGACGATGGCGCGGTGCGGGTCTTCTACAATCGCTGTCCGCATAAGGGCACACGGCTGACCGAAGGAAGCGGCAACACCGGTCGCTTTTTCCGCTGCCCCTACCACGCCTGGAGTTTCCGCACCGACGGCAGCCTGCTGGCGGTGCCGCTGCGTGCCGAGTACGAGAATACCGGCTTCGAGAACAGCGTCGCGGTGCGCGGGATGACCCAAGTCGCGCATGTCCACAATTATCGCGGCTTCGTCTTCGCCAAGCTCGGCACCGTCGGACCGGGTTTCGAGGAGTTCTTCGGCGCATCGCTTTCGAGCCTCGACAACATGATCGATCGCTCGCCGGTCGGACGGCTCGAGGTCGCGGGCGGCGTGCTGCGGTACCGGCACGACTGCAATTGGAAGATGCTGGTGGAGAATCAGACCGATACCATGCATCCGATGATCGTGCACGAATCCTCGGCCGGCACGGCCGTTGCGGTCTGGAAGAGCGCGCCGGCCGGCACCGCGAAGCCGATGGCGGTGGAGATTTACGCGCCCTTCATGAGCTCCTACGACTTCTTCCAGAAGATGGGCATCCGCGTCTGGCAGCACGGTCACGGCCATACCGGCGTTTCGCACTCGATCCATTCCGACTATTCGGCCGTGCCCGGCTATGCCGAGCAGATGGCACAGGCTTACGGTGCCGAGCGCGCGCAGGCGATTCTCGGCGAGAACCGCCACAATACCGTCTACTACCCCAATGTCATGATCAAGGGGCCGATCCAGCTCCTGCGCATCTTCAGGCCGCTCGCGGTTGATCGTACGCTGGTCGAATCCTGGACCTTTCGCCTGGTCGGCGCCCCCGATCTGCTGCT
This sequence comes from Alphaproteobacteria bacterium, assembly GCA_030041335.1. Classification (GTDB taxonomy): domain Bacteria; phylum Pseudomonadota; class Alphaproteobacteria; order ATCC43930; family CGMCC-115725; genus JAATGI01. The sequence continues at coordinate 17,924 of JASHOB010000175.1, read as the reverse complement.
GGAACGAACCTGCATGTACAACCGGCTGGTCAACGCGCCGACCTCGGTGGTCGGCCACGACGACCTGGAGATGTACCGCCGGCAGCAGGAAGGCCTCGCATGCGACGGCAACGAGTGGCTCAATCTGCAGCGCCTCTACGCGCCCGACGAGATCCGCCGCAACGACGACGTGACTACCGGAACCTCCGAGCGGTTGATGCGCGACCATTTCCGCGCCTGGGCGCATTTCATGACCATGAGCATGTAACGGCATGGCGGCACCGAGCGATCGCGAACTCAGCGATTTTGTCCTCGGCGAGGCGCGCCTCCTTGATGAGCAGCGCTTCGAGGAGTGGCTCGACCTTTTCACGGACGATGCGCATTACTGGATGCCGCTCGAATGGGGTCAGACCGATCCGCGGCACACCGCCTCGCTGATGTACGAGGACCGGCTGCTGCTGAAGATCCGGGTCGAGCGCCTCAAGGGCAGTCGCACCTATAGCCAGAAGCCCCGGAGCCGCTGTCACCATCTCTTGCAGGTACCGCGCGTCGAACGTCGCGACGAGGCGGCCAATCTCTACGAGACCTGGACGCCCATGCACTATGTCGAGAGCCGGGGTGACAGGCAGGATTTCTACGCCGCCTGGACGACGCATCATCTCGTCGCCGTCGATGGCCGCATCAAGATCAGGCTGAAGCGCGTCGACCTGGTGAATTGCGATGCTGCCTTCGGCAACATCCAGCTCTTCATGTAGCCATGACACCGTCGGCCTCCCGTATGCCCTATGACGGCATCGTCGTCGCGGCTCCCGTCACCATCCCCTATCGCCGCTATTCCATTAACTCGGCGCATTGGTGGATCGGCCGTGCCATCCGGGGAGTGCTGGAGCGAAGCGGCTTGCGATCGCGCGACCTTGACGGCTTGTCGGTGTCGAGCTTCACCCTCGGCGCCGACACGGCGGTCGGCCTCACCCAGCATTTCGGCTTGAGCCCGCGCTGGCTCGACCATGTGCCGCTCGGCGGCGCCAGCGGCATCGTGGCGCTGCGTCGCGCCTCACGCGCGGTACAGTGCGGCGATGCCGAGTTCGTCGTCTGCGTCGCCGGTGACACCAACCAGGTCGATTCCTTCCGCGCCATGATTTCGACCTTCTCGCGTTTTGCCCAAGACGCGGTTTATCCCTATGGCTCGGGCGGCCCCAACGCCAGCTTCGCCATGATCATGCGCAATTACATGCAGCGCTATGGCCCGACGCGCGCGGACTTTGGCAAAATCGCAGTGGCGCAGCGCGCCAATGCCCTGTCCTTTCCTTATGCCCTGATGAAACAGCCACTGACGCTCGAGGCCTATCTCGCATCGCGGCCGATCGCGGAGCCTATCCATCTCTTCGACTGCGTGATGCCGTGCGCCGGCGCCGAGGCCTTCCTGGTGTGCCGCGACGATCGGGCGCGCGATCTTGGCCTACCGGCGGCGCGGCTGCTCTCGACCATCGAGCGCTACAATGCCTTTGCCGAGGATGCGATCCAGGAGCGCGGCGGCTGGCCGGTGGATGTGGGCGAGCTCTACGCCATGGCGGGCATCGGGCCCGAGCAGGTCGATTTTCTCGAGACCTATGACGACTATCCGGTGATCTCGATGATCCAGATGGAGGATTTGGGCTTCTGCGCCAAGGGCGAGGGCGCGGCCTTCGTGCGCGGGCACACCCTGACCAATGACGGCAGCTTTCCGCACAATACCTCGGGTGGCCAGCTCTCGGTCGGCCAGGCCGGCTGCGCCGGGGGCTATCTTGGCCTGGTCGAGGCGGTGCGGCAGCTTACAGGCGCCGCGCTCGGCACCCCGGTGCCGGAGGCGCGGATCGGCCTCGTGTCGGGGTTCGGCATGATCACCTACGATCGCGGGCTTGCCAGCGGCGCGGCGCTGTTGGCAGGAATCGATTGATGACGCCCCCGCTGGCACCGCCGAAACGCAAGGACCCGTTGACGAAGACGCGGGCGCCGCTCCTGCCGCCGGGCGCGCGCAGCCGCACCGCCAAGGGTCTTGCCGCCGCCGCCGCCGAGGGCCGCTTCGCGCTCCAGGTTTGCGCCGAATGCGGCGCCGTGATCTATCCGCCGCGCGATGCCTGCCCGCGCTGCCTGTCGCCGCGCCTGCCGTTCCGGGACGTTCCGAGGGATGGCGTGCTCCTGGCCGAGACGGTGATTGCCGCGTCGAGCGATCCCTATTTCCGCGAGCGCCTGCCCTGGCGCATCGGGACGGTGCGGCTCGACGCCGGCCCGTCAATCGTGACGCATCTTCATGGCGACGTCCGCGAGGGCGACCGCGTTCGCCTCAGTCTCAATCTCGACAAGGGTGGCCAGGCGGTCGCGATGGCGCTGCCGACGATGCCGATGTTGCACATGGCCGACGATCGGCAGTGGCGCGAGCTGACCTGCGACCCGAAATTCCGCCGCGTCCTCGTGACGGACGGGCGCGGCAGGGTCGGTCAGGCGATGGCTCAAGCGCTGTCCCAAGCCGAGGCCGCCATCGTTTTCGTCGGCATCGCCGATTCGTGGAAGCCGTTTCCCGGCGAAGCGGCGTTGCGCGCGATTGCGCGCGTCGAGATCGTGCCGCTCGATTTGACCGACACGGTGTCGGTCGGAGACCTCGCGGGCGAGATCGGCGGCCGCGTCGACATTGTCGTCAACACCGCCGAGCATGTCCGGCCGGGCGGCATGCTCGAGCGCACCGGTCTCGTCGTTGCACGCGAGGCGATCGAGTTGCGCTATTTCGGGCTGATGCGCCTGGCGCAGAGCTTCGGCCCGGCGCTCAGGGCGCGCGGCGCCGATGGCGTCAATTCCGCAGCCGCCTTTGTCAATCTTCTTTCGGTCCATGCGCTCATGAACTGGCCGGCCTACGGCGTCTTCTCGTCGGCCGAGGCGGCCTGCTTGTCGGCCGCGCAGTCGCTGCGCGCCGAACTCCGGCCGGGCGGCATCAAGGTCGTGAATGTGTTCTCGGGCCCGCTCGATACCGAGTGGTATGAGACCGTGCCGCCGCCCAAGGTGACGCCGTCGGCGCTTGCGGCCGCCACCGTCGATGCACTGAGGCGTGGCCTCGAGGATGTCTATGTCGGCGATGTCGCCGAGGATGTTCGCGCGCGGCTGGCGGTGAACCCCAAGGCACTGGAGCGGGAATTAGGACCATGAGTGTGAAGCGCACCGCAATCGGCCCATCGGACTTGCTGGTGCTCGCGGCGGCGATCGCCCAAGGTGGCATCGAGGTGATCGACCTGACCCATACGCTGGCGCCGGATTTTCCCACGATCGTGCTGCCGCCCGAATTCGGACAATGCGCCCCGTTCCGCATCGAGGAGATTTCGCGTTACGACGAGCGCGGCCCGGCCTGGTACTGGAACAACATCTCGATGGGCGAGCATACCGGCACGCATTTCGATGCGCCGATCCATTGGGTTTCTGGCAAGGACCTGCCGGACAATTCGGTCGACACGATTCCGGTCGCAAATTTCTTCGCGCCAGCCTGCGTCATCGATGTCGCGGCGCAGTCGGCCGCGAATGCGGACTTCGTCCTCACGATCGCCGATGTCGAAGCCTGGGAGAGGCGGCACGGCCGCATCCCGCCGCGAAGCTGGGTCTTGCTGCGCACCGACTGGTCCAAGCGCACGGGCCGCGACTATGCCAACTTGGTCGACGACGGACAGCACTCACCGGGGCCGGGCGCCGAGGTTTGTCGCTGGCTGGTGGCGGAACGGGACGTCCATGGCTTCGGCACCGAGACCATAGGGACCGACGCAGGCCAGGCCGCGCATTTCAACCCGCCCTATCCCGCGCATCACTACATGCACGGCAAAGGACGATACGGGCTGCAATGTCTCGCCAATCTCGACCGGCTGCCGCCGACCGGCGCGCTGATCGTCGCCGCTCCGCTCAAGATCCGCAAAGGCTCGGGCAGCCCGTTGCGCGTCCTGGCGCTGGTGGCGCGCGGCAGCGTGCCGTGAGCGAGCCCGACACCGCGCTCGTCACGGGCGGCAGTACCGGGATCGGTGCTGCGATCCTCGAGGCCATGCTGGCGCGGGGCTATGAGGTGGTGTCCCTGTCGCGCCGCAAGCCGGCAATTTCCCATCCGCGGCTCGATGCCGTCACCGTCGATCTCTACGACGCGGCCGCGACCCGCGAGGCCGCCGCGGCGATTGCAAGCCGTCACGCCGTTACCCATGTCGTCCACAACGCCGGCGTGACCCGCCACAAGCCCATAGCGGACGCCACCAGCGAGGATGTCGGCGCACTGGCCCAGCTCCATCTCGGCGCCGCGCTGATCCTGGTCCAGGCGGTGCTGCCGCAGATGCGGGCCCGGCAATTCGGCCGCGTCATCCTGATCTCGTCCCGCGCGGCGCTGGGCGTGGTCGGGCGCACCGCCTATTCGGCGACCAAGGCCGGCATGATCGGTATGGGCCGGACCTGGGCGTTGGAGCTGGCGCCTGCCGGGATCACGGTGAACATGGTGGCCCCGGGCCCGATCCGATCGACCGAGATGTTCCATGAGCTCATCCCGGCCGGCAGTGAGCGCGAAAAGGCGCTGGCGGCGGCGATACCGGTGCGGCGGCTGGGATCGCCCGAGGACGTCGCCAATGCCGTGATGTTCTTCGCCTCACGCGACAGCGGCTTTGTCACCGGCCAGGTGCTCTATGTCTGCGGCGGCGCCAGCGTCGGGACGATCGCGTTATGAGCGAGCCGCTCGGTGCTGCCGCGTTCTTCGCCCCGCACGACCGCGTCCTTGCCACCATGCTGCGGCGGCAGGCCGCGCGCCACGGCGACCGACCGCTGGTTCGCATCGGTGCGTGGTGCCTGCGCTTCAACGACGCGCCCGAACTCGCCGCGCGGTCGGCGGCGCGGCTGCGCGATGCCGGCGTCGGCGCCCGCGACCGTGTCGCCCTCATCTGCGGCAATCGCGCTGAGTTCATCGAGATATTGCTCGGCTGTGGCTGGCTCGGCGCGGTGCTGGTGCCGATCAACACCGCCTCGCGCGGCGCGCAACTGCGCCATATGCTGGCCAATTCCGGGGCGCGGCTGCTCATCGTCGAGGCGGATCTGGTCGGCTCGCTCAGCCATGTCGATCTGCCGACGCTGCCCTTGGAGACCTTGTGGCTGATCGACGCCGCCGGCGATCCGCGTGCCCTGCCCGCGCTTGGGTCTGCCGCGGCCGAGCCGTTGGCGCTCGGCCCCGGCGATCCCCTCGCGATCCTCTACACCTCCGGGACCACCGGCCCGTCCAAGGGCGTGATCTGTCCCCATGCGCAATACTTTTGGTGGGGCCTCAACACCAGTCATCTGCTCGGCGTGGTCGAGGGCGACGTGCTGTGCACCAGCCTGCCGCTGTTCCACACCAATGCGCTCAACACCTTCTTTCAGGCGCTGATCTCGGCTGCGACCGCGGTCTACGAGCCGCGCTTCTCGGCCTCCGATTTCTGGCGCAGCCTCGCGCGGACCGGCGCCACCGTCACCTATCTGCTGGGCGCGATGGTACCAATCCTGCTGTCGCGTTCCCCCGATCCGGCGGAACGCGCGCACGGCGTTCGGGTGGCGCTCGCGCCGGGCGTGCCGGCACAATTTCATGCCGTGTTCGCCCAGCGCAGCGGCATCGGCCTGATCGACGGCTATGGCTCGACCGAGACGAATTTCGTCATCGGCACCTCGCTCAGCGAGCAGCGGCCGGGTGCCATGGGCAAGGTGTTCCACGGCTTCGCCGCGCGCGTGGTCGATGACGCCGACAATGAGCTGCCCGACGGCACGCCGGGCGAGCTGATATTGCGGGCCGAGGCGCCGTTCGCCTTCGCCACCGGCTATTTCGGCATGCCGGACAAGACCGTCGAGGCCTGGCGCAATCTGTGGTTCCATACCGGCGACCGCGTCATCCGCGAAGCGGACGGGCATTTCAAATTCGTCGATCGGATGAAGGACGCGATCCGCCGGCGCGGCGAGAACATTTCCTCCTACGAGGTCGAGCAGGTGCTGCTGAGCCACCCCGACGTCGCGACCGCGGCCGCGTTCCCCGTTGCCTCCAGTCTCGCCGAGGACGAGGTCATGTGTGCCGTCGTGAAGAAACCCGGCAGTGCCCTGACCGAAGCCGACCTGGTGCGTTATAGCACGCCTCGCCTCCCCTATTTCGCCGTGCCCCGCTACGTCGAATTCGTCGACGAACTGCCGGTGACCGAGAACGGCAAGATCCAGAAATACAAGCTGCGGGAACGAGGTGTCGGAGAGAAGACCTGGGACCGCGAGGCGGCGGGCGTCGTGATCTCCCGCCGCTGACGGCGTCGAAACGGCACTGGTTGCAAGCCCAATAGTTTAAATGTAAACAGATTAGCGATAGGTTGAAGGGAGGATCGCCGTGCGGGATATCGACCTAATCGTCGAAACCACGGCGGGGCCTGTTCGCGGCAACGCCGTTTCGGCCGGGGTCGCATTTCTTGGCATTCCCTACGCGTCCCCTCCCACCGGCGTGCGACGGTTTCTCCCGCCGCAGCCGATCTCTGCCTGGCGCGAAGTGCGTGACGGGACGCGACCGGGACCAATTGCGCCGCAGCTGACCTCGCGCCTTGCCCGGGTGATGGGGGATTTCGACCTGGCACAAAGCGAGGATTGCCTCACGCTCAATATTTGGACCCCAGCAACCGCGGGCAAGGCGCTGCCGGTGCTGGTCTGGTTTCATGGTGGCGCCTTTACCAGCGGCTCCGGGCAATTGCCTTGGTACTCGGGCGAGACCCTTGCACGGCGCGGTGGCGTGGTCGTCGTCACAGTGAGCTATCGCTTAGGCCCGCTGGGGTTCCTCTATCTTCCGGGCGTGGTGGACGGCAACATGGGGTTGCAGGACCAGCGGGCCGCATTGCGGTGGATCGCGGCCAATGTCGCGCGGTTCGGAGGCGATCCCCGCAACATTACCGTTTCCGGGCAATCCGCAGGGGCGCGTTCGGGACTGATCCTGATGGGGGACGATGCGCTCAACGATCTCTTCCGTCGCGTTATTCTGATGAGCGGTCCGTTTGGCATAAGGCCCAGTTCCACCGACGCGGCCGCGCATGCCGGTTTCGAGTTCGCCCGAGCCCTCGATGTCGATCCGGTCGATTTGCGAGCCTTGCAGTCGGTGCCGGTCGACCGGTTGCTGAGGACGACCGCAGAGCTGGCGCAAAAACACCGGGAATTCGGCAATTCCCGTTTACCTTTCGATACCGTCGCGGACGGGAAATTCGTCCCCGCAGATCCAACGTCTTTGGCGCTCCGCGGCCGTGCACTCGACATCGATGTTCTTGTCGGTACCACGCGTGATGAATCGGCCGCGCATTTGGCTTTCGACCCCGAAGCTATCGAGGCCCGCCCGGAGCGCGTCCGTGCCGCCGCCGTCAAGTGGCTCGGTGATGCCGCCGACGCGCGACTGAACGAGCTGAAGCGCCTGTGGCCCAATACCTCGCCCTATTCGCTCCTGGTCCATCTCGTCACCGATCAGACTTTTCTACATGGAACGGTGGCGTTCGCGGAAAAGCGCGCAACGCTCGGGCGTCCCGTCTTTCTTTACCGCTTCGACTGGCAGTCGCCGATGCAGCGCCTGGGCGCGTGCCACTGCATCGATCTGCCGTTCGCATTCAACAACTTTGACAATTGGGCGGATGCCCCGATGCTCGCGGAAGGCGACCGTGAAACGATGTCCGGACTCGCGGCGGCGATGCAAGATTCCTTCATTTCCTTCATACACGACGGAAGCCCGGCGTGCGACGCGACGCCGCCATGGCTGCCCTATACACATCCCGAACGCACCACCATGCGCTTTGACGAGATCATCGAGCCAGTGGGCGATCCAGCGGGCGTCCATTGGCGCCGGCCGTTTGGAACTGCCTGACGCGGGTGGTCCAGTGAGATTTGTAACGTCGTGTCGTTAATCGCGTTTCGCAACGTCACTCTGCGATTCGACACTGAAACGGTGTTTGCGGGCCTGGACCTCGATGTTGAAGAGGGCGAGTTCTTCTGCCTTCTCGGCCCCTCCGGGTGCGGCAAGTCAACGGCGTTGCGAGTCATCGCCGGCCTGCAAGAGTATGATAGCGGCTCGGTGGCCATCGACGGCGCTCCGCCAGCGCAGCGGTGGCGTGACATTGCGCTGGTGTTTCAAAATCCCCGATTGCTGCCATGGCGCACGGCGGTGGCGAACGTCATGCTCGGAATGGAACTGCGTGGCGTCGACATTGACCGCGCCCTGATGAGGCGCCGCGCAGAGACGCTGCTCGAGCTCGTTGGCCTCGCGGCGGACGCCAGGAAATATCCGCGGATGCTCTCGGGTGGCGAACGGCAGCGCGTCTCCCTGGCGCGGGCGCTTGCCGTCGATCCGCGCATCATCCTGATGGACGAGCCGTTTTCGGCCCTCGATCCGAATACCAGGCGCAACATGCGCGGCGAGATCTCGGCTATTTGGCAGCGCACGCGGAAGACCATTGTCTTCGTTACCCATGATGTTGATGAGGCGATCGAACTTGGCGACAGAATTGTCCTGTTGTCGCCGAAGCCCACCAGGGTCATCGAGACAGTAAGCGTCAGTGGGGCGCGGCCGCGGACCATCGCAGGCAACGCACAACTCGCGGCGCTGCGTGCTCAAATCATGGCCGGCTTCCGCGATTCGCCGCCGGCGCACGGACGAGAGAGGATGATCGACGCATGACGATTTGGTTCGCGCGGGTTACCCTGTTGGTCGGTCTCATCGGGATAATCGCCGTTCGGGCAGAGGCGAAAGAAACCGTCACCTTCGCCTATCTGCTCGATCCTGCCTACGAAGCGGTGGTCTGGCCGATCGCGACAGGAAAGGTCGCGGGCAATATCGATGTCGAGATGACGGCGCTCGACATCCCGGCTTTGCTCCAAGCAACCGGGGCCAAGACCTACGACGTCATCATGACGGCGGCGATCGGCATACCTCAGGCGAAGGCACGGGGTCTCGACCTTGAAATCATGGCGACGGCGCTGCGCAACAAGAGCTTCGGCGGAAAGGGTGGCGACATTTTTGTCCGCGCTGACAGTCCCTATCGCACCCTCGCTGACCTAAAAGGCAAAACGATAGGCAATCCCTCTCTGCCTTCGACCGGCACGACCTTGCTGCGCATCGCGCTGGCCGAAAAATTCGGACTCAACGTCGCTTTCGATGGCGGCGATTTCCGCTGGGTGCAGATTCCGGCCGCGGCGCTTCCCGGTGCGCTTGCGACGGGGCGCGTGGATGCGGCGACTCTGTCTCACAGCCAGGCCTATCTAGCCGAACAGGATCGCACCTTTCGGGTGCTGGCGCGTCTCAATGCCGCCATCAACGAGGCCATCGGCGGACCGGCAATCTCGGCGATACTGGCGGGGTATCCCGAAAAGCTCAAAGCGCGATCGGCCGCTTTCCGGGAGTTTGCCAGGATGATCCGGGCATCGAACGACTATACGCGAAGCCATACCGCGGAAGTGGCGGCCGCCATGAGCAGGCAGACCAAGCTCGAGCCAGCCTATTTCAGCACCTGGCTCAACGATTATTTCGATACACCGATGACCGTGTCGGCAGCGGACGAGAAGGTAATCCAGAATCTTTGGATCAAGGCCAAGTCGCTCGGCATCATAACAAGCTATCCGGACGTGAAGACCGTCGTCTGGGAAGGCGCGCTGCGTCCATAGGGCCTGGTTGCGAGATGACTGAGGCTCGACAGGCGGAATTGGAAAGGCGTCGGCGTCGGATAGGCCATATCGCGACGAGCGCCGTGCTCCTTGCGTGGGCAATATCCGGACTGTTCCTGCCCAGCTATTTGCTGCCTGCGCCCTGGACCGTCCTCCTGCGGCTGTGGCAGTTTATCGAGGACGTCCACATGTGGCGGCACACCGCGTTGTCGCTTGCCCATGTCTTTCTCTCGGTCGTTCTCTCCCTGACAATCGGTGGTGCGCTGGCGTTGTTGGCTCATTATGTCGACGTCTTTCGGCTCGCCGTCCACGGCCGATTATGTCCCTTTCTCAATTCCTTCGCCGGCACAGGTTGGGTGCTGCTGGCGGTTCTTTGGTTCGGCTTGTCGGACGTCACCGTCGTGTTCGCGATCTCGATGCTGCTGATCCCGTTCGCGATCATTAATGTCAGGCATGGCCTCGAGAGTCTCGATCCAGACCTGGCCGAGATGGCGCTGAGCTTCAGTCGACGCCGGCTCGGACGGTTCAGGCGCATCGTCCTGCCCGCGCTCGTGCCTTTCCTGTTCTCGACGTTGCGCATTTGCTTCGGCGTGGCATGGAAGGCGGCACTGACCGCGGAACTCTTTGGCGGCAATGCCGGCTTCGGCTATCTGTTCGATCAAGCACGCCAAGACTACGATACGCCGCTTGTGGTCGCGATCATTCTTCTGATCGTCGTGTTCGTCTACGTGATGGAACGCTACTTCTTCGAGCCGGCGTATGTTCGGCTTCAGGCGCACTATGGCGCGGCGTAGCGCGCGGGCGGCACCTGCCTTTGCCAGCCACGTCGTCGCCGACGGCCTCGTGGTGGCCGCGGTGCTGGCCTGGTGGTTCACCGCCCACGGATTGCCCAGCTATGTGCTTCCGGAGCCGGTTGCCACGGCCCGCCAACTGATGCTGCTCTTCGTCGATCCGGGTTTCATCGGCGATACGCTGATCAGCCTCGCGCGCGTGGTCACCGCCGTCGCCGCGGCGGTGATTATCGGTGGACTGCTTGCCCTGGCCGCTCGCTTCGTCCCGAGCACTAGCTACGCTATTTACCGCCGCCTGTTGCCCGTACTCAATTCTTTCCCGGCGGTGGGTTGGGCGCTGTTGGCGGCCTTCTGGCTGGCACCAGGCAATTTCTCCGTCGTCGCTGTCGAGGTCTTGATCCTTGTTCCGTTTTGTACCATCGCAATAGCGCAAGGACTGGCGGATATGGACCAGGATCTGATTGAGATGGGCCGCAGCTTTTCCCGATCGCCAATCCGCGTCGCACTGAAAATCGCCGGACCGCTGTTGCTTCCCTATATTATGTCTTCGATTCGCATCGCCTATGGCGTCGGGTGGAAAATCGCGCTCGTCGCCGAATTGTTCGGTGCGCAGCGTGGGCTTGGCTATCTCATGCTTCGGGCCGAAATAACCTCCGACACCGCGATGGTATTCGCTACTTGCTTCGCCATCGTCATCATTTTTTTCGCCGGCGAGAAGCTTGTCATCGAGCCGCTCGCCCGCCGGTTTTCGATCGTTTGATCATGTGATCGTGGCCGAGGCCATAGCGAGCCGGGCCCTTTAGGGGACAGTCGTGCTCGACCCACAGGCAGATATTGTTCGCCTCATCTGAGGCGACCCAGCAAGCAAACCGCGGCGTTCTGGCGTTGCCACCGCAGCCGTCAGAGGGCTGCCGACAATCTCGACGGAACGAATGGCTATATTCGTGCGCACAGGCGCGTGTCCTCGGCCAGGCGCCTGCTCGGTGCTGAGCGATTGCCCGAGACGAGAGCTGGTGCGGTGCGGCTCGATCCCTTGAAGATGGGGTCACGCTGGCGGCACCAAGTTAGTTTAGTTCTAAAATGAATTTGGCACAGATGCTCTCGCTTGCGCTATTGTTGAGAAGCTTGACGGAGACGCAACCATGCTTCGGGCCGATCTTGTTTTGCGCCACGGGAACATCGTGACTATGGATCGCGATTTTCCGGCGGCCGAGTCGATTGCGGTCGCCGGCGATCGGATTCTCGCCGTCGGCAGCGACCGGGAGGTGGAGAATTTAGCGGGCCCTGGCACAAGGACAGTTGAATTGGGCGGCCGGACGGTCGTGCCCGGCCTGCACGACAGCCACATTCATACCATGGGCGGCGCCACGGACGAGCTGGCCGTCTCGCTTGCGGAAGCGCGATCGCTTGCCGACGTGCAATCCGCATTTGCGCGCCGAGCCGCGGTGACGCCGCCGGGCGAATGGCTGCTCGGAGGGAGCGGCTGGCACGAGAGTCAACTCGCCGAGGGGCGGTTGCCGACGCGCGTCGAGCTCGACGCGGTCGCGCCGAACCATCCGGTCTTCGTGCGCCGCGGCGGACATGTCGCCGTCGCCAACGGTGTGGCGCTGGCCCGGGCCGGCATCGGCAAGGAGACCCCGGATCCCGCAGGCGGCGTCATCGTGCGCGATCCCGGGACGGGCGAGCCGACGGGCGTGTTGATCGAACGTCCGGCCTTCGGGCTGGTTGCCAAGCTCATTCCCCCGGCAACCCGCGAGAGCCTTGTCGCCGGCCTGAAGCTCTACACCAAGAAGCTGAATAGCCGCGGTGTTACGGCGACATTGGAGCCAGGGCTCAATCTCGAAGAGATCGCGGCTTATATGGATCTGTGGCGGCAGGGCGCGATGACTACGCGCGCGCGGCTGTTGCAGCGGGTCACCAATCTCGATGATGTCGAGGCGCTCTCGTCGGTTCTCGCCCCCAATTTCGGCGACGATTGGCTGCGGATCGGTGGTTTCAAATTCCTCTCGGACGGCGGGATCGAAGCCGCCTATCTCGGCACGCCCTATCGCCTCGTCGAAGGAGAACAGACCGATCCCGATTTCGTCGGCAAGCTGCTGCTGCCGCCGGGCGGCATCGACGAATTGCGCCAAATGTTCACCATTGCCGCGAAGCGCGGCTGGCAGGTGCAGGTTCACGCGGTCGGCGACGCCGCAATTGGTCGCGTTGTTGATCTAATGGAAGAGGTGGATCGCATCCATAAAGTGCGAGACTTGCGCTGGGTCATCATGCACATTTTTCTTCCGACCGAAGAGTCGCTGGAAAAGATCAAGCGCATTGGCCTGTGGACCACCGTGCAGGATCATCCGGTCAAGCTCGGTCACAATATGATCCGCTACTGGGGCGATGAGCGTGCCGCGTCCGCTATTCCGATCCGCACAATCGTCGCGGCCGGTATTCCAACCGGCGGTGGCACCGATGCTCCTGTCGTCGATTGGAATCCGTTTGAGTCGATGTGGTGGATGACGACGCGGAACATCTTCATCCAAGGTCGGACTGAAGTTCTCGGTGCCGACGAGGCCATCAGCCGCGAACAGGCACTCCGGCTCTATACGGTCGGGAGCGCCGGCGTCGCCTTCGCCGAGGATCGCCTCGGCTCTCTGGCTCCGGGAAGGCTAGCCGATCTCGCCGTGCTGTCGGACGATTTCCTAACCGTGCCAGACGACCGGGTGCGCGATATTCAATCGGTCCTGACCGTGGTGGGCGGCAAGATCGTTCATCGCAACGATCTATGAGGACGGGTGCCATGAGGCGCGAGCAGCTTCATCCGATTCGCCACGGTCATCGCCATCCACCGAGCTTTCGCCTGCTATTGCCGCCGCCGGTCACCGCCAGCGCCGAACCATATCCGCGGTTGAGCTTTGCCGAGCTCTTCGCCACGCAAGGCGTGATCGGCCAGCGCCTTTCGGCCAAGGCCCGAGACCTCGCCGGGAAACCGGTGACGATCACCGGCTATATGGCGCCCCCTCTTGACGCTGGGGCGGGCTTCTTTGTGCTGACGCGTGCGCCGATGCCAAGCTGCCCGTTCTGCGACCCCTTGGTCAGCTGGCCTGATGACCCGGTGCTCAGCCTTCAACGCAGCACCGCCCCATTCAGTGATCCGGACATGGCGATCGAGGTTAGCGGCATCCTCGATATCGGCCGCAGAGCCGATCCCTACACCGGTGCTATTCGACTGGTTCGCCTGCTCGACGTCGAGTGGCGCCTGGTTTCGCCCCCGGATGCGGGGTGAACCGCCGCTATGTCGTGCTATTCGCCGCGGTCTGCCGCAGGGCAAAGCGCTGCAGCTTACCGCTCTCGGTGCGCGGCAGTTGGTTCACGAATTCGATGGCGCGCGGATATTTGAACGGCGCGATCGTTGCCTTCACATGGTCCTGAAGCTGGAGCACCGTGGCGGCATCCGCAGGATAGCCTGGCTGCAGCACGACATAGGCTTTGACGATCATCCCACGGTCCGGGTCCGGCGCGCCGACGACGCCGCATTCCGCCACGGCAGGATGGGTAAGGAGCGCCGCTTCAACATCCGGTCCGGCGATGTTGTAGCCGGCCGAAACGATCATATCGTCGGAGCGCGCATGAAAGATGAAGTAGCCATCTCCATCCATCGAATAGGTGTCACCGGTGATGTTCCAGCCATTCTGCACATAGTTGCGTTGGCGTTCGTCGGCGAGATAGCGACATCCCGTGGGTCCGCGCACCGCCAGCAGTCCCGGCGTCCCTGGCGGCAGGGGGCCGCCCTCGGCACCGATGATTTTTGCCTCGTAACCGGGGACCGGCTTGCCGGTGCAGCCCGCGCGCATGTCAGCTTCGCGGCAGCAAATGAAGATGTGCAGCATCTCGGTCGAACCGAGGCCGTCTTGTGGCGTGATCCCGGTGGCGGCGCGCCACGCCTCGAAGGTCGCTTTGGGCAGCGTTTCTCCCGCCGAAACACATTTGCGCAAGGAGGAAATATCGTAGCGCGCGAGCTTGCCCAGCATGGCACGATAGGCTGTTGGGGCGGTAAAGCAGACCGTCGCGCGGAACGCTTCGATTGCCTCCAGCAATTCCTCGGGTCCCACCTTCTCGGCCAATATCGTCGCCGAGCCGGCGCGAAGGGGGAACAGCACCAAGCCTCCGAGGCCAAAGGTAAAGGCCAATGGCGGCGATCCGATAAAGCGATCCTCGGCGGCCGCGCAAAGCACATGCTTCCCGTAGGTATCGCAGCTTGCCAGCAAGTCGCGATGAAAGTGCATGGTTCCTTTGGGCACGCCGGTTGTCCCTGAGGTGAAGGCGATGAGGCAGACATCGTCGCTCGCCGTGTCGCAGGGAGAGAATTCTTCGTAACCCGGCTGCGCCATCAGGGTTTCAAGGCTGTTCGGTCCGCCGCCCCCCCAATAGACGATGCGCTCCATTTCCGGCGCGAGCGATCTGGCCTTCTCCATCTCGTCCGCGAGACGTTCGTCGCACAGCGCAAGTTTTATCCGCGCCTTGACAATGGGGTGCACCAACTCCTTGGCGCGCAGCAGCGGCATGGAGGCGACCACGATGCCGCCTGCCTTCATGACGGCGAGATGGGCGATAGCCAGCATCGGATTGTTCGGCGCCCGCAACAGCACGCGATTGCCCGGGATCATCCCAAGATCGTGCGTCAGCACGTTGGCGAGGCGGTTCACCTTCTCGGTCACTTGGGCGTAGGTGAGCGTTTCCCCCGCCGAGATGAAGCAGGGGCGCTCGCCGTGTCCAGCATCGAGCCGGCGGTCCAGCAGCTCCGAAACGACATTTAGTCGTTCCGGATAGTTCAATTCCGGGAGGACGAAGATTAGGTGCGGCCAAGCCGACGCCGGCGGAAGATTGTCGCGCGCGAATGTATCGCGATAGCCCGAACGAAGCATAAAGAAATAGTTTATACTTGAAATGAATCATCGCCAAACTAAAAATAACCCCAGACCCCAGAAGGAAAGGGTGCAGTCCCGCGGGACACGAGGGAACATGCCTGCGGTACCGTCGGCGATGCCGTGGCCGGCCTGCCTCGTTCCACGATGTCGCTGATCGCTTGGCGCCCGACCGCGCGATCGCGCGCTGCCGTCGGCGGCGCCGGGTATCGGGAGCGCTCGGCGCTCGAGAAAAACCCCGCCGTGGTGACGTCAACAAGGGCGAGCAACGCCGAAGGCGAACGCGGTCCTTGCTTTAGCTTTGAAATATCATGATGACCGGCAGTCACGATCTCAGTATCTTTGTTGCGGCCAATCACTCGAAGAGGCAGTGCCGTGGCAGCAACGACCGATCTCACCAAGCTGGTGCAACCGGACCGCGTCCATCGCAGCGCCTATACCGATCCAGCGATCTTCGAACTGGAGATGGAGCGCATCTTCCACAAAGTGTGGACCTATGTCGGGCATGAGAGTCAGGTTAAGAATACCGGCGATTACTGGACGGTGCTGATCGGCCGCCAGCCGATGATTATGGTGCGCCACGGCGATGGCAGCGTCCGCGTTTTGCACAATCGTTGCCCTCACCGCGGCGCGATGTTGTGCGGCAACCGGCTGGGCAGTGCGCCCGACGGTTTCACCTGCTCCTATCATTCCTGGCAGTTCCATACCGACGGCTCGCTAAAGGCGATCCCCTTAGAGCGCGGGTATAAGGGGACTCGCTTCGAGACTGGCGCTGCCGACGCGGCCATGCGGAACATGAAGCCGGCAGCGCGCGTCGCCAACTATCGCGGCTTCGTGTTTGCCAGCCTGGCGGCGGACGGACCGTCACTCGAGGAGTGGCTCGGCCCGGCCAAGATTGCCTTCGACGATATCTGCGACCGTGCACCCAAGGGCGAAGTCGAAGTGGTGCCCAACTGCTTCCGCGTGGTCCAGCAGTCGAACTGGAAGATTTTTCTCGAGAACCAGCTCGATGCACTGCATCCGGCGGTGACCCACGAATCGACGGGCAAGGCCGCTTACGAGGTCGAGTTGGAGTTTGAGGAGCGGCACGAAAAGGCGCCGCTGTCCTACCATTTCCTGTCGGCTTTCTCGACCACGCCGATTCCGAAATGGGACGACTTCCAGACGCTGAACTATTCAAACGGACATTCGATCCTCACCGGCTACATGGGATTGCGGCCCAGCGACCCCGATACGCTCGCCTACGAAGAGACGCTCAGACAAGCCTACGGCGAAAAACGCATGGAGGAGATTCTCGCCGTCAACATCCACCACGTCCTTTGCTATCCCGGCCTGTCGGTGCAGCCGCCGCTGCAGCAGCTTCGCGCGGTACGGCCTCTGACCGTCGACAAGACGCTGACCGAGATCTGGCATTTTCGGCTGAAGGGCGCACCCGAAGCGATCTATCGCCGCGCGCTCGGGTACTACAATCTCGTCAATTCGCCCTCGACCTTGGTCAATGCCGACGATCTCTGGAATTTCTGGAAATGCCACCAGGGTCTGGCATCGGATGGCGGCGATTGGGTCAGCTTCCATCGCAACGCCGGGCAGGACCACGTGCAGGGCAATCTCACGACATCGGTCATCGGCACCAGCGAGGCGCCGATGCGCAACCAGTTCAGCGCATGGGGCGCGTATATGGGCGGGACGTGATCACATGGGCAGCGTCGCCGACCCCGCCGTCACGCCCGAGTTGCGGCGCGAAGTCGAGTTGCTGCTCTATCGCCAGGCCGACTGTCTCGATAATCGGCAATGGCAAGGGTTCATCGACCTGTTCACGCCCGACGGCATCTATTGGATGCCCGCGTCACCCGAACAAACCAGCGGCGACGGCGTGCCGTCGATCTTCTACGAAGACCGCAACTTGATGACGGTGCGGATGAAGCGTCTCAACCATCCCCATGCCTGGTCGCAGAAGACCGAATGGGGCACCAGCCACATCGTCGGCAACATCGTCATCGACAGCCACGATCCCGCCCGCGGCGACGTCACCGTGCGTTCGCGGTTCCACATCATGGAATTCCGCACCGACGCATCGCGGCACTTCGCCGGCTCCTATGTCCATCATCTCACATCGACCGCCGACGGTTACCGCATCAAACTGCAGCGCGTCGATATGGTGAACGGCCAAGGCCCCTACGACTACGTCCTCCAGGCCTGGGTGTGACATGAGCGGTTCGCCGGTGGCGCGGACCGCGCTGGGTAGGTTGAGCGGATTAGAAAAGGACGGCGTCGCGTTATTTTTGGGCGTGCCCTTTGCCTTGGCGCCAACCGGGGCGCGTCGCTTCCGGCGCGCGCAGGCGGTACCCGGCTGGTCGCGTCCACGCGATGCCACCCAGCACGGGCCGGTCGCACCCCAGACGGCCGCGCGCCTTGCGGCCGCGATGGGCAACTATACCCGTCTCCAGGACGAGGATTGTCTGACGCTCACGATCGCGACCCCGGCGCCCGACGGGAAACGGCGGCCCGTGATGGTCTGGCTGCACGGCGGCGCCTTCACCACCGGAGCGGGATCCCTCGATTGGTATAGCGG
>JASHOB010000174.1 GCA_030041335.1 Alphaproteobacteria bacterium | reverse complement strand
TTATCTGGTGGCCAAACCGGGGACCGCGAATGCGTCCGACTATCTCGTTCTCAGCGATTCCGGTGGTCTCGCGACCAAGCTCGGCTTCGCCGCTGCGGCCGCCAATGTTCAGCAATACGCTTTGGGTGGCAGCGCCGCTCAGGCGCAGGCGACGCCGAGCGGCGGCGCCGCGGTGGGTGCCGACGATAAATGGGATTTAGTCAACGATGCGACGGGCGTGACCAACGCGCTGATCGGCGATCCAAACGCCAAGACCGGCCTTTATTCGCTGATGAATGTCGATTTGTTCAATATCCTGTGCATCCCCGCCACTATGAACCTGCCGGACGTAAACGCGGCGGCGGTGGCAACGGCGGCCACCAGCCTGTGCCAGACCCGGCGCGCAATGTACATCCTCGACGTACCGCAGACCGTCCCGCGCGACACGGTGCTGGCGATCCAAACTTGGCTCGATGCCAATGCCGGTCTGCGTAGCCGCAACGCGGCGCTTTATTTTCCTCGGATGGACATTCCTGATCCGCTCAACAACTACCGCCTGCGCAAGGTCTCACCGAGCGGGACGATTGCCGGGTTGTGGGCGCGCATCGACGGTTCACGCGGTGTGTGGAAGGCGCCGGCCGGCACGGAGGCGACGCTTACCGGTGTGCAATCGCTCGAGTACCAGCTCACCGATCCCGAGAATGGCGTCCTCAATCCGATCGCGATCAACTGCCTGCGCAATTTTCCGATTTATGGCCCGGTTTGCTGGGGGGCGCGCACGCTCTTCGGTGCCGATCAAATGGCGGATGACTACAAGTACATTCCGGTACGGCGGCTGGCACTCTACCTCGAGGAAAGTCTTTATCGGGGCACGCAATGGGTCGTGTTCGAGCCCAACGATACCCCGCTCTGGGCGGCGATTCGATTGAATGTCGGCTCGTTCATGCAGACGCTTTTCCGGCAGGGTGCGTTCCAGGGCAGCACGCCGCAGCAGGCGTATTTCGTGCTGTGCGATGCCACCACCAATCCGCAGAGCACAATCGATCTCGGCATCGTCAATATCGTTGTCGGATTCGCGCCGCTGAAGCCGGCCGAGTTCGTCATCATCACGATTCAGCAGATCGCCGGACAACTCGCGACCTGAGGAGCGCAGCAATGGCCGAGTTCACCGTTAATCCGACGCGGTTCGATCCTTACAAGAATTTCAAGTTTCGGGTCAAATGGGACGGCAAATACGTCGCCGGCATCAGCAAGGTCAGCATGCTGAAGCGCACCACCGAGGTGGTGAAGCATCGCGAAGGCGGCGATCCGTCAACGAGCCGCAAATCGCCGGGACGCACCGAATTCGAAGCCATCACGCTCGAGCGCGGCGTGACTCATGACACCGAATTCGAAGTCTGGGCGGAAAAGGTCTGGCAACTCGGCAACACCGCCGGCTCGGAAGTATCGCTCGCCGATTTTCGCAAAGACATTATTCTTGAGTTGCTCAACGAAGCCGGCCAAGTCGCCATCTCCTACAAAGTCTATCGCTGCTGGGTTTCGGAATATCAGGCCTGGCCCGATCTCGATGCCAATGCCAACGCGGTCGCAATCCAGCATATCAAACTCGAAAACGAGGGCTGGGAACGCGACCTTTCGGTGACGGAGCCGCAAGAGCCGACCGTCACGCCACCGACCTGATGACGGCGGCGCGGCGATGCCATCCGCTGCCGCCATGCTGGGTGCGTGGGAACAGGGTGTTGGACAGGGTGCAGTCCGGCGCGGTCTGATTTTGCTCGCTCTGGCCGATCCAGGTGCCAACCCGCGCGCGCTTGCCGCCCTCAATATCGGCGAACGCGACCGGCGCCTCTTGGCGCTACGCGAGTCCTGCTTCGGTCCCCGCATGACCGGCCTCTTGTCCTGCCCCGTTTGCCGCGAGGAACTTGAGATCGAACTCGCGGCCACGGCCCTGCGCGAGGTTGCATCGGCGCCAAATGCAGACCCCACGGTTGGCGGCGATGGCTACGAACTTCGGCTACGGTTGCCCGACAGCGGCGACTTGCTCGCGTGCGCCGGCATGGCGGCTTCCGATGCCGTGCGCCTATTGCAGCGCACCTCTATCCTGAGCGTGACGCTCGATGGTGAGAACATCGACGCCGATCTGTTGCCGCGGCACCTGGTGTCGGCAGCGGGGGAACGGTTGCGCGAACTCGATCCGCTCGTCGACCTGCGTTTCGACTTCACCTGCGCCAGTTGCGGCCATCGCTGGCAGATGCTCTTCGATATCGTGCCGTTCTTATGGCAGGAGCTTGATGCCTGGGCGGGGCGAACGCTGCGCGAAGTACATGCGCTCGCCTCGGCCTACGGCTGGAGCGAGCACGCGATTCTGTCGCTGACGTCGGCGCGGCGACAGCACTATCTCCGGATCCTTGAGGAGTGAGCGACTTTTTCGCCAATCTCGCCGCCCGCGCCGTCGAGGGCAGCGCCACGATCCGGCCCCGTCTCGCGACGCGGTTCGAGCCGGTGGCACCACCTGAATCGTTCACCGAAGTCATCGTCGAAACCACCGCTGCCGAACCCACTACTCCGACACCGAGCGTACCGGTCGCGGAGGAATCACTGACGGCGACGCCATCGCCAAGCGAATCTGCACCGACAGGGTCTGTCGCCGTCCCACCGGCCCCGCAAGCGAAGGGCGCTATACCGATAGCGTCCGTCGCGCCGGAAGAGCCGCCACCTGGTCGATCGGCGTTGCTCGATTCGCCGCTGCCTGATGGGGACATGCCTGCAACCCTTAGAGGGCCAATCGTGGCGGCGCCATCGGCCGCGGCGCTGCCACATTTCGCTGCCCGTGAAACCCCGCCCGTGCCAGAACCGTCGGCTGCGCTGCACAGCGATCGCGCCGCAGTGCAGCCGATCACAAAGAGAACCCATCGCGCGGCTGCTGCCGCCACACCCCCATTTCCCCTTACCCTAAGACCATCGCCGCCTCGCGAGGTTGGCACTACCCCGGCTCCGCGCGTCGCGGCCGTCGAGCGGCCCGAACCGGCGCCTGTCGAAACCATCGTCCATGTCAGCATCGGCCGCATCGAACTGCGCACGCCGCCGACGCCACCGGCGACGAAGCGCGGGCGAGCTGTTCCCGCCGTGACCACGCTCGCTGAGTATCTGCAACAGCGCGTCGCGAGAACGCGGAAATGAGCGACAGGCCATGAGCAATTCGCAAGCTATCGCCGCCGTGACCGCGACACTGCAGGCTATTCTGCAACAAAATGTGATCCTCGAGTCCGACCTTACGGACGCCACGGTGACGATTCAGCCATTGGATAAGGCGCGCGGCAGCAACACGAACAATCAGCTCAATCTGTTTTTGTACATGGTCGTGCGCAACGCCGCCTGGGTAACCGCCAACATGCCGCGCCAAGTGCTCCCCGGTGAGATCGGTTTCCCGCCATTGCCGCTCAATCTTTACTACCTGATGACGGCGTTCGGGCGCGACGACGATACGACCCAGCCCTTCGGACATGAATTGCTCGGCAAGGGGATGAGTATCCTGCACGACCACGCCATTTTGTCCCCCAGCGATATTACGGCGGCGACTGGGACCTTGCTGCCCGACAACGATCTGGCGCAGCAGCTCGAGCGCTTGCGCATCACCTTTCATCCGCTGTCGATCGATGAGTTGGCCAAACTGTGGACGGGTTTTTCCATGCAATATCGGCTCTCGGCGGCATACGAGGTCGCGGTCACGCTGATCAACAGCACGAAACCGACGCGCACGCCGCTGCCGGTGCTCCGACGCGGCGTCAATGCCCAAGCCAATATAATTGCCCCCGTGCCGACGTTGCTGAGCCTGACCCCCCCGAACCAACAACCGAGTGCGCGTCTCAATGATATCGTGACGCTCATGGGCGTCGATCTCAATGGCACCAATATCGGCGTTCAGTTCGATCACGCGTTGTGGATGGCGCCAATCGAGGTCGCGCCGCAACCTGGTGGCACATCGACATCGCTGTCGGTACAGATTCCCAACGACGCTACCGACTGGCCGGCCGGCTTCTATACAGTCGCCGTCCTGGTGCAACGCCCGGGCGATACGTTCCGCCGTACGACCAACGCCCTCAGCATGACGCTGGCGCCAACCATCAGCATCGCGCCCGCAAGCGCGCCGGCCGGCGCCATCACCTATACTGTCACCGTCTCGCCGGATGTGTGGCCGACACAGAGCCCGGCGCTGATGCTCAACGACAGTGAATTCACCACTGCTGCCATCACTGCTAAGTCCGGAAGCCTGACCTTTGCCACGACCGGATTGATCGCGGGCACCTATTGGGCGCGGCTGCGCGTCGACGGCGTGGACACGCTACTCGTCGATCGTACCAAGACCCCACCGGTCTTCGATTCGACGCAGAAAGTGACCGTGACATGACGGAAGCAGAATGGCTTCAGGCCAATGCGCAGTTCCTGGCCGCCGCCATCGCGTGGGTGCGCAGTTTGCTCCAAGGGCACGCCGCGGCCACGCGACAGCTTGCGGCCGGAACGGCGACACCGGCGCCAATAGCGGAACGCGGCTTTTGGAGCTTCGCCCGCCGCAATGTTATCGCCGCGCCACCGGCGCAGCCGCAAATCGCCCCTTCGCCCGACGGACCCAGCGGTGAAACAGCAGACGGCACAGCACCGCCGGCACTGACGCTCTTGGTACAGCGGCTAGGACTCAGCACATTCGAGCGCAACGTTCTGCTGCTGTGCGCGGCGATGGAGCTTGACCCCGCCGTCGCCAGCCTCTGCGCTCAGGCGCAAGGCGATCCGTTGCGGCCCTACCCGACTTTCGCCCTGGCGATGGCCCTGTTCAAGGATCCGAGTTGGGATGCCTTGTCGCCTGAGCGGCCGTTGCGGCACTGGCGCCTGATCGAGATTTCGCAGCCAGCTGCCACGCCACTCACGGTCAGCGCACTCCGTGCCGATGAGCGCATCGTCAATTACCTGAAGGGCTTAACGTACCTTGACGATCGGCTGGTCGCGATCGTCACCCCACTGCTTGAACCCAGCGCGGTGGTCCCCGCCTCACAAAGCGCGGTCGCTGACGCGATCGCGAGACAATTGGAAGCGCTCGCAACGGCGGATACGCCGCCGACGGTCCAGCTCCTTGGGATGGATTCGTCTAGCAAGCAACTGGTCACCGCCCTGGTGTGCCGCACGCTCGGTTTTCGGTCGTTCCGGCTCGATTGGTCGGTTTTGCCGACCGCGCCGGCCGAACTTGAATCCTTCGCGCGGCTCTGGCAGCGCGAAAGCCTGCTGCTGCGCGTCGCGCTCCTGGTCGATACCGAGACCGCCGATGGCAACCACGCGGGTGCTGTCGATCACTTGTTGTCGCGTCTCAAAGCCTTGGTATTCCTCGCGACGCGAAGCCGCTGGCCGCGTATGGCGCGGCCGCCCATCTCAGCCGATGTGAGCAAACCTACGGCCGACGAGCAACGTCAATGCTGGGCTGACGCCGTTGGCAAGGATGTGGGCGCGACGCCGGATGCCTTGGCGGCGCATTTCAACTTCGACGCCGACAGCATTCGCGACATCGCTCAGCGCGAGACTGCCAACCCCGGCGCCGAGATGGCGAGGCTCAGTGATCGGCTGTGGGACGCGTGCCGCAGCCTTGCGCGACCGCGGGTCGACGCGTTGGCCCAGCGTCTGACGCCGGTCGCACGCTGGGACGATATCGTCCTGCCGCCAAACGAGCTCGCTCTGCTCCACCGCATCGCCGACCAGGTCACGAGTCGTCGCATCGTCTACAACGATTGGGGTTTCGCGCAGCGAATGAGCCGCGGTCTCGGCATCAGCGTGCTGTTGTCGGGCGCAAGCGGCACGGGGAAGACCATGGCCGCTGAAGTGCTGGCCAACGATTTGCGTCTCGATCTCTACCGCATCGATCTTTCCGCAGTCGTCAGCAAGTATATCGGCGAGACCGAAGCCAATCTGCGCCGTCTTTTCGATGCGGCAGAAGATGGCGGCGCCATACTGTTTTTCGACGAAGCCGACGCCTTGTTCGGCAAGCGCACCGAGGTCAAGGACAGCCACGATCGCTACGCCAATATCGAGATCAACTATCTGCTGCAACGGATGGAGTCCTATTCGGGTCTCGCCATCCTTGCCACCAACATGAAAAGCGCGCTCGATCAGGCATTCTTGCGGCGACTGCGAATCGTGGTGGATTTGCCTTATCCGGGCCCGGTTGAGCGCAAAGCAATGTGGCAGAAGGCGTTCCCTGCTGCTGCCAAAGTCGCTACTCTCGATTTCGATCGGCTCGCCAAGATCAATCTCACTGGCGGTCACATCGCGGTGATTGCCCTCAATGCCGCCTTCGAGGCCGCGCATGCCGGCACCCCGGTGACCATGCCGATCATCCTCAACGCGGCGCGCATCGAATTCCGCAAGCTCGGCCGCCCGATCAACGAGGCCGAACTGCGCTGGCAGGGGGTGGCAGCATGAAGATCGTCGTTCACATCGATCGCATTTTGCTGGATGGCATCCCCGCGAAATTGGACCCCCAGCGATTGAGTGCGACGATCGAGACTGAGTTGTCCCGATTCCTAAAGGCCGCGCCGCTTGAGCGTTGGCGGCACGGCGCAATCGACGACGTTGCGGCGTCCGTTGCCTCGGTCTCCTCAACGAAGCGACCCGACGCAATCGGGCGCGGGATTGCGCGCGCCACAGGCTCCGTGATCAGGAGGTTCCAGGCGACGAATGTGGAACACGCCTTCAGCAACATCACGGGAGAGCCCGCATGACGCGACTCGCACCTGCATCCACCGTCGCCTGCGACAGTCACGATAAGGCGGCAAAGTGGCCGCTGGCTCGCGGCAACGCCGCCCAGTGCCGCGCCCATCGGGGAGGAATATGACGACATTGCTCGCCGCACCTCCGGCGTTCGATGCGCGCCGGAGTGCCGCTTCCCGATCCGCACAACTCCAGCGCAGTAACACTTTTGGGCCACACTTGGCAGTACAGCGCGACGGCCTTGGCGCCGAGTGGGACGGCGCTACGGGTCTCGTTCGCAGCGTCGTGTCGTCGCCGGGCCAGCCGCTCGATCCTGGCGTTCGTTCAGTTATGGAAACACGCCTCGGTCACGATTTTAGCCACGTCCGCGTGCACACCGATGATGACGCCGCACGTTCGGCGGACGCAATCGGCGCAACGGCCTATACCGCCGGTAATCACATCGTATTCGGCGCCGGACAGTTTGCGCCCGCAGCGCCCGGCGGCCAGCGCGTTGTCGCCCACGAGTTGGCGCATGTCATCCAGCAGTCCCAGGGACCAGTGGCGGGAACGGATTTGGGCGACGGGGTCGCCGTCAGTCATCCCGAAGATCCGTTCGAACGTGAGGCTGTCGGATTGGCGGAGCAGGCAACGAAAGCGCCGTCGATCGAGCGAAAATTGGGGGCGGCGGCCATCGCACCCCACAATTCTGGCGCAACTCGGCTCGCGGTTCAGCGCCAGCAGGAAGGCCCCTATACCAAAGCCGGTGCGTGGGCCGGGGCCTTTGGTGCGCTCTTCGGCTTAGGTGCCCTTGTCGTGGCACTCTATGCATGGCTAAAGCCGAATCAGAACGCCACCGGACAAGGCGTCACCATGGGTCCAAGTAATCCTTATCAGTTGCCGACGACGGCGTCGCCGCCGGGGGATAAAGCAAAGGAGAGCGAGAGAGAGGACTATCAGAACGCTGTCCAAGCACCGCCCACGGTCAGCACGGTGCTGGAGTTGCGCACCGACGAGGACAACTACCAGATTTTCCAACTGCAGCGGAAGACCGATAAGAAGCACCTCATTTCGGCTATGGTCACGGCGGGAGACCATAAGGGTTACGAGGGCGGGGGCAATGGCAGCACCGCCACAGTGAACTTTTCGGCGATGCAATCGGCCGTGGCCACCGCGTCCAAGCCGCAGCCAAAACCGGCACCTGCCCCCAAAAAAGGAGCACCGTCAAAGGGCAGCAGCGACGCTACCCCGAGTGAGGCTCCAATGGACCATTGGGTCATCGATTTTTCGGGTACCAACGGCGAATCGAGAAGTGGGTGGTCGGCCTTGTTCGGTTCGAGGACTCCGCTTCAGGATTTCGAGGGCCAATTGCTGGTAAAAGGCAACGGCGACGTCAGTTGCACGCGCTGCGCAGTGACCAACAATATCGGCCGGGCTGAAGTGAAGGGGACTTACGGTCTTGTCGACTATCGCTCGTTGAAACCTGTAAGCCACAGTAATCAGTCAGCCACGGACGCCGGTGCGTCAGGCGAGCATGAAAAACAGCCGCCATCCACGCCACCGAAGCCGGGACCCGGGCCATGAGCGCCTTTCCCGGATCGCCGCGAATCCTCAAGGCGGGCATCGTGCTGCTCGATCCCGATAGTTTCGCGGTGCTGCCGAACGGCGTCATTCTCATGCAGTACAATCCCGACACGCTGACGCGCACCCTTAAAATCAAAGGCATCGAGGAAGGCGCCGATCGGTCTGAGGCACTACGGCTTACCGGGCCGCCGACGGAGTCGATCAAACTCGAGGCCGAGATCGACGCCACCGACCAGCTCGAGTTCCCACAGCAGAATCCGAACACCGTGCAATACGGCATCGCGCCGCAACTCGCCGCGCTCGAGACTATGGTCTATCCAAGCTCGGCTACCTTGCAAAACAACTACGCGCTGTCGCAGCAAGGCACCCTCGAAATCATGCCGATGCTGGCGCCCCTGAGTCTCTTTGTGTGGAGCGCGGCGCGCATCGTACCCGTGCGCTTGACCGATTTCAGCGTCACCGAGGAAGCGTTCGATCCGGCACTCAATCCGCTGCGCGCTAAGGTCGGCCTCAGCATGAACGTGCTGACCATCGACGATCTGTTTTTCAGCGACAAGGGCGGCGCGCTTTATATGGCGTATCTGCGTCAGAAGGAGACGCTGGCGCAGCTCTATCAGGGCGGCTCACTCGGGGCGCTCGGTCTCAGGGGATTGCCATGAACGGCTTGACCAATCCGCAGCTGGATCCCGTTCAAGCGATGCTCGCTCAGACATCGCTGCAAACGACGCTGTTCGCGTCGGCGAGCCGTTATTACGGTGTCGCCACCGACACCATTCTCGAGCGCGGCCGTCCCATCGCCTACGTGCTGCGCCGCTTCGTGCCACCACCAGAGCGCTTCCAGCTCTTGCAAACTCACACCGTGATGCAGGGCGAACGCCTCGACAATATCACGGCCCAATATTTGGGCGATCCGACGCTGTTCTGGCGGGTGTGCGACGCCAATCGGACGATGCGGCCGTGGGAACTGACCGCGACAGTGGGGCGCAAGCTGCGCATCACGCTTCCTGCCGGCATCACTGGAGCGGCGCTGTGAACCAGGGTTTTTATCTCACCTTGATGATGGGCGGCTTTTCGGCGTCGCCGGTGCCTGAGGCGGTGATTGACGGCCTCACCTCGATCCAAGTCACCACCACGATGGGAGCGCAAGGCGGCTTCCAGCTCAAATTCACCTGGGGCAAGAACTCGGCGCTGGAGCAGCTTCACGCCGGCGGCTTCTTCGACCCACGGCAGCGCGTGATCATCGCCGTGACCGTCAACGGCGCCACCGAAGTGCTCATGGACGGGATCATTACCAAGCAGGACCTGGCGCCGAGCAGCAGCGCTGGCAAATCCACCTTCACGGTCACGGGAATCGATCTGACCGCGCTGATGGATTTCATCGACCTGACCGGCATTCCCTACCCGGCGATGCCGATCTTCGCCATCGTCGAATTGATCTTAGCCAAGTATATCCCGCTCGGCGTAATGCCGGTCGCCATTCCGCCGATCATCGCGCTCATTCAGAATCCGATCGCGCGCTTCATGAAGCAGGACGGCACGGATTACGCCTATGTCAACGCATTGGCGCAGAAGACGGGCGCGGTCTTCTACCTTGATCCCGGGCCCACACCTGGCAAAAGCCTGGCCTATTGGGGCCCCGATCTGACCAAGATGTTCGGCGGTGTGCAGCCGGCGATCAGCATCAACTTTGATGCTACCTCGACACTGGACTCGCTCAGCTTCTCCTACGACGGAACGATCGCGTCTAACTACCTCGTCACCATCATCGAGCAGAATACACAGTTGCCAATTCCGATTCCCTTGCCGAGCATCAGCCTGATCAAGGCACCGCAGGCGGCAACCGCGCCGACGCCACTCAAATACACGCAACTGCGGCCGATCGCGAACCAGGACCCGATGGGTGCAGCGTTAGCAGGGCTTGCTGCCTTGTTTGAAACCAGTGACGTCGTCACCGCGAGCGGTCAACTCGACGTCATCCGTTACGGTCAGGTCTTCAAGGCGCGGCAGCTCTGCGCTGTCCGCGGCGGCGGCAACTATTACGACGGCCTCTATTACGTCAAGAGCGTGACCCACGACATCAAGCGCGGCGAGTACCGGCAAAGTTTCACGCTGGCACGCGGCGGGATTCAATCCTCGGTCTCAACGGTGAGCGTATGACCAACAGATATTACGGCATCTATCGCGGCACGGTCGCTAACAATGTCGACCCGATGCAACTGGGCCGCATCATGGCAATCGTGCCCGATGTCGGCGGCGTTACGCCCTCAACATGGGCAATGCCCTGCGTCCCCATCGCCGGCAAGCAGATGGGCACGTTTTTCGTGCCGCAAATCGGCGCCGGTGTGTGGATTCAGTTCGAAGGCGGCGACCCCGACTATCCGGTATGGACCGGCGGCTGGTGGGGCAATCCCGCCGAGGTGCCGGTGGTAGCGCTCGCCGGCGTTCCCGGCGATCCAAACATCGTGCTGCAATCGACGTTACAGAACGCTCTCGTGATCAGCGACCTTCCCGGGCCCGCTGGCGGCGTGACACTGTGCGCAGGCCCACTGGCCAATCCGACGAGTCCGCGCATCATGGTGAGCGAGACCAGCATCGTCCTGACCACCGGTGTGGCGACGATCACGCTTGCGGGACCGACGGTCACCATCAACAACGGCGCGCTCGTGGTTGTGTGATGCCCGGATTCCTGCTCCATGTCGGCGCTGCGGTCACGTGCAGCCATGGGGGTCAGGCGCAGCCGACCGTCCCCAATCCGCGCGTCACGGTAATGGGGCAGCCCACGGTCACGATATCGGCACCTTATATCGTCGCAGGGTGCACTTTTCCGCCGCCGACAGCCGGCAACGGTCCTTGCGTCAGTGCGCAATTCGTCACTTCTGCGTTGCGCATTACCTCGCTCGGTCAGCCGCTGCTCCTCATGGGGTGCCAGGCGATCTGTGCACCAACGGGCACGCCCTTGATAATCGGCGCTACGCAAACGCGCGTCACCGGGATGTAGTGCGGTGAACTGGGCCTATCCCTACCAATTCGACAGCAGTGGCCACACCGCCGCCACGGATGACACCACGCACATCCGAGACATGATCGAACAGTTGCTGTTTACCGCCCCCGGAGAGCGCGTCAATCAGCCGGACTTCGGCAGCGGGTTGTTGCAAATGGTGTTTGCGCCCAATAGCAACGAGCTAGCGGCCGCGCTGCAATTCACCACCCAGGCGGCGGTGCAACGCTATCTCGGTGACCTGATCGACCTA
Organism: Alphaproteobacteria bacterium; assembly: GCA_030041335.1. Classification (GTDB taxonomy): domain Bacteria; phylum Pseudomonadota; class Alphaproteobacteria; order ATCC43930; family CGMCC-115725; genus JAATGI01. The sequence continues at coordinate 62 of JASHOB010000174.1, read as the reverse complement.
CAACAACTCGACGTCACAGCCACCGATGCGACGCTGAGCGTCACCGTGAAATACATCATCCG
>JASHOB010000173.1 GCA_030041335.1 Alphaproteobacteria bacterium | reverse complement strand
GACACTTCCGCTCTCCCGCTGGCAATCGTTCGACGTCGCCATGCCATAGTAGCGACCTTATGGCCTTTATCGCGATCAACGCGTCGTCGATCTTGCTCGAGCTGGCATGATATTCCGGCGCATGTGTATCTCGCTTCGGCACTTGCGGATCGTGACGGTAAACACACATCCTCGATTGCGCTTTTTGCGTTCGAGGTCGCGAGCGCCGCAGCCGAGATCACTACCGGGTCGGCGTTGCGCGCCGAGGATCTCGTTGACGCTCTTCTCAATTTAATTTGATCAACGCGGCCGGTCAGGGCCTTGTTGTGCGAGCCGATCGTCTCACGTGCCGACCGCAGCTCGGTCAGCAACACGCTGAAATCTGGTTCGATGCCCATGCTTCAATCTCCAAGTTTTGCGCGACCGGCATCCTCCTGACCGCCCGCACGTCCGCCGCAAAGAACAATGGAATCGCGCGCGATTTGCACAGCCGCTTGGGCGGCGCAAGCTCCGCTTGACAGTCGCTCTGATGAAGTTGGCCCGGGAACCGACGCAGCGACCTTTAGCTCAACACCCCCCAGGTCGGCTCGGCTAAAGCTGGCTAAGACGAAGTTTGAATGCGGACATCCGCTTCGCTTCGCAAAGTAACTGTTTGAGATCGATGACCTCCGATCGGCAAGGCGACGGAGAAGGTGGCGCCACTATCTGGATTGTTGGACGCGGATAACCGTCCGCCGTGGGCCTCGATGATGGAACGGCAGATCGACAAGCCCAAGCCGGTGCCGGTTGATTTGGTGGTGACGAAGGGCTGGAACAGGCGCTCCTTCACGTAAGCCGCGATCCCGCTGCCGCGGTCACTCACCGAGACTTGCGCGAACCCCTTGTCTTCACACGAGGTCGCAATGGTCAGACTGCGATCGCCGGGCTTGTTCTCCGTCATCGCGTCGCAGGCATTGACGACCAGGTTCAAGAGCACCTGCTTCAACTGAACGGAATCGGCGCGCACCGTGGGCAGGTCGCTGGCAAGCTTGGTCGTGACGCTGACATTGTCTTCGAGCAACCTGCGGTCGGCCAACTGCAACACCTCGGCGACGATGCCGTTGAGGTCCACCGGTTCGAGCTGAGCGTCGGCCTTCTTGAAGAGCGCCCTTAAGCGCTGGATCACATTACCGGCGCGTTTGCTGTCGGCTGCTATGTCGTCGAAGATTTCACCAGCTTGGCCGGTGTCAGGCGGGTCCCGCTCCAGAAACCGCTTTCCCGCCTGCGCGTTGCTGAGGATCGCTGTGAGCGGGTTGTTAATCTCGTGGCCGATGGCGCCCGAAAGCTCGCCCAAGAGCGAGACGCGGCCCAAATGCGCCAATTCTTGCTGCTGTAGTTCGAGCACCGCCTGTGCCCGCTGCCGCCGCCGCGCCTGGACAATCAGCGCGGCGATGAGAATAGCCTGCAAGGCCAAAGCCGCCACCGCTCCCATCACCGCCCATTTGTGCTCCTCCCACAGCGACGGCGGGCGAAACCGAACGGTGGTGCCCGGCGGCAGATTGGCTTCGTCCAATCCCCAGCGCTGAAGTTGTCGCCAGTCGACAATATCGGTTGAGGTCGGTGTAACGCGAATGCCGGATGCGTGCCGCGTCAGTATCTGTACCGCAATTTCTCCCGCGTCCCGTCCAATCTCATCGTACGTTGATGTGCTGCCGCCAACAATTCCCAACCCGGTATAGTCTTCGAACTCCGCGTACACCGGAACACCCGCTGCCAGGGCCAGCTGCCTTACGAGGGCGTTAAAGGAGTCGCCAAATCCAAGGTAAAGCACGATCGTTCCCTGACGCAGCTCAGCTGCCTTGCGAAGGAGATCGGAGGTGGACAAACCGATCCAATACTCGATGTTGATCCGGGGGGTGAAGACGGCTAGATCCTTGCGTGCCCGGACCTGCCAATCCTTATCCGTTGGCGTGTTGCCCATAACGACGACGATGCGCTTGGTGTCCGGTTGCAACCGCAACGCTAATGTCGCCGTTGGCACTGGATCTAGTTTGTTGGTGACGCCGGATACTTTGGGGTCCAAGAGACCGATATAAGGAGATTCTGTGGCTCCACTGAACATCAAGCGGCTCTTTGGAAACAGCGAACGATGCTGCGCCAGAAAGCGAATGGCGGGTGAACCGCCAGCGATTACAAGATCGATCTGACGCCCGGCGAACTTGTCGTGAAGATAGACCGCCTCTCGGTCAAACTGCGCGGTCTCGGGAAATCGCTGGAGGTCAAGATATTCAGAATATATCTCCAGCTGATCCGGCATCTCGGAACGCAACACGCGGCGAATACCGGCGTCGATTCCGATCGTATCGTTCCGACCACTCTCATAACCATAGAGAATCAACACCCGTCGCGAGTCATCCGCAACGACAGATCGTACCATCAGGATAAAGAGGACTGCCAGAACGCAGCACGCTTGGTACAAATGCCCGCGATCCAGCGATCGCATCTTAACTGCAGCCATCTCAATTTTAGTTTTCAGTGCTGTTTGAAACCGAGGATTAATGTTGTAGGCGTGTCTCCCGTGCTTGGTCCATTAGGGGTTTCCCCTAGCCCCTCCCAGTTCAGCCGATAGTTCAACGCGGCATTAAACACGGTGGGCGTGTTGAGTTCCGGCCCGGCATCGATCCTCGATTTCGGTTGGCCCACGCTTGCGCCGTTCGCCGAAACGTCATGGCACGAGTTGCAGCTCAACGTGTTATCATTTCGATTTTCTGGCACATGAGTACGCTGTCAAACTTCGATAAGCGGGCACAAGGGGGCTTTGTCAGCGAACGGTTGTGTGCATCGAGAACTTCATCCGCATTGAGGCGGTGAGAGAATCGTCGCATGGTCGAGGCGACGATGGCGCTACCCTTCTGGCCCTAAACCTCGCTGCCGCGCTCATCAAGTTCAAGAGCCCGCTTGACGCCGAGAATGCGGCCCTCAGGCGCAGCTCAGTGTGCTGCGGCACAAGGTGCAGGGCCGCATCCAACTAAGCTGCGGCGATCGTCTATTCTGCGTTCGGCTCTATCGTTGGTTCCCGTCGACCATCAAAGCGATAACGATCGTCCGTCCCGAGACACTGGTACGCTGGCATCGTGCAGGATTTCGCTACTATTGGCGCTGGAAGTCTCGCTCTCTGGGAGGTCGGCCTCCGATCAGTGGGGAGCTGCGGGCATTGATGGGCCGCATGAGCCAAGAAAACCCGCTGTGGGATGCACCACGCATTCACGGTGAGTTGCTCAAGCTCTGCTTTGCGGCCGCCCTGTCGACCATGGGCA
>JASHOB010000172.1 GCA_030041335.1 Alphaproteobacteria bacterium | reverse complement strand
GGTTGGGAAGGCGTGTACAAGATCCTTAGGCACCGCGGCTACGACGTCGTCGTCGTTCAAAACCCAACCGTAAGTCTGGCCGACGACGTGGCCGTCACGCGGCGCGCGATCGATAGCGCGGCGAACGACGTAATCCTAGTGGGGCACTCCTATGGAGGCGCAGTCGTTACGGAGGCCGGGACCGATCCGAAGGTGTCCGCCCTGGTCTACGTCGCGGCATTCGCGCCCGACGCAGGAGAATCGGTTTCGGGGTTACTCGCACATCCGGCGCCGGGGGCGCCCGTTCCGCCGATTCTGCCGCCGAAGGACGGATTTCTCATGCTCGACAAAGCAAAGTTCGCAGCATCATTCGCGGCCGACGTCGATCCGGAAGTGGCTGCGTTCATGGCAGCGTCCCAGGTTCCATGGGGGCTTGCGGCGCTCAACGGAACGGTTTCCAAGCCGGCTTGGAAGAGCAAGAGAAGTTGGTATCTTCTCACGACCGAAGACAGGATGATCCCTCCAAGCGTTCAGATGTTCATGGCTAAACGTGCAAACGCCGAGATCACGGAAACGGCGGGAAGTCACGCGATTTACGTATCAAAACCGGATGTGGTCGCGCAAATCATCGAGGACGCTGCAACCGCGAGTGTCGCTGCGGCAGCTCGCTAATGATGGGGGTTCATCGTGGACACCGTTGCAGTTAACATTCGTACCTTCGACGATCTTGACTTCCACGTCTTCTCCGATCAGGCGTGGGATGAGCTTGGAGAAAGCCACGCCGAGCACATCATCGTGCACTGGCCCGACGGGCATTCCACAACCGGGATAGAGCAGCACATCGAGGATTTAAAGGCAATGTTCGTGTATGCCCCTGACACCCGGATCAAACTCCACCCGGTGAAGTTCGGTTCGGGGGAATGGACATGCGTCATCGGCGTAATGGAAGGAACCTTTACGAAACCAATGCCGACGGGAAACGGAAAAACCATCGCTCCAACGGGGAAGGCGTTCAAATTGCCCATGTGCACGGTGGGCCGCTGGAATGACGATGGAGTGATGGAAGAGGAATATCTGTTCTGGGACAACGCGACGTACATGAAACAGGTCGGCGTGGAATAGCCGATGGGCGTCCATCCGGCGACCGAACCGGCGGCGATCGATACTCACCTCCACTTTTTTCCGCCGGAATATCAAAAACTCTGGCTTGACTACGAGGACGCTCGCAAGCAGCCGCACTTCCCCAGCCAGGTCGCCTGGACGCCCGGTCGGATGATCGAGGAGATGGACCGTCATGGCGTTCGCACGGGAGTCCTGTCCCTCGCCTCGACGCCCGGCGTGTGGTTCGATCTGGGCGCCGACGCCGCCGGCCGGATAGCCCGCGCCTGCAACGACTATGCGGCCGAAATGGTGCGCGGCAATCCGAAACGCTTTGGCCTCTTCGCCGCCCTGTCGATGTTGGACATCGATGCCACGCTCAAGGAAATTGAATATGCCTTCGGCGCGCTGAACGCCGATGGGGTCGGGTTGCAAAGCAACTATGGCGACAAATGGCTCGGCGATCCGGCGTACAAACCGGTGCTTGAGGAACTGAACCGTCGGAAGGCGGTCGCCTACGTCCATCCGCTGGTCGCGACGTGCTGTAGCGGCTTGGGCGTCGGAGCGGCTCCGGCGGTCATCGAGGTGCCGCACGACACCACGCGAACCGTGACGAGCCTCCTGCTGCATGGCTCGTTTGCCAAATTTCGCGACATAACGTGGCTCTTCTCACACGCCGGCGGCACGATTCCCATGATGGCGGGGCGAATTAACGCCTTCTACGGATCGCGACCAGACCTGAAGGAGCTCGCGCCTGAGGGAGTCGAGGGGGAACTTCGCCGGCTTCACTACGACACCGCGAACGCGACCTTTCCGCCCTCGATGGCCGCTTTGATGAAGCTCGTGCCCGTCTCTCAGATTACCTACGGCACCGACTACCCCTATTTTGGTTTCGACCAATTCGACAATCTGCAAAAACTTGGATTATCAGCCACAGAGCTTGCAGCGATCGGCCATGAGAACGCGTCGCGCCTCATTCCGCGCTTGCGCCACTAATCGAGCGTAGCGAGGTGGCGCTAAAGGCTTCGCCGTGGGTTCCGTTTCGCTATCGCATGTTTGCCATCGTCTGGGGCGCTACCGTCGTATCGAATATTGGGGGCTGGATGTACTCGGCGGCCGCGGGTTGGCTGATGACCGACCTTACCAAGAGCGCATTCGTCGTTTCACTTGTTTCGGCCGCCAACAGCCTGCCGATGTTCATGTTTGCGCTCCTCGCCGGCGTCCTCACGGATACGGTGAACAAACGGCGCTTTCTCATCACAGGTGAGGTCGCCACCGCGATCCTGTCCGCCCTGTTAGCCGCAATCGTTTTGTTCGGTCGAGCGACTCCCGAGTCGCTCTTGTTGTTGCTCTTTTTGGTCGGTGTTGCCGGCGCGCTCACCTCTCCTGCGTGGCAGGCGGTCGTTCCGGAGCTGGTTCCTAAGGAAGCTCTTCCGCCTGCCGTCGCCATGAACAGTGTCGGCGTTAACGTCAGCAGAGCGGTCGGCCCAGCCCTAGCCGGTGCAATGATCCGTCCCTTCGGGATCGCCTCGCCCTTCATCGTGAACGCCGTGAGCAACTTCGGCGTGATTGCTGCGTTGATTTGGTGGCGCGAACCAGAACCAGCGCCGAGCACACTACCCGTCGAACGATTCGGCAGTGCACTTCGAGTTGGCGTACGCTACGCTATGAATAACCCGAGTCTGCGCGCGACACTCGGGCGTTCGGTCGCGTTCTTTCTGTTTGCCAGCACGTACTGGGCGTTACTGCCGCTGGTCGCGCGCGAGCGCATCAGCGGTGGGGCGGCGATCTACGGCGCGCTCTTGGGGGCAATCGGCCTCGGTGCCGTTATCGGCGCCTTTTTCATCCCTCGCTGGAAGGCGGAGATCGGCCCGGACAAGCTCGTCGCGGCGGCGACGCTCGGAACGGCATGCGCTTTGGTGATCTTCGGCCTTGCGCGCGAACCGGTTACGGCACTGATCGCAAGCCTTATTGCGGGCGTCACTTGGATCGCCGCGATCGCTACGCTCAACGTCTCGGCGCAGCTTTCCCTGCCCGAATGGGTGCGTGGCCGAGGCCTAGCGATCTACATCACGATCCTCTTTGGCGCAATGACGGTCGGAAGCGCGGTCTGGGGCGAAGTTGCCGCCCTCACGAGCCTGCCTTTGGCGCACTTTGCTGCCGCTGCGCTCGCAACGCTGGCAATCCCGCTAACCCGGCGCTGGAAGTTGCAGCACGCCGCGACGCTCGATCTCACGCCTTCAATGCAATGGCCGGCACCGATCGTCTCGCAGGGCGTTGAAATCAGTCAGGGCCCGGTCCTCG
>JASHOB010000171.1 GCA_030041335.1 Alphaproteobacteria bacterium | reverse complement strand
TCGGAATTGTCGCGGCGGATAATCTCCGCCTTTCTGCCGCCCTTCTGGAAGCCCCCGCAACGGATCGCGGAGCGCGACATTCTTCCCGACCTCGACCAGGGCAAATACACGTTCATTCTCAACATCCCGCCGAACTTCGAGCGCGATGTCCTGGGCGGCCACAGCCCTGGCATCCAGCTAAATATCGATGCGACCGCGATGGTGCAAGCCGGACTCGGCTCCGGATACGCGCAGCAAATCATCGATACCGAGGTTGCGAATTTCGTGTCGCGCAACGAGGGCGCCTTTCTGTCTCGTTCCCAGAACATACCGGCGTCGCCGGCGACCCTGGCGGTGCGCATCGCCTTCAATCCTAACGACACAACCGCCTGGTTCACCAGCGTCATGGGCATCGTGAACAACGTGAATTTGCTGGCCATCATCCTCGCCGGAGCGGCGATCGTTCGCGAACGCGAACACGGCACGATGGATCACCTCCTGGTCATGCCGGTGACCCCATTCGAGATCGCGATGTCGAAGATTTGGGCGAACGCGTTGGTCATTACCGTCGCGGCCGGACTGTCGCTCGAAATCCTGGTACGCTGGCTATTGGGGATTCCCATCGTCGGGTCGGTGCCATTGTTCATGGCGGGCGCCGTGCTCTACCTGTTTTTCGCAACCTCGGTCGGTATTTTTCTTGGGACGGTTGCGCGTTCGATGCCGCAATTGGGGCTGTTGTTTATTCTTGTTGCCTATCCTCTGATGATGCTGTCGGGAAGCAGTACGCCGCTCGAGAGCATGAACCCGATCCTGCGCACCGTCATGGAAGCATCGCCCTCGACACATTTCGTCTCGTTTGCGCAGGAGATTCTGTTCCACGGGGCGGGAATCGAAGTCGTGTGGTGGCGCTTCCTCGCAGTGACGTTGATCGGCGGCATGTTCTGCGGTCTGGCGCTGCTGCGGTTCCGAGCCGCGGCGGCACAGGCGACATGACGAGCGAGGTGGCTGGTGGCTGACAATACCGCAGCCGCACGCCACAGTACTTTTTCCGAATCGGTCGGGCTACTTGCGACGCGCCGCTTCGGAACGTTCGTTATCGCCAGCCTTCTGTCGAACATGGGCACTTGGGCGCAGCAGGTCGCGGAGCCGTGGTTGCTTCTGAGTATCGGGGCGTCGTCGTTTCTTCTCGGCCTCGACTCGTTTGCCTCGAACGCGCCGGTGTTTCTGTTGACGTTGCTCGGCGGGGTCATGGCGGATCGTGGCGATCGCCGTCGCATTATCACGTTATTTCAGTCGATACAGATGCTGTGCCCGGTCGCGCTGGTGGTGTTGCTGATCAGTGGCGGCGTGCTACCTTGGATGATAATTGCGCTGTCGCTGGTGGTTGGGGTGACCGACGCGCTGTCGATGCCGTCGTTTCAGTCCATCGTCCCGTCGATTGTCCTGCGCGAGCAGATACCGGCCGCGCTGGCGTTGAGCTCGACCCAATTCAACCTTTCGCGCATCTTGGGCCCCGCCTTGGCGGGGGTGGTGATGGCAAGCGTCGGCGCGATCGGGTGCTTTGTGCTCAACGCTGCTTCCTTTATTCCGTTCATCGGGGTCGCGATTTGGATCCTGCCGCGGCGCGGAAAGCGTGTGGTGGCACGGGATCGCTTCGATCGCCACCATCTATTTGCCGGCGCACGTGCCATCGCCCGCGATGCGTCGTTGCGTGGCGCCCTACTCACAGTCCTCATTACGAGCATCTTTTGCGGACCCCTCATCACGTTCGCGCCCATCTTGGTCAAGCACGCAATGCACCGCGACGTAGCCGATTTCAGCCTGGCGGTGACGGCTTTCGGCCTTGGCGGCCTGGTCGGAGCGATGGTTTTGCTCGGCATCGACCCAAGGCGCGACCGGCGATTGCTGGGCTCGGTCGCCGCTCTTGGGTACGCTGCCGTCATGGTTCTGACCGCACTCAACCCATGGTTCTGGGGTTTGCCCGTGCTGCTCGTCTTCGCCGGGCTGGCGATGACAATCAGCAACACCTCCGCCAACACGCATATCCAGTCGACGTCGCCAGTCGCGCTACGTGGGCAGACGGTCAGCCTTTACATGCTTGCGATGCGCGGCGGCATCGCACTGGGCAGCTTGCTGACAGGTAGCGCAATCAGCGTGCTTGGATTGCGCCACGCCTTATTTGTCGATGGGACGCTTGCCCTGTTCTTGCAGTTTGTCGTCGGATGGCGATGGGTGCGTGTTCGTCTGGCCGTCGCAAAGCCCAGCGTGAACTAGCATCGCCGTGGTTCCGCGGGCGTCGATGCGTCCAGAATGTTTCGGAACTCCTCGGCGCCGTGTCTCGCTCTCGCGAACACCGCAATGATTTCGCGGGCGGCTAACATTCTTGGATTCAAGTTCCGAATCGTCTGGCATGGGCAATAGACGAGCCGATTGCGGGGCATTTTCGAAACGATAACCGGACTCCCGACCTGGCATTGACGACCCGCAGGGTCGCGCACCGGGTTCACGCGCCGCTTGGGGGCGAGACATTCAGCACGGATCCCGAACGCCTTGCTTATGAGACCATCAGTCCCAAATGTGCCGGCTGACGCCATCAAGGCGTGCACAACCCCCGAACCGTCGTTGCGTACCTATCTTCGGCACGCCGCTCGATCTTATGCATCAGCCCGGTTTCCGAAGAGTAACCACCCGAAGGGGCCGATGGCCCGCGCTCCCACGAACAAGTGAGGCTCATTGAGCCTTAACGGGGTGGATTGAGCCAAATCAACGTTGGCGCGGAATCACCGCCGCAAGCTAGGAATGAAATGCAATGGATTATTGCTATGGTATTGAAACTATTCAAAGCCGCCCTGTTCACGCCGGTGTTCTTGCTGATCATAGCGATCTCGTCAGACGTTCCGGCGCAGCCGCAGCTTCACTGCGCTGGTCTTGTCGCCGCGCAGACCCAAGATTATGTGAGCCTCGCCTTGGAAACCGAAGAGCGCGCGGCGTTGCGTTTGTTTTACCAGCGCCGCGCCCAGTCGAGCCAAGCGGAGGATTGCGCTTGGAATGACGAGCAAATGCTCAACCTGCGGTCGGTCTTGTCACGTGCCGCCGACCAGGGACTCAACCCCGACCGTTATCATCCGAGTGCGCTTGACGGCCCCGCCTCGGCGAGGCGCGACGTGGACGCCACCGCATTAGCGTTGCGCTATGCCCACGATCTGGTGGCGGGGTGGATTGACGAAGCCTGGCTGTCGGACGATATCGACATTCCCCGCCCAACCATCGATTTGCCCGATCAATTGGCCCACGCCCTAGGTGACAACAAAATCGCAGAATGGTTCGCGAGCCTGCAGCCGGCGAGCCCCCAATACGCGGCGCTCCTAAAGGCGCTGGCGCGTTACCGCGCGCTGGCGAGCGCCCGGCAACTAAGCCCGATACAGGAACAGCCGATCACCCCCGAGAGTCGGTCGGATCCGCGCGTTCTTCCCTTAAAAGCGCGACTGCGTGCCGAAGGTTATTCCGTCACTGCAGATTCGTCGCCTCGTTGGGATGCCGCGACAACGGAAGCTTTGCGCGCCTTCCAACGCAGTCACGGGCTTCCCTCCGATGGCCGTCTGACGCGCAAAACGATCGATGCCCTGAACGTGCCGATCAAGGATCGGATCGCGCAGATCGAGGCAAATCTCGAACGGCGGCGCTATCTCGGCCATGTCCTGCCGTCATCGGGAATCGAGGTCAATGTGCCAGCGGCGGTCGCCACTCTTTACAAGGATGGGAAGCCCGTGCTCGCGATGCGTGCTATCGTCGGCGACCCTCGTCATCCGACGCCGATGCTTATCAGCGCTGGCGTGACCTCAGTCATCGTGAATCCACCATGGGTCATCCCGGCTTCGATTCTTCGCCGCGAAATCCTGCCGAAGGAGGAAGCCCACCCCGGTTATCTGGCCCGCAACAACATGAATTGGGCGGGTGATCAACTGGTCCAGTCGCCGGGACCAAAGAACGCCTTAGGTCGTATCAAATTCGAATTTCCCAATGCTTTCTCGGTCTATCTTCACGACACGCCGGCGCGATCTCTATTCGCCAACTATGACCGAGCAGACAGCCACGGTTGCGTGCGGCTCGAAAGGCCAATGGATCTTATGCTCGCGGTGTTGAACGGCGACGGCAACTGGTCGCGGCAGCGAATCGAGGAGATGATCGGACGAGGCGCAACTGTTCGAATCAAGGTTGCAAACGGACCGCCGGTGGTGATGGCATACTGGACCGTGTTTTTGGATGAAAATGGAGAACTTGCGTTTCGCGACGACATATACGGGCGGGATGCACGATTAATCGCCGCAATGCACCCGCCGCGGGTGGAAGAACCGATCGCCGAAGCGCCCGATAATGAGAACTGCTGTGAGGGGGCAAGCGGCTAAAAAATATGGGATTCCCAAATGCATCTTGGTTCGCGACAAGGCGCGGTGAGGAAGTCTCGGTTTCTACCATTTGCACATTGGTGACAGCTTCGAGCGGCCTATTGGGGGACTATTGTCGGAAACGCTCGCCGAGATTCGGGGTATCTTGCGGGAATTTCGTGAGGGGAACTCCGGCGTCGCAAGCCCTAACGACCACACGCACGCGATCGACATCCGCATCCCGGGGCGGGGAGCTTGGTCACGTACCGGTGCTGCGCTCGCCCTGGCGAGGGCGGTGTCGGACATCATCCGGCGGCTGATTTCGTTCATCTCGATGTCGGTCCCGTGCGGGATTGGTGGCATTCGCAAGCCTAATGAAAATAGGGAAGACGCGATGGTGGCCGCTACCGAGACGCGGACATGTGCAACAGGGCGACGGCATCGTGCGCTGATGTTGTGGGACACATGCCGCGCCGATTGGGCACGGGTTCGCTTTGCCAAAGGCACCGCCGACTTGATATCTGGGGGAACCGAGAGTCGGGATGAGGCCGGGGCCATCACAAATCACCGAAGATTGTCCTTGCTGCCGCCGGTCGCGCACGCAATCGTCCTGGCTTGGGTGGGTAGGACGGCAGCGGCCGCTCCATTCGCGCGGCGACGGAAAATGCCGCTTCTCGGTGCAATTGGGGCAGACTTATTGACCATCTCTCGCACTCTCGCTCAGACTGCATCGCACCGTTTGCGGCTTGAATGATCGCGAGCATCGTGCGAATAGGCGAACGGCACCATCAGGCCGCTTGACCTGGGTCAAGGTTGAGGACGCCGCCGATCCCTAGATTTGGGCGGCGGATATGAAAAGACGGGAAAATGGCTAGATGGGGTGAGCCGACCTGGCGCTCGTCGGGGACGGGGTCGATTGGACCACGAAGATTTTCGTGAGTATCTAACGTTGATGAGGGGCAAGAGCGGCGCGCGCACCGACGGGGAGGAACCTGGATCTCGGATCATCCGCTCGAATCGCATCGAGTCGATCGGGCATTCGGAGACCCACCAGCATCGCAACCGCCCTTCACCGCTTGCCCTTTAACGCTTGGAACCCTCACTTGCGACCCGCAAGAATGGGGCAGTTGAGCCAGATCAAGGCAGCTGCGAAGCAGATGGATATGCTCGTTTCAAGGGTGAGGAATTAATCCGATGCGCAAACTCTCGGACTTGGTACGGGACCGAAGGCCACTGATCCTTGAACCTGCCATGACGATCCAGAATGCAGCAAGGCACATGCGCGACCACCGGGCCGGAGCTGCGCTTGTTGCTGCGGACGACATGCAGCTAAGAGGCATCTTTACCCGCGGTGATGCCGTTCGCCGTGTGCTCGCGGAAGGGCGAGACCCCGCGTCAACGAGTTTAGAACAAGTCATGACGTCGACGCCCAGAACAGTTCCGCCGTCAACGACCGTAATCGAGGCGTTGCGTATCATGCATGATTGCGGATGCCGGCATTTGCCGGTGGTCGAACGCGGCGGTACGATCGCTGGGTTGGTATTCCGTGGTGATTTTCGCGGCCGTGAGCTCGACCGCATTGAAGAAGAAGAGGAAATTTGGGAGCAGATTTGAAGAAATTGCTCCGGTCACGCCGTCCTCTTGGGAGGAAGATTTGAGAATTATTCCTCGCAAGCAATTGCCCACCGCCTCGACTGGGCCGGGGTTAAGCACCCGACCGAATGGCTCTATCGGGGGAATCGAGAGGCTATAGCTTGATGAGTCGGTCTCTCGAATTGTTCACGCTCGGCGGTACGGCCGAATATGCCGCGCGGGTGGGTCAGGAATTAGGCGTCCGACTCGCGTCGGTCGAGGAACGAGATTTCGAGGATGGCGAGCATAAGACCCGGCCTCGCTTCGCGATCGAAGGCGTCGATGCCTACGTGATCCATGCGGTCCACGGCGATGCGCGGCAGAGTGTCAATGACAAGCTGTGTCGGCTGCTGTTCCTGCTCGGCACCCTCAAGGATCACGGCGCGACGCGCGTCACCGCGGTGTTGCCTTATCTTTGTTATGCCCGGAAAGATCGCCGCACGCAGCCGCAGGATCCCGTTACGTCGCGCTATGTCGCAACGCTCTTCGAGGCAATCGGAACTGATCGCGTTATGGCCATCCAGGTCCATAACGAGGCCGCATTTGACAATTCCTTCCGCGTTCCGGCACGTCACATCGAAACAACGGAACTTTTCGCCGACCATTTTGCCACGCTGGCGCAACGCGAACCGATCGTAGCGATATCGCCGGATGCGGGCGGCACTAAACGCGTCGAGCGTTTCCGCCGCGCTCTCGAACAAAAGAGCGGGCAACCGATTGAAAGCGGCTTTGTCGAGAAATATCGCAGCAGTGGTGTCGTCACTGGCGGCGCGCTGGTCGGCGAGGTACGAAACCGGACGGTAATCGTACTGGATGATCTGATCGCGACCGGAGGTACGATCATGCGTGCCGCCTCAGCGTGTCGGGCTGCGGGCGGGACGCGGGTCATTGCCGCAGCGACGCATGGACTGTCCTCGCAATCGGCAAAGCCGTTGTTTGCAAGCGGTCTCTTCGACGAAATCGTCGTCACCGATTCCGTGCCGTTTGTCAGCGACGATGAATCGGCACCGCGAAGGTTAGTCATTCTTCCAACCGCGCCGCTCGTCGCAGCGGCCATCGGGGAGGCTCATGCGGGAACTTGAGCGCGCTTTTTTCGATGACCGCAACGATGCGGGACGTCAGCTTGCGGCAAGACTGCTCGCTTACAGGGATGCACATCCGGTGGTGCTTGCCCTGCCACGCGGCGGGGTCTCGATAGGCTACGAAGTCGCTCGCCGGCTCGATGCGCCGCTCGATATCGTTTTGGTCAGGAAGATCGGTGCACCGCTGCAGCCCGAACTCGCCATCGGAGCGATCGTCGAAGGCAATCCGGTGGAGCGCTTCATCAATCACGAACTCGTTGCCGAGCTCCGGGTACCAGACTCCTATATCGAAATGGAAATCGCGAGCGAGACACGCGAAATCGAACGCCGCCGCTTGCTCTATTTCAAGGGCCACCGACCGATCGCGGTGCGTGGTCGTACTGCGATCGTGGTGGATGATGGCATCGCCACCGGGGCGACGATGCGCGCGGCTTTGGGCGCGGTTCGGCGGCGTGGACCATCTCGACTCGTGCTGGCCGTGCCAGTTGCTCCGGCCCATACGATCGAGGACCTGCATGACGCAGCCGACGAAATCGTTTGCCTGATGGCCCCCGAGGATTTTGGCGCAATCGGATTCTTCTATCGCGATTTCCGCCAGCTCGACGACCAAAGCGTCATCGCCATGCTGACGACCGCTGCGAAAGAGCGGGACCGTCAGGCCGCGAAGCCGAGTAACTTCCGTACCGCCGCTATGGCGTCGGAGGGGTCTTCGGCAGCGACCGCCGGCCAATCGCGTACGTCGCGGTGAACCGGTGCCGGCAACATGTCGGGCGCTCGCCCAAGCCAAATTCCGACAAATGGAACGTGGGTCGCATCGGCCAGCGCGCGGAAGATGTGGCGGTGGCGCGGATAGAAAAAGCTCGCATCGACGACCACGCTGTGGCCGGCTTGCAAGACGGCGCCGGCTTGATCCCTGATCGTCTCATAGGTTCGGTCGGCGATTTCCGGTCGATATGCGTCCGCCGACAGCCGGTCATCAAGCGCGATACCGGTGACCGCATGCCGGGCAAGGTCGCTTCGCAGGATGCGGGCACCAGGAACCGGCCGCAGATCGGCGGCTATTTGTTCGACGACCGCGCTCTTACGGCTGCCGCCGAAGCCGCCAACCGCGACCAGTCGCGGCACCGACTTGGAAAGCAGTGCGCTCGCCAATTCCAACATCGAACGAGCGCTTGAAGCGAACGCCGCGCTTTCGGCGGCATCGCGATGCCGCGCCGCCGACCCGGCCAAACCGTAGGCCCACGTCGCTGCGCGGATCGACAGCATCAACGGCAGTACCGATAGATTATCCGCATCAGCGATGATGTCGAAATAACGGTTGAAGAAGATATTCGCAAGCAAACCGGAGCCGCGATGATGTAGATCTGCCAAGAGCGAGGCAATATCGTAGAGCATATCGATGCAAGTTAGCGCATCGCTGAATTCGATGGCGTCAAACAGGGTCGGGCGGCCGTCAAGGAGACAGACATTGGCGAGCCGCAGATCACCGTGGATTCGCCGAACCTTGCCCCGGTCGCGCCGCGGCCGCACGTCGCATGCGGCCGTGGTCGCGCGTCAGCTCGGCAAGGTTTGCCTCGTCGGCTGCTCGGCACTATCGATCGATCTGCAACGGCGGCTTTGCCGCATCGGAGAGCGGACGTTCACTGAGGGTGACTTCATCTCCCTGGATGGCAACAACGGCGCAATTTATCCCGGGCGCCTCGCGATAGTGGCCGAACGGCCCGAGCGCGAGTTGGCGATCATCGCAGGGTGGAGCCGGGCTGCGGCATGAACCTCGCTCGGCAGAGAGCGACATCACGACCGGGGATGCCGAGGGCGTGGGATTTCATCGTCAAGCTGCAGCCCTGTTCCCGCGAGATCGTGGCAAGGTCCGGGAGGCACCGTGAGCCTCGCTGCAAATACGGTGGTACGCTGCAGCACGTCAGCTTTCCTAAGCCGTGGATTCCGGCCCCGCTTTCTCGCGGCAGCGCCGCCGAGCCGGTTCGACCCGCTTGCTTGGCACGTCCACGAAATGCTGTTCGGCACGGTCGCGATCGCACATTCGAACCTGTCAACGAGGTCCAGAATAGACGGCACCTGCTGCGCCGCCGAGGTCGGATCACGCAGGGGGTGATCCGTACACTGAACTCGCGTCGAACGAAGAGCGCCTTGACGATTCTTCTTCCCTATGCCGATTACTGCAACAGCGCACGCACAGGGTTGCGCCGACCCGTGGCGCGCCTTGCATCAGCGGCGGTGTTGCTGGCGTTGTGCCGCAATCCACCCACCGCGTCGGCGCATCGACCTTACCATTTCAGTTCCGATCCTCGGAGGCATGCACCATCCACTGGACCCTGATTGGCTGTGTCGCGAGACCAAGCATCCCAATTGCGCAGTCGATCTGACCCCGCTAAGTCGAGACCATTACGGTGAGCCGATCCGGATGGCTTACCTAGCCTATCCGCAAGCAAGGGCGTAGGTGTGCTGCACGCCCTGCGGCAAGGGCATTTGAAGCCAGCTTTCGCCGCCATCCCGAGTGCCGAATACCTCGCCATACCGTGCCGCGACAAAAACCTGCTTGGCGTCGCCATGATGCAGGCCGACCGACATCAGCGTGCCGTGCGGCGTCACCTTGTCGAAGCGCTGCCAGGTTTTGCCCACGTCCTGGCTGCGGTAGAGCGCGCCGTCTTTGGATGAGGCCGCGACGCTGAGACACGCATAAAGCGTGTTCGCATCCTGCGGCGAAACCTTGATGTCGCGCCCGTAGGTGAACGGGGAGAAGCGGTCGACCCGCGTGTCCTGCCAGGACTTGCCCTGGTCCTGGCTGCGGAACAGGCCCATGCGACCGGCAATGATGACGCCGTCAGGATCGGCAGAGCTGGTGCAGACGGCGTGACAGTCGAGCATGCCTTCGGCCTCGGTATCGCTAACAAGCTTGCTGCGCAGACGCGGCTCCACTTTCGCCAGGCGCAACAGGTCGGCGCTGCAATCGCTCCAGCTTTCGCCTCCATCCGTTGATCGCATCACACCCGAGACCTCGAGCACGGCATAAATCTCGCCACGACGGCGAGGATGAGGTGCGAACCGCATCACACGGCATGAGAACGGCATCTTGGCATGGACTGGTAATTGCGGATCGGGTGCGCGCTTCCAACTCGCGCCGCTATCCTCACTACGATAAATCGAAACCGGCGATCCGCCGGCTAACATCCGCTTCGGATCGGCGCTGTCCTGCAGGAATGACCAGACCTGAACGCCGCGGTCAGGAAAGTCGGCGCGACGGAAATTTTGACCGCGATCGGTGCTTCGATAGACGCCATCAGCGGTGCCGGCGAAGACGAGATTGGGGTCCAGCGGCTGGACGAAGACGGTAAACGCCTCGATCTCGCTCAGTGCGTGTTCCCAGTCGGTGCAGCCAGTGGCGCAGCGAAACACGCCGGCGAGACCGCCTTGCTTGCTAGCGTAATAACCGCCGACGCCGGCGAACACATGGGATGGGGCCACGGCAAGCTCCGCCAGGCTAAGATTTTTCCCGATCATATCTCGCTACGTGAGGCGCGACAATGTGATGAATCATCCTAAGTCGCCTCCCGCCAACTGTTACGGCAAGTGAGGTCCGCTAAGGGGATGGTTCGGCCTCTTACCGCGGTCCGCCACATATCCTGGCCAAGCTTATCCGGTTGCCTATACCGGCCCATCCCTGCGAAAGCGGCGCCTGGCTTAGCGCCGGCGTGAGCGGGGTGAAGGTTGCGCTGAATTTCATCCCGTTCGCTGCACCGGCATCGCCTTCCTGTGATTCCTCGGCGCGCTGCGTGACCGGCTCGGCGCCGGCGAGGACAAGTTCTTTGCACCCGTGCTCCTAGGCAGCGCACTGCTGTTTCTCGGAATGCTGTTCCGCACCGCCGCTGTGCATTGGCAGTCTCGTAATCGTTGCGTCGGGGGAGGGGGCGTGCTGAGCACCCCGGGGCATGTTCGGCGCCGCGCGTAATCGGAGCGCGCGTGGAAGCAGGCAAGAAATTGGAGATCAATTGCTCGGATCCACTAACCGATCCCAGCAATCTCCAGCGCCCGCCGTAGCACGAGAGAAACTACTTGGCAGCCAGAATACACTGGCTCACCGAAAGCGTGTCGCCGAACAGCCACATCAACCAGGCCACTATCCGCAAAGAGCCGAGCGAGCCTCAAGATAGTCTATAGACTCTATTGAAATAGAGTGCTAAGGCCTTCAGAAGAGGGGTGGAGCGGCAGTTCATGTTTCCTGAGGAAGTTCGGTTGGTTAAAGATCGCACGGGCCTGCAAATCCGATGGCCGGACGGCGTTACACGCCATCTCGGTGCGCGAACCCTTCGCGCCCGTTGCCGCTCGGCAACCGCGGTCCGACATGCCGTTGATGGTACGGAATCATCCGATTTGGACGGGATCCGCATCACGGCGATCGAACCGGTCGGCGGCTATGCGATTCATCTCGCTTTTTCAGACGGCGAGGAACGCGGCATTTATCCCTGGTCGCTATTGCGGAGCCTCGGCGAATGAACGTGTGGTCGGACGAGATCGCGCAGGCCGATTGCGAGGTGTTAGTGATCGGAGGCGGCACCGCCGGTCCCATGGCCGCCTACAAAGCGAAAACGAAAAATCCCGGCGCGCGCGTCGTTCTTCTCGAAAAGGCGAACGTCAAACGGTCAGGCGCGATCTGCATGGGCATGGACGGCCTCAACAACGCCGTCATTCCAGGCCACGCCACGCCCGAGCAATACACCCGAGAAATCACGATCGCTAATGACGGCATCTGCGATCAGGCGCCGGTTTACAAATACGCGCAGCGCTGCTTCGAGATCATTCAGGAACTCGATCGTTTCGGGATCCGCTTTCTCAAGGACGAGACCGGCGATTACGACGTCAAGAAGGTGCACCACAACGGCACCTATGTCCTGCCGATGCCGAACGGCGACACGGTGAAGAAGGCGCTCTATCGCCAGCTTCGCCGCGCCCAGGTGCTGATCTCGAACCGCTACATGGCGACGCGGCTGCTGACCGGACACGACAGCCGGATTGCCGGCGCCATCGCGGTCAATACGCGTACCGCTCAGTTCCTTGTCATCCGTGCCAAGACCGTGATCCTGTGCCTTGGCGCGGCGGGACGGCTCGGCTTGCCGCACTCGGGCTATCTCTTCGGCACCTATGAGAATCCGGCCAATTCCGGCGACGGCTACGCCATGGCCTATCACGGCGGCGCCGCTCTCGCGAACCTCGAGTGCTTCCAGATCAATCCGCTGATCAAGGACTATAACGGCCCGGCCTGCGCCTATGTCGCCGGGCCGTTCGGCGCTTACACCGCCAATAATGAAGGTCGGCGCTTCATCGAATGCGATTACTGGTCCGGTCAGATGATGCTCGAATTTTACAACGAGCTTCAGTCCGGCAAAGGGCCGGTGTTCTTGAAGCTCGATCATCTTGCCGGCGAAACGATCGGCGAAATCGAGAACATCTTGCACCGAGTCGAGCGGCCGTCGCGCGGGCGCTTCCATGAGCGGCGCGGCACCAATTACCGCGAACGCATGGTGGAGATGCATGTCTCGGAGATCGGCTTTTGCTCCGGTCACAGCGCCTCGGGCGTATTTGTCGACGAGTTCGCGCGAACGACCGTGCCGGGTCTTTATGCCGCCGGTGACATGGCGAACGTGCCGCACAACTACATGCTGGGTGCCTTCACCAATGGCGCGGTCGCAGGAGAACACGCCATCGATCTTGCCGCCCAGGTGGATTTTGCCGCGTTCGACGACGGCGATGTCACCCTCGAGCGGGAGCGGGTCTTGGCACCGACACGGCGTGAAGACGGCATTCCGCCGAACCAGATCGAATACAAGACCCGCCGTTTCGTGAACGATTATCTGCAGCCGCCGAAGGTGACACGCAAGTATCGGATCGCCCAGGAGCGCTTCGGAGAAATCCGCGAGGATTTAGAAGGCGCGATGGTGGCGCGCGATCCGCACGAGTTGCTGCGCGCGCTGGAGGCCTCCTCGATTCTCGATTGCGCCGAGATGGCGGCCACCGCCTCGCTGTTTCGCACCGAAAGCCGCTGGGGTCTCTATCACTATCGCGTCGACCATCCCGAGCGCGACGACCTCAATTGGCGCTGCCATACCATTCTGTACAAGGTCGATGGTGTGATGGCGTGCGAGAAGCGCGCCATTGCGCCCTACGTGGTTCCGGTCGATGACCGCGAACAGGCGGCCTATCGCCGGCAGCGAATTCCGCAACCAGCCTGAGCTCGCCCATGCCGCTTGCCCATTCCCCCACCACCGTTCCCGTCCTTGTCGACGAGGCGAAATGCATCGCCGACAAGGGCTGCACGGTGTGCGTCGATATCTGTCCACTCGATGTGCTGCGGATCAGCGAGCTGACCGGCAAGGCTTACATGAAATACGACGAGTGCTGGTACTGCATGCCGTGCGAAACCGACTGCCCGACCGGCGCCGTCACCGTCAACATCCCCTACTTGCTGCGGTGAGACCATGACCGCCTTCGAAGAGTTCGGCGAAGTCGCCGCCATCGCCCGAAGATTGGATGAGCCCGATGCCGGCGCGCGACGCGTCGCGGTATTGGAACTCGCGGAAACGGCCGATCCCGACGTCATTCCGTTTCTCGCGACAGCACTGGCCGATCCGTCAAACGAGGTGCGTCATCAAGCGGCGCGGGCGCTTGGCGAATTCGATGGGCAGGAGGCAGCCGTGGCGCTTGCCGGTGCGCTGGTCGACCCTGACCCGGGGGTGGCGGTGGCGGCGGCCGACAGTCTGGCCGAATTCAAAGATCCAACAGTTGCCGACCGGCTGTTGCCGCTCGTGAGCCACTCGAATCCGTTCGTCCGCCGTTCCGTGTTTCGCGCATTGAAAGCGCTGCGGCGGCCCGAAGCGGCGCAGGCCGCCATCGACGCGATTGGCGACCGCGATCCGGGCGTGCGAACTCAGGCGGTCGGCGTCCTTGGTTATCTGAAGCTGCAAAGCGCCGTGCCGGCCCTGGTCGCCGCGGCGCAGGACAGCGACGTCGACGTTCGCAAGGCGGCGGTCGGTGCGCTGGGCTTTTCCGCCACTTTGGCGGCACAGGATGCGATCGTGATGCGGTTGCTCGATGCCGATTGGCGCGTGCGGGAAGTGGCCGTCGAGACGGCA
Source organism: Alphaproteobacteria bacterium (assembly GCA_030041335.1). Lineage (GTDB taxonomy): Bacteria > Pseudomonadota > Alphaproteobacteria > ATCC43930 > CGMCC-115725 > JAATGI01. Next base: position 11,259 of record JASHOB010000171.1, on the reverse strand, counting down.
GGCAAGCTCGGCATCGTCGCCGGGATCCCCGCGCTCGTCGGCTTGCTCGACGACGAATACTGGCAGGTGCAAGTCAAGGCAACACGCAGTCTTGGGAAACTTCGCGCCATTGACGCGGCCTTACCCATCGCCAGAACGTTAGCCGATGGGTCCGCCAATCTGCGCAAGGAAGCGGCGGCGGCCTTGGGCGAGATCGCGGACGCGACGACCCTTCGTACCCTCAAGAGATATGCCGATGATCCCGATCCCGATGTCCGGAAGAACGTGCGCTGGGCCATCGGCCAGATCGAGGCACGAAGGCAACGATAGGGGTGCGGCGATGATATTTGGGCATCTGGCTGTCGTAACGATCCTAACAGGCTCAGTTGCCGCATTATTGCCATCGGTGTCGGCGCTGGCGGAGACGATCGATATCGGCATCGGCCATCAAAGCATGTGCACCGATACCTATCCGGGCGGCATCATTGTCGAGCAACTGAAGTTGCTCGAGAAGCACTTGCCGCATGACGGCGACTATGCCGGCGCGACTTACGACATCAAGTGGGACGATTATGCATCGGGCGGCCCCATCACCAACCAGATGCTCGCGGAGAAGCTCGATATCGGCGTCATGGGCGACTATCCGGTAATCGTCAATGGGGCAAAGTTCCAGGCGACTCGTAGCCTGCGCTCGGTGCTGGTCGCTACGACCGGGTACAATCTGCGCGGTGCCGGCAATGCTATCGTCGTGCCCGCCGCGTCGACCATTTATTCGATCGACCAATTGCGCGGCCGTTCGGTCTCGACGCCGTTCGGGAGCGCCGCCTGGGGCATGCTGGTCAAGGCACTCGGCGACGCGCATCTCTCGCTCGACGACATCGAATTGAAAAACCAGGCGCCGTCGGTCGGGGCCGCCAACATTGCGGCGGGCAAGATCGACGCGCATGCCGATTTCTGTCCGTGGTCCGAAATCATGGAATATCGCGGCACCGGTCGGAAAATTTATGACGGCAGTCAGACTGGGGTGCCCTATCTCCATGGTGTCGTGGTTCGCAAGGATTTCGCCGACAAATATCCCGAGATCGTCGTCGCCTTCATCGAGGCTGAGCTCGACGCGGCGCAGTGGCTGAAGCAGAACCCCGTCGCGGCCGCCGAGCAGTTGGAAAAGTGGACGGGCGTCGAAAAAGAGGTTCTGTATCTTTATTATTCGCCGGGCGGACACCTGACCGTCGATCCCACACTGAAGGCGCGCTGGATCGACACACTGAAGTTCGATCAAGGTGTGTTGGAAAATGCGAAACTATCACCGCCACTCGATTTCAAGTCGTGGGTCGACGACCGTTATATCAGGAAGGCTTATTCCGCCGAGCATCTCGACTACGCGGCGGAGAGCGCGAGGATCGTCGACCCGCTGATCGCCAATAGGGGGCGTCCTGACGAGATTTGGCATGCCCGCGACGGCATTCTCTCCTACCCAACGATTTCGGACTTTTTGCGGGCGGTTGCCAAGTTTGAAGCAACGGGTGCCAAGCTCAATGCGACCTATGTCTATGACCATGACACCGGCTTGAAACTGTTCGGCAAGACCGCATTCTACGTCGCGACGCCCGACGGAAACTATGCAACCTTTCTGCGCAAAGGGCCGGCAGACGCCTACGCCGCCTCGGTGAAAGGGAAAGTCCTTACCTTCAAGGACGCGGTCGCGGGGTCCGCCTCGTGAGCGATCTGGTGCTCCGTCGCGGGATTGCCGTCGCCGTACGGCCGCGACATTGGAGCTCTGGCGTGGTTCGCGCTGCGGTCTTGCACGGCGCCATTGCCGGCCTGTCGCTAGCCATCGGGCTGGTCTTTTGGTATTGGGCGACGCGGATCGGCGCGCACTGGTTCATCCGCTTCGATAATGTCCCGACGCCGTATCAAGTCGGTTCGGCGCTGTGGCACCATCTCGGCGAGACGCGTTTCTATCTCCACATTGCCGTCAGTCTTCGCCGCATCCTGATCGCGTATGCGATCGCGTCGACGCTCGGCATTGGATTGGGGCTCGTCGCCGGCCGCTCGCGCTTGGTGCGGAGTGCCGTTATGCCCTATATCGAGATTATCCGCCCAATTCCGGCGGTGGCTTGGATCCCACTAGCAATTCTGATGTGGCCGACAGAAGAGTCGTCGATCGTCTATATCACGTTCCTCGGCGCGCTGTTTCCGATCCTGCTCAACACCATTCACGGCGTCGAACAGACGCCTGAGATTCTGGTGCGCGCGGCGCAGACACTGGGCGCGTCGCGGGCTCGGATTTTCTGGCATGTCGTGCTGCCCGCGTCGCTGCCGAGCATCGCGACCGGCCTCGCGATCGGCATGGGCGTGTCGTGGTTCTCGCTGCTCGCCGGCGAGATTATCAGCGGCCAGTATGGCATCGGCTATTTTACCTGGAACGCATATTCTCTGATCATCTATCCCGACATCGTCGTCGGCATGATCGTGATTGGCCTGTTGGGAACGCTCTCAACTTTTGCCGTGCGGCTGGTAATGCGGCCGCTGCTCGCTTGGCAGCGCAAGGCGCGATAACGCCAATGACGACGTTGGTGAGGGATACGATCGGGCCAAGCTGGCGGCTGTGGTTGGCTATTACTGTCGGCTTCGTCCTCACGTATTACGTGGCACAGTTGCTGGTCCTCGACATGCGTTTCGGCCACTGGCCGAACTACGTCACGCTCTACGACTATCCCGATAACGTCGTGCGCATCATCCGTCACACACCATCGGTGGCGGACATGATTCCGATCGTCGCCGACGAGTGGCTGCTCGAGGTCGGTTACATGAATTATGATTTCGGGCACGGTATCGCGGAATGGAGCCTCGCCATCCTGCCAACGAAGCTGCTGGCGGTGACACTGCTCGGTGCCGTCATCGGATTCGACTGGCTCTTGTGGCGGCGCGTGCGCCGTGTCTGTTCGGCAACGCAACGCCCGGCGGCGCTTGGCGCGGCGGGCATCGGCGCGGCATTGTTCGGCCTGACGAACATTTCGCTGACCTGGGTGGTGTGTTGCGCGACGCCGAGCTGGGTGGTGAGCCTGACCCTGCTCGGATTCGATAGCGCGGTGTCATTGTCGCTCGCGCCCTACGGCGTGTGGCTGGCCCTTGTCGGCGCGTTGCTCCTCGCCGGCACGACCCTATGGCTCGGTTGGCGCGGTCGCGGCACCGTGTCGGTATCAGCACCCACTCGAACCGCGGCGAGGACCGCATGACCGTTACTGCCCCCGCGGAAGCGACCCCGCGCCAACGAACGGGCCAAATCCGCATCGAGCGTGTGAGCGTGCGCTTCGACGGCGGGGCAGAGAAGCGCGCCGCGATCTTGGATATTTCGTTGAACATCGAGCCCGGGGAATTTGTCTGCCTGCTGGGCCCGTCAGGTTGCGGCAAATCGACCTTGCTTAATTGTGTTGCCGGCTACGTTCGACCAGCGGCGGGCACGGTTTGCGTCGACCATCTCCCGATCGATCGGCCGGGGCCGGATCGCGGCATGGTGTTCCAACAATATTCGCTATTTCCGTGGCGGACGGTGTGCGACAACGTCGCGTTCGGTCCGCGGCTTGCCGGCAAAAGCAGGGCCGAGGCGCGCGCCATCGCCGAGCGCTTCCTCGAAATGGTTGGGCTGGCGCATTTTGCGGGGCGCTATCCCGCCGAATTGTCAGGCGGTATGCAACAGCGCGTCGGCATCGCGCGCGCGCTGGCCAACTACCCGAGCGTGCTGCTGATGGACGAGCCGTTCGGTGCGCTCGATGCGCAGACGCGCGCGATGATGCAGGAAAATCTGCTGCGGCTGTGGAGCGAGTTCGCGACCACGGTCCTGTTCGTCACGCATGACGTGGACGAAGCGGTGTTCTTGGCCGATCGCGTCCTCGTTATGAGCGCGGGACCTGGCCACATCGTCGCGGATATCGCCGTGCCGATCGCTCGACCGCGCGCACCGGACATCTCGACGAGCACCGAATTCATCGAGATCAAGCGACAATGCCTGGGCCTCATCCGGGCGGAAAGTCTGCGCGCCTTCGCGGAGCAAAACAGATGAGGCCCGTCGTCGATCGGCGGCAAGCGCTGGCGGTCGTCGCGCTGCTGGGCTTTCTAAAGCCGTCGCGGGGGTTGGCTGATATGAAATTTATTCGGCTCGATCCCCCCAAGCTGTTGCCCGCGTTCGCACTTCAGGATCAGGATGGCGGCCCGTTTGGCTTGGCCCAGCTCCGCGGTCATTGGACCTTGCTATTCATGGGTTACACGTTTTGTCCCGATATTTGTCCCTACACCCTTGCCAACCTTGAAGCGGTGCTCGACGCGGTGGCAAAGCGCGGGCCGCCGCAACAACAAATGCCGCGCGTCGTGTTCCTAGCGGTCGATCCGGCACGCGACAAGCCGGTCCTGAAATCCTACATGAGCAATTTCGGAAGCCGATTTACCGGCATAACGGGGTCCCTCGATGCCATCCAGGTGCTTATCGACGGCATGGGCGGCTATGTTCGCCGCGAGGCACCTGACAAAGACGGCAACTACACCGTGGTTCATACCGCGGCGGTCAGTGTCGTCGACCCATCCGCGCGCATCGTCGCGACTATGTTGCCACCGTTCGAACCGACGGAAACAGCTGGGCGGCTGATCGCCCTGGTAAAAGATGCCCGGGTATCGGGCTCATGAGGCACAAGGGATGACCGTGCTGGGTACATCGCGGCACGCTCGACGACGCGACTTCGGGGGGATCACTAGTTTGGCGAAAGGACAGCGGCGCATCTCCGGTCTGAGACGACACCTGCACCGAAGTAAGTGTCCGAATTCGGGACACCGAGAGCTGACCGGCGCTTTCTGCCGCGGCCAGCGCACCGAAGGGCAGCCGCTGCCCATCGCCGCCAACGGCGGACCGTCCTCCATGTCGTTCGACCGCGACAGCGACGGCGGAACCGGCGCGGCACTCGAGGATGCGCCTGACCGGATCGCTGAGGGCGAAGGCTCGGGATTCATTGACATGATCGACAATGCGCCACCCGGCCCGATCAAGACCCTTGAATACGACGAGGCATGCCTCGCCGGTCGCGCCCGGAGCGGAATCCGCGTCTAGCACGGCTTTTGCACAGCGTTCAATTTGGCGACTGAACCAAGAGGGTGAGCCTGCGACGTCCTGATGAGAAGGACGCGTCCGAGACAATGGAGGAGAGCATGAAAATGAAGCGTCTTTTTCCGATATTGATAGTCGGGGCTTGCGCCTTCGCTAGCCCCATCTTCCCCACGGCGCGCGGCGCCAACAATATGACGATACAAGACGCCTGTGCCGCGATCGGTCTTGCTCCCGGTCAAGCGCCTTTTACCCAGTGCGTCCAGAGCTTGCAGCGGTCAGCCTCGATGCCGGAATCTGCGCTCGCGCCGTCAGGGAGCGGGAGCGACGTTGCCGTCGGCAGCGGCGAAACGCGCGTTGGCCATCGTTCTGAGTATGCCTGCCGAGTGATTGGGCTCGACCCAACGACCGCTCGCTACTCCTATTGTGTCAGCAACTTGCGCCAGACGCTGTTCGAGTCGGGTTTGCCGGGCTACGAGAACTGAATTAGCGACAAACGAGCACATTGCCTCTGGTCGGCCGGTAAGTGCCTCGGGCCCTTCCTCGTGAGCACCAAGCGATCGGTGCGTTGCCTTGCATAATCAAAGGAGATGCGGCCGGCCAAGATTGTTGGCGACAGAGATTGCGAACGAATCCAACACCGCCGCCCCCGGGTGGTGCGATGAGGAAAGGCGGCGCATCTTGGTCCGCTCGAAATGGGACGTCGGACATTCGGCGATGCCTGAACGACCGGCGAAGTCGCGTCGACTCCGGCCGTTAGCCGGTTGCGGCTGCGGTTATTTCATCGCCCGTGTCATGTCGATGACGGGTTGCTGGCCGGAGGTTGAGACGCGGAGGATCACCTTCGCGTTTGGGTCGAGCGCGTTGAGGCCGACAGACCGAATCGTCTGGTCGTCGTAGGTCTTCCAATAGTATTTCAGCGCCTGCGGATCGCGGGCGGTGGTCAGGATCGTGTAGTCGGTATGAATCACGCCGTCATGCTCCTCCCGCGCGACGCCGACGGGAATGTCAAAATTGTTGAGGATGTGGAAGAGCTGGAGGACGGCCTCACCGGCGGTCTTCGAAGGGATGGCGGTTGCGCTGAACACGGTCGCGCGCACGAAGCGCGATGGCGGCGTAAAGTCGCCGGGCAGGCCGAGCATGCCGGAGCCTTGCCCCATCTGACGAATGGTCGTCCCGTTGATGGTCACCGGCGGCACGTTGCGCGGATTGAGCGCGATATAGTTGCGCAGGTTGACCATGTGCCAGTCGAAAGTCGGCGAGTTGGTGATGACCCCCAGCGGGTTGTCGTAGACCTTGAGCTTTCGATCGAGCGGCTCGATCACGATGCTCGCGCCGGTCTTGTCGTAGACGACGAAATGAACCGGCTGCGGCTCGGGCGGAAAGCCAGGGGCGAGGGTCGGCGCAATGACGACCCCGCCTGGCCCGACGGCGGCCCGTACTTCGTCGAGGGTGGCGAAATTGGTCAGGAGCCAGGTCCCGAAGTCGACGATGGCAACCGACCGCGCCTGATTGTCCCTGGTCGTCTCCGCGTAACTGGCGAAGGTCGGAAAATAGAAGAGGCCGACCGCGAGTCCCTTCTCATTCATGCCATCGATCAGGTAGTCGGTGCCGTGAAGCGCGGCGCCCACACTCGCATATTTGCCCGCCCAGGCTAGACCTGGCCCGATCGTCGTTTTGCTCGCAAAGGCCTGGCCGCGCGGAATTGCGACGATTTCGGTCGGGATGAAGAAGCCGAATTCGAGCGTGCGGCCGGTGACGCTGCCGCCGTCCGCGGTCTTGAGGCGAATGCCCGTGCAGGCGGATGCGGGCGCGGACGCAGCGAGGAGCGTAACCAGCCCCGCGGCGATCACTCGATTCAATGATTGGCTGAGCATCCGGGTGTGTCCTCTCTCTTCCGATTGATCGTCTCGAGCGTTGCTGGCTTTGTCAGCCGAACCGGATAGCCGAACGGCCGGAATGGGGCAAGCGCACCCCAAGCCGTCAGACAGCACGGGTGACCGCTTTCAGTCGACACCGTGGCCTGGGATCGGTGTTGCTGCGGTTGACCGGGCCCGCCTTCAGCGCGCGCTACCATGGTGACCGTCCGGTTGCGACGTTCCTGATCAATGTCTCGGGCGTCTTGGTCATGGCATTCCCTCTCGGTTCTGTTCATCGTCGATTGGCACGACCGCTACGGCTCGGCGCTCAACGCCTTTGCTCTTGCCGGCGTACTTGGCGGCTACACGACTTTCAGTAGCATGCAGCTTGATGCGCCATGGCCTTTATGCACGCTCTAATGCGCTCTCTTGCGCAGTCGACGAATCACTCAGGCTTTGTGGTCGAACGCTTGACCATTTACTCATAAATTGGGTGGCCCAAGTGCGGCGCTAAAGCAGAATTTCAACGCTTCGCCATGTCGCATGTCGCGGCCTGCGAGGGCCATGTGATGTCATGGCGAGCCAACCAGACCGGGGGGCGAGGACAACCTCGGGCAACGTCGAGGGCGTCAAATCTGCGGCGGTCTATGCGTTGGCGGCAGCGGCACCGACAGCGACCCGATCTCATCACGGAATCAGCGGCACCAGAAGATAAGAGTCATGGTCGCCGCCCGTGTGAACGACGTGCAGACCGCGATTAACGCTATCCTCGTGCCGAAAATAAACCGGCGCCTGCGTCTTCGGATATCTGTTGATGTCACCGCCTTGAATGAGTAGCCGCAAACCCTCGCCCGCGGCAAAGCTCGTCGACGACGGCCAAATTTCGATGTCCAGGGGAACAACCGTTCCGGGTTCGATCTTGGACACCCGGCGATGGGTCAGTACCGGTTGATATTCAGTCGATGCCAGGGGATCTAGCTCGCGGTGCGATGCGCGCAGCCAGCCCAATGCCACGGGGCCATCCTCAAACTGCGCGTAGTAGGGGAACGAAACAACGTTACCCTGTGAATCGAGTTTCTGTACGCCAACGAACACGTCCAAATCGTCAGCGCCCTCCGCCGACATGAATACGCGCAGCTTCATGTGCCCCGTCAATTCCGTCGGCTCGGCAAATGTGATTTCGAACTTGGCATGATCGTCATGCGGCAGGCCGCATACCGCTTCATACCGATATGTATTTGCGGCTCTAACGGGTTTCCAATTCAGCGAGCCGTTTCGCGCATCGAGATAAAGTCTTGCGTAATTCGTCCGGGCCAGTGGCCATTCATTCTCGCCGCGGATCGCGCCGTGGTAGGCACGCTGGCGTATTTCAATGCGAACTTTGGGCCAGCGCTTTAGCTCGGTGTCTTTGCCGAGCAGGAAATGATCGAAGAAAGTTTGCAGTCGGGCAACACTCTCAGGCTCGTAGTAGTACGCCCATTTCTTGCGGCCGTGCACGTCGAGCCACTTTTGTTCCGATCGGATGTGCTTGAAGCCTTCGAGCGTGCCGCGGCTATGGAGGCCCTGATCGGACCAACTCGCGACGATGAACGCTGGAACCTTGATCTTCGAGAACGCGGCCTTTTTCGACTCCCAGAACGCGTCGAAGCATGGATGCTCGGCCATTTCCGCGCGCCAATCCTCGATCTTCGTGGTGCTCGCCCCCCAACGCGTCCACAGATAGGGCCAGAACCAAGTATCAGGAATGCCTCCATGCGTCGCCACTTCGCGGTATGTATCGGCCCAGCCTTCCCATGGATTGATCGCGGCAAGATGCGGCGGGTTGAGTTCGGCGACGCGCCATTGGGACTGCGTGAGATACGAGACACCGGTCAGACCCACCTTCCCATTGCTCCAGGGCGCCGTTCCTGCCCATTCGATCAGATCGAAAAAGTCCTCGGCCTCTTCCGGAGACAGATAGGTGGCGATGCCCTCCGAATACCAGGTACCGCGCTTGTTAACGGTCACCACGGCATAACCGCGAGGGACCCAATACGTAGGGTCGGGTCCTTCGAACGGCGTGATCGGCGACATGTGTTCTGGCTTCAACCCGGCTGTGGGTACCCGGGCAGGATCGTTCGGCACATGCTTTCCGTAAGGACCCCAGGCGATCAGGGGTGCCGCCGGCTGTTCATCGCGCGGCCGAAAGACGTCGACATAGATCTTCACGCCATCGCGCAGAGTGACGGCGACGTCGCGTTCGACAATCATCCCGTATTCGATGGTGCGCCGATGGACGGGCGGCGTGCCGCCACGGGTCGTGGGATCGCTCAAAGGACCACGGAACCGGTAACTGAATTTGTCACTGATCATTTCATCCGCTCCAATCGAATCACTGCCTTGGACGCACTGCTAAAATTAGGCGAAGGAACGCGGCGACGTCGGCTGATCGAGCTAGCGAAACGTACTGTTATCGGAGAGAGCCGAGATAGCGAAGTTCCGCGTGGGTCGCGTACCTCCGTCCCGAGTTTATGTACCCTCGTCTCATTCGGCCGAGTACGTCTTGGTTTCAAAGGATCACCTGGGCGATGTCGGAGAGTTTTATCTCAGCACGTCACAGCACGGCTTCGGCTACCACGTGCAGCGCCTCGACCGTCGCGCCGGTCAGCACCATGGTCGTGAGCTTTCCCAATTTGGCCGCCTGCTGCCATGCCTGGAGGCGATCCTTGATCCGATCCGCCGCGCCAACCAGGGCGATCTCGTCGATCAGCTTGTCAGGCACCAGTGCCTCGGCATCCTTCTTGTAGCCGCTGAGATACAGGTCCTGGATCTTCGCGGCCGCTTCCTCGTAGCCGAGCCGCACCGCGAAATCATTGTAGAAGTTCTTCGATCGCGCGCCCATCCCGCCGATATAGAGCGCGAGGGTCGGTCGCAATGAATCGCGGCAGGCCTGGAGGTCGCTGCCCATGCTGATCTTCACGTACGGTGCGAGATCGAAGCCTTCCAGGTCACGCCGCTTCCCAGCCTTCGCACGACCGTCCAGGATCGGCTGCACCACCTGGTCTGCCTGTTCCGGCGAGAACCAGATCGGCAACGTGCCGTCCGATACCTCGCCCGCTGTGCGCAGTCCCGCTGGCGTGATCGACGCGGTGTAGATCTTCATGTCAGGATCGCCGTGCACAATGCTGCGCAGCGGCTTGCCAAGCCCGGTCGCGCCGGGACCCGCATAGGGGATCTGGTAGTGCTCGCCCTGGTAGGTCAGCGGCGCCTGGCGCGCCAGCGCCTTGCGGATGATCTCGATGTATTCCTTGGTGCGGCCGAGCGGCTTGCCGTAGGCAACGCCGTGCCAACCTTCGATCACCTGCGGTCCCGATGGGCCGACACCGAGCAGGAACCGCCCCCCGGACAGCGCATTCAGCGTCATCGCCGTCATCGCTGTGCAGGCTGGTGTGCGCGCTTGCATCTGCATAATCGCGGTACCCGCCTTGATCCGCGTCGTCCGTGCCAACACCCAGGCGACCGGCGATACCGCGTCGGTGCCCCAGGCCTCACCCGACCACACCGACTCGTAACCGATACGTTCCGCCTCCAGCACCTCATCAATGCTGAGTTTGGGTCTCGTACCGTTGATGGACAATGTAATGCCAAGCCGCATCGTGAGCTCTCCTCCTATGGGACCTTCGCCATCACTTCGTCACGAAAGCGCCGCATGTTGATGATCGTTCCATCCAGCGTTGTCGCGACACCGAGGTTGCACGTTTCGTCGACTGGCTCATAGCGCCCGCGTGACGAGCAGCGTTTGCGCTTGTTCAATCTCGCGAAATTCCGCGGTGGGCAAAAGCCCTCGAGCACAGACGCGAGCAAGGCATGAGCGTCCGTGGAACGGCCCTTCCAATCATAAAGTCGTGCCAAATCGAGAGCAGCGTGCCGCTCAAAACCGCGCGTCTTGTGCTGCTGTTCGGTCCGGGTGGCGCTAACTGCTTGATCCATCTAGACAAACCCTCAAAAATCGGGCGCCGGCGTGTCGTGATCATTCACCCTCGATCACGCGGATTTTTGCCATTTCTTGCTGGTTCACGCTCAGTAGTTACAACACGCCGACAACACGCGATCCAGCTTTTGTTCCCGTCTGGTCTCGGTCGGCAAACCGGCCTTGGGCCGGGAGCGGACCTCTTCGCTCCCTGTGCTTTCATTGACGCGCGCCGCCGCCTCAAGCCCATCTTTGAGCCATCGCGCGCACGGGAACTCTTCAGGCCAGGAGAGCGGCGGAGTTTAGCGAGGAACTTCCCTCGAACCAAAACTGCCGAAGGTCCTCATCCATCGTCGCCGAAGAAAGGCCTCGGACCGCGC
>JASHOB010000170.1 GCA_030041335.1 Alphaproteobacteria bacterium | reverse complement strand
CCGAAATTCGAGACGATCCCCGCCGACCTGCCGAGTTTCGGCGGCTCCGGCATCCTCGCCGCGCCAGCGACGACCGAGAACGTCGCCAAGATTTTTCATCAATTCGTCGCCCAGTTCGAGCCGCCGCTGCATGTGGTCGCGCATGATTTTGGCGCGTGGGTCGCCTATAGCTGGGTGCTCCAATTCCCCCACGACTTCAAGTCCCTGACGCTGATCGACGCTGGGATTCCGGGCGTGACCCTGACCGACGAGATTCTTCTCTCCGACTACAAGCGCAAATGGAATTTCATTTTTCAAATGCTGCCCGATCTGCCCGCCGAGCTGACGCGCGGGAAGGAAGACATTTATGTCGGCTGGTGGTTCAAAAACAAAGTCTATAAACCCGGCATCATCCCGCCCGCCGATGTCGACGCCTATGTCCGCGCCTATGCGCGGCCGGGCCGAATGGACGCGGCCTTCGACTATTGCCGCGAGATTGTCGAGGACATGGCGTTCAATGCCAGCCGATTCAAAAGCAAAATGCCGATCCCCCTGCTCGCCGTCGGCGGCCAACATTCGATACCGACTATGGGGAACTCCCTCAAGCCTTACTTCGAGACAGTCAGATCCGTCACGATCGCGGATTCCGGTCACTTCGTTCCCGAGGAGCAGCCGCAGGCGCTCGCCGAGGCGCTGCTCGCTATCCTCTGACGGGGTCAGCCGATGAGCAAAGACGCGCCTGAGACGTTCCGAACCGTACGGACCCGCCCGCTGTTCCAACTGCGCGAGCAAGTGCCGCCCCTCTACGTCGTCGGGAAAACACCGAACGCGTTCCGCCGTGTCGGCATTGTCACCGGCGGTTCATTCGCAGGCGAACGGCTTTCGGGCCAAGTCGTCAGCGGTGGGAATGACTGGCAGGCCGTCCGCGGCGACGGTTGCACTAAGCTCGACGTTCGTCTCTTGCTCAATACGACGGACGACGCACTAATCGTGCTGACCTATCAGGTGCTGCGCCACGGTCCGCCCGCGGTGATGCAAGCGATCGATCGCGGCGACATCGTCGATCCGGCGAGCTACTACTTTCGCCTCACCGGTTTGTTCGAAACGAGCGCGCCCAAGTACGATTGGCTCAACCGCGTCATTGCGATCGGCATCGGGGACCGCCGTCCCCTTGGGCCGATCTACCACATGTTCGAAGTGCTTTGAGCGGGCAGTCAATCGATGATCATCGAAACGAAAGAGAAGCTGCTTGGCGCCCTCGCCGATCCCGCAGTGAACGAACTCATAATAGCCGCGCCGCTGATGGGGATGGCTGGGTTTCGTCTTCGGCCCGGCCAAAGGCTCGTCGGCGGGACCAAGCGCGTGACGCTGCAGTTTTGCCCCGGCAGCGACGGCGTTCAGATGTCGTCCGACAATAGCATCGCGAATCTGGCGATCACCTGCGACGACGATCGTTGCGCGATCTGGAACGATGCTGGCGTCGGCAGACTCGGCGTGCTTTGTCTCGACAATCTCCGAGTGACAGGCTGCGTGCGCATCGTCGCCGAGGGCGAGATACGCGACGGCCACGTCGCGGCGCGCAACGTCCAGATCGAGTCCGCCGACGCGCGGGGACTGGAAGGGCGCCCGCAAGGCTACGGCGTCCAGGTCTTGCCCGGCGCCTTCACCCTTTGGAACCGGCAGAACGACGCCTCCGTGACGATCACGGCCGATCTCGCGCATCTCTGCGCCGGGAGCGAGGGACGCCCGGTCAAGGGCAGCGGCATCTTCGTTGCGGGCGCGGGATTTGCCGGCGGCCGGCTGGTAGCGCAACGTGTTGTCACTGGGGGCGTCTATAGCGACGGCGGGATCACTGAAGGAACCGCCGATTGCATCGCCGGCGGGGTCTTCGTCGTCTCCGGCGCTGTGGTCAACCAGGTGCATAACGAAAGTCCGGTCACGACCTATGGGCCGAACGACATGGTCCTCGACAATTGGGGGACCGTCGACAGTTGGGTGGCCGACGGCAACGTCACGTCCTACGGGTCGAGCGGGATAGGCTTTGTGAATTTCGGCCAACTCAACGATCTTCTGATCAACGCGCCGATCGAAACCTTCGGCCGCGGCGCCCGCGGCTTCAACGTCTATGGCGGCACCGTCTATCGCGCCGAATTCGATCGCATCGTCACGCACGGCGACGGCGCCGTAGGGATACAGATCAGCCGGCCGGTGGGCGACATTGTCGTGCGCCGCGGGCTTGAGACTTATGGAGGCACCGGCGACTCCCTGGTGAAAGGCGTGGTCACCCGCCTGCCCGCGATCGCGCTCAGCGTCCGGCTCGGCGGTTCGGCCAAGAACATTTCGGTTCGCGGCGGTCTGCGCACGCATGGCGCGACGATCCCCGCACTCGAAATGCTTGGAAATGTCGAACGATTGGACATTGACGGCGGTTTCGCCGTAAGCGGTCCGACTGCATGACCCGCTTCGTGACGAGTTTGGCTTTGGCAAGCTTCATGGTGCTGTCGGTCATGCCGCTCGCGGCACCGGCGGCCGCGCAACGCAACGGAGGTATCCCTATGGACGAGACCGGAATCCGAGCAACGATGGCGGCGTATAACGCTGCGCTGAACGGCGGCAAAACCGCCGACGTCCTGCCGCTCTATACGGACGATGGCGTTTTCATGCCGCCCTATAGTCCGCCGGCCGTCGGCATCGCCGCGGTCAAAGCAGCCTATGACCTTGTCTTCGCGGAACTCAAATTTAACGTCAGATTCACTATCGCGGAATTGGTCCAGATGGCGCCGGAATGGGCCTATGTGCGTACCAACTCCGCTGGGACGACGCTGCATCATTCGACCGGCAAGACCACCGCGGAAGCGAACCAGGAACTCTTCGTTCTGAAGAAGGGCGCAGACGGAAAATGGCGTATCGCCCGCTATAGTTTTTCGCCGACTAATCCGCCGAGCGATTAGTCTGACGCTCATACGCGTGAATGCAAGGAACCAGACTGAGAAGTTCGCTGCACGGAGGGCTTGCGTCTTGGCCACAATGAAAGCGGTGGTTGTCCGCCAACCAGGCGGTCCAGAAGTGCTGGCCGTGGAACAGCTGCCGATGCCCGTACCGGAGTCTGGATGGGTGCTCATCCGCGTAAAGGCGTTTGGCCTGAACCGATCCGAGTTGTTCACGCGTCGCGGCTTGTCACCGAACGTAAAGTTTCCTCGAGTTCTCGGTATCGAGGCCGTCGGCGTCGTCGAGAACGCGCCGGCCGGCGAGTTCCAACCTGGCGACATCGTCGCAACGGTGATGGGCGGCATGGGGCGCGACTTTGACGGCGGCTACGCGGAATTCACCTGTGTTCCGGCGATGCAGGTTCGCTCGATCAAGTCTTCCCTTCCCTGGGATATTTTCGGCGCGGTCCCTGAAATGCTGCAAACCGCGTGGGGTTCATTGTTTCGCAGCCTTCGCCTAAAGGAAGGCGAGCGTCTACTCATTCGCGGCGGTACGACCTCGGTCGGACTCGCCGCATCCGCCATCGCAAAACGGCACGGCGCAATCGTTGCTTCAACGTCGCGAAAGATGGAGAGAGAACATGCGCTGCGGCAGGCCGGCGCCGACTATGTTTTTGTCGATACCGGCGCAATCGCGGATGAAGTCCGAAGGACCCTCGGTGGCGTCGACAAGGTCCTTGAGTTAGTAGGCACTACTACGCTGCAGGACTCGCTTCGATGTGTCCGGGAAACCGGACTCGTGTGTATGACCGGGATGGTCGGCGACAAATGGAGCCTCGATCACTTTAGCCCAATGGAATCCATCCCCACCGCCGTTGGCCTCACAACCTATGACGGTGGAGTGAAAGATTTCATGGCGATGCCACTGCAAGCGCTGATCGACCAAATCGCGGCGGGCGAAATGCAAGTCCATATGGCTCGTGTGTTTCGTCTCGATGAGATCGTCGAGGCACACCGGCTCATGGAATCTAGCGCTGCCAGCGGCAAGATTGTTGGGCTGCCATAGCAGGCGCCGGGCCGTTTGAACAGCCCCTCACTCCTAAAGCCAATCGATTAGGGCACCCGGACGTCGCGAAGCTCACTTGGCTTCGGTCACGACGCACCGAGGACGGCGGCGCCCAAAGCCGCCATCGCGGGTGTCGGTTTTCTTGTGATGGCATGACCGGCACAAGGCCGCAGGTTAGTTGGGTCGAGCCGGCGGTCGGGGGCGTCGCGGATCGCGACGATATGATTGGCGAGACGGGCCGCACGGTCGACGCCGTGCCGGGCGCTTTGTCGGCACCACGGCTCCGGTTCGAGGATTTGGAAGCGAAGCCTGTCCCA
>JASHOB010000169.1 GCA_030041335.1 Alphaproteobacteria bacterium | reverse complement strand
CGATGCGGGCAGCGGTGATCCATTACGCCGATCCGTCCGGATGAATCGCGAAACGCGATGAGCTGCTCGCCGAGGAGCTTGAGGCGCACCGGATCGCCGTCGATTTTGAGTTCGGACGATTTAAGCGCCGGGAGCCAGTAGTGCCGCATCACCGCACCCATGGGCGTGCTCGGACCGACCCGGGTCAGGATTTCCGCTTCTTGCTGTGTGGTCATTCGCATTCCTTCTGATCAAAATTCTGGCACCCGTGAACGTCATTGGCAATCGCGATGCGCGTCTCGCCCAGGTTGAAAAACCCGCTCGACAGCTGCCCGTCGATCATGTCGATATGGGGCGGCCGCACACCATATTCGGGGTCAGCGTGGTAGGTGGACATCCTCCGAGATCCTCCCCCCGCCCATTCATCGCTTCAAATTTGAACAGCGGCGTAAGGTCCACCATGGGCCGAAACAACTCCGAAAAATCACCTGACAGCACCACGGTCCGTCACAGCACTCGAATCCTGCTGCTTAGTCGACAGGACCGGAAAACGAGTGCGTCGCGAGGCGTCACGAGCACAAGGGGTCGCTGTCTTGGACGGACTTTTGAATTCCCAGTTTCACGCGATAGTCTAGCTTGTCAACGGGAGGAGGCTCAATGCCAGGAACCGACATACTCGAAAGCTTTGAGAAATACGTTCGCCCTTTCCGCGTCGCGAAGGGCAAAGGGTTTCGACTGAAAGACTTCGATCCGGCAGACACCCGCGGTTTGAAAATGGAAAAGAAGGAGGCAGCAGATCTCTTGCAGGGCGGCTCCGAATGGCTCGCAACCGAGCAAGACATGCTCTATGCACAAGACCGATGGTCACTGCTCCTCATTTTTCAAGCAATGGACGCGGCGGGCAAGGATGGAACGATCAAGCACGTCATGTCGGGCGTAAATCCTCAGGGCTGCCAGGTATATTCTTTCAAACAGCCTTCTGCGGAAGAGCTGGCTCATGATTTCTTGTGGCGCTATGCCCATCGCGTGCCGGAAAGAGGCCGGATTGGGATCTTCAATCGGTCCTACTATGAAGAGGTGCTGGTTGTCCGGGTGCACAAGGAACTGCTGGAACTGCAGAAGCTGCCCACCGAGCTGGTGACCAAGCGCATCTGGGACGAGCGGCTCGCGGATATATCGCATTTCGAGGAATACCTGAACCGCCAGGGAGTGATTGTTCTCAAGTTCTTCCTCAACGTTTCACGCAAGGAACAAAAGAAGCGCTTTATGGAGCGCCTCGACAGGCCAGACAAACATTGGAAGTTCTCCCCCTCGGACGTGCGCGAGCGCAAGTACTGGGACGATTATATGCATGCATTCGAGGCGGCGATCCAGGCTACCGCCACGCTTCATGCGCCTTGGTTTATCGTGCCGGCGGACAACAAGTGGTTCACGCGGCTTGTCGTCGCCGGGGCGATTGTCGAAGCGGTGGAAAGTCTTAACCTCCACTATCCGAAAGTCGGCGCAGAGAAGATGAAGGAACTCGCGGTTGCCCGCGCCGAGCTATCCGCCGAAGCCTGACCGACTTTTTTGAGTGAGGAAGAGGAGTGCGATGCGCCCGAACAGAATGTTGCTGTGTTGATTCCCAAATAGGCAACAAGCACCGCAAGGGAAACGCCCATGTCGACCACGATCACTATTCTAGGCGGTGTAGGACTGTTTCTGCTCGGCATGGTGGTCATGACCGACGGCCTTAAAGGGCTCGCCGGCTCCTCGCTTCGCACCGTTCTCGGCAAGGCCGCAGCGACGCCACTCTCCGGCGCGTTCTGGGGCGCCGGCGTCACGCTCCTCGTGCAATCGTCGAGTGCCACGACCATGACCACGATCGGTCTGGTCAGCGCTGGTCTTCTGACCTTTCCGCAGGGATTGGGTCTCGTTTTCGGCGCGAACGTAGGCACGACAGGAACGGGCTGGCTCGTCGCCCTCATCGGCGTGCGTGTGTCCTTATCGTCCTATGCGCTGCCAATGATCTTCGCCGGAGCGCTGGTCAAGCTCCTGGCAAGCGGCCGCGTCGCGGCTGCGGGGGCCTCTCTTGCCGGGTTCGCGCTCGTACTTTACGGTCTCACCACGCTCCAACACGGCATGGGAGGTCTCGCCGAACAGCTGCATCCAGCGGATCTTCCCTCCGTGCTCGGCGCTCACGGGACCCCCTTCGTCCCGGGACTGGTCGGTCTTCTCTCGCTGGTTGTCGTCGGGCTGGTCATGACGGCGGTGATGCAGTCGTCTACGGCTGCAATTGCCGTCACGCTTTCCGCCTTCTACGCGGGCGCGGTCGGACTCGAACAGGGCTGTGCGCTGATCATCGGTCAGAATATTGGAACGGCGACCAGTTCCGCCCTGGCGGCGATCGGCGCGAGCACGACAGCAAAGCGGCTCGCAGTAGCATATATCCTGTTCAAGCTCATCGCCGCGCTTATCGCGTTGATTCTATTCCCTTTCACGATCCGGCTGCTGCTTCGGGCGGGAGGCGCGATCGATGGCGTGACGCTATTGGCAGCCTATCACACAGCCTATAACGTCGTGGGGGTCGCGGTTCTCTTGCCGGCGATCGACTGGTTCACACGTTTCGTCGAGGGCCTTTTGCCCGAGCGTGGCTCTCCGCTCACGCGCGGCCTCGATCGTGCCGCTCTCATGAACCCGGTAGTGGCGGTCGAGGCCGCGCGGCGCACAGTCGCGCTCGCACTTCAAGCGCTATGTGAAGCGACGATCGCCTTCCTCAATCGCGCAAATCAAGCGAAGAGTCGTCTGTCGATCTCGGCGGCCGCCGACGCCCTTCAGCAAGCGCAGGAATTCCTGTCGGAGGTGAGCGGACCACCCGCCTCGGAGGAAGAAGAGCTTCGGCTGACGAGCACCTTACATGCGCTCGACCACGCGTCGCGATTTGCCGACATCGCTCGGGGCGAACTCACCATCACGGTCACGAAGGGCACAACGGAAGACATTCGAGCCGTTCAATTATTTGAAGGGACGCTGGGAAGTGTCGCGCTGGCCGCGAGCGATGTTGCGAAGGAGATGGCCCTCAGCGGCTCCGCCGAACCGATTAAGTCGCTGGACACGCCGAGCGCGGCCTCGGCTCTCGACAAAGCCCACCAGTGCGCGCAAGTCCTGCGTGTTCTTCGCCGCGCCCACCGAAGTACCACGTTAGGCGCCGTGGCAAAGGGATTTTTGACGGCTGAGGAGGCGATGGCTCGTGTCGACTTCCTGCGCCGTCTCGACGCGGCAGCTCATCATGCATGGCGGTCGGCGGCCCATCTCCATGGTCGTGGTGACGAGCATGCCGAGCTCCTGGCCATCATTGAATGAGCATCCCAACGCTCCCACACGAAATGGGGTTTAAGGCCATGGTGGGAGGCAACATAGCCGCCGCTTAGGCCGCGAGACCTGCGCCTTGCCGCCTTCGGCCGGCTTCGACGGAGGATACAACCGAGCGCAAAGACAACGATGAGCGGATGACGGACTTCTCCGCCTCAACGACGAGGAAGAAGACGAGCCCGCCAGTCAGGAGCCATGGCCAGACCCACAATGGCACGGGCTCCGTGCCAAACGTCGCCTCAAATGGCGGCGCGTATGTGAATAGGATCTGCAGGATCACAACCGCAAGAATCCCGTAAGCTAAATATCTGTTACCCATGTGCGCGCTCAGCGACAGCGAGGAATCGAGGAGGTAGCGGCTGTTCAGGAGATAGAAGACCTGCCCTATCGTTATCGCGTTGACGGCCACCGTTCGTGCGAGCGCGTCCGCCGCCCCGGAGTTTTTCATCATGAAGAAGGCGGCGAGTGTGTAACCGAGCAGCGCGAAGCCGATGAATAAGATCCGCCAGAGACCGAAGCCGGTGATGATCGGCCGCCCGACCGCCCGCGGCGGGCGACGCATCACGTCGGTCTCGTGCGGCTCGAAAGCGATCACAAGACCCAGCGCGACGGAAGTGACCATGTTGACCCATAGCACCTGCGGGGCAGTGATCGGCAGTGTGAAGCCGAATAGGATTGCAACCGCGATAACCAGCGCTTGGGCGACGTTCGTCGGCAGCATGAACAGCATCGCTTTCTCGATGTTGTTGTAGACGGTCCGGCCCTCCTTCACGGCCGCCCCAATCGACGCAAAGTTGTCATCGGCCAGAACCATGCCGGCGGCCTCCTTGGTCACTTCCGTGCCCTTAATTCCCATGGCGACGCCGATGTCGGCCTTCTTGAGCGCAGGGGCGTCGTTTACACCGTCCCCGGTCATCGCAACGATCTGCCCGTTCGCCTGGATCGCCTTTACGAGCCTGAGTTTGTGCTCGGGACTTGCACGGGCGAAAACGTCGACGTCACGAACGCACTGCTGCAGCGCGGCTTCGTGCATTGCCTCGATCTCGGTTCCGGCTACTGCGGTCCTGCCGTCGCCGATCCCGAGCATCCTCGCGATGGCGGCAGCGGTGATCTTGTGGTCGCCAGTGATCATGGTGATCCGAATGCCACCGCCATGGCACTCCCTGACCGCCTCGATGGCTTCCTTGCGTGGCGGATCGAGAAGGCCGACGAGGCCCAACAGAACCAGGGTTTTCGGGAGATCGTCGGGACCGAGGCTTCCGCCCGTGAGGCGCGGGTTTGCCAGCCAGGCAAACGCCAGCACACGTTCGCCTTGGGCCGCGAGCCTTTCCGCCTCGTCGAGGAAGCGCTTGCGATCGAGCGGCGCCGCTTCGCCCGTGCCCGTCTGGTGACGGTCGCAGTTCTCGAGGACCACCTCGGGCGCCCCCTTGACGAACATCGCCTCGGTCCCGTCGGCCGAACGGTGCAACGTGGCCATGAACTTGTGTTCAGATTCGAACGGTATGGCATCGATGCGCGGCAAGGCTGCGCTCTCCGCATCTCGATCCACTCCGAGTTTGCTGGCGAACGGATAAAGAGCGCCCTCGGTCGGATCGCCCTCGACCTTCCAGGTTTGGCCCTCCTGAAAGAGCTCGGCGTCGTTGCAGAGCACCGACACGCGACCCATCAGCTTGAGGACCGGCGCCTCGCCGACACGCTTGCCATCCTCCTTTACCTCGCCTTCGGGC
This sequence comes from Alphaproteobacteria bacterium, assembly GCA_030041335.1. GTDB lineage: Bacteria > Pseudomonadota > Alphaproteobacteria > ATCC43930 > CGMCC-115725 > JAATGI01. Next base: position 14,273 of record JASHOB010000169.1, on the reverse strand, counting down.
GCGTAGCCTTCGCCAGTGACCTCGTAGGCCCTCTCGGCCGTGACGGCAGAAGTGACCATCATTTCCATGAGCGTCAGCGTGCCGGTCTTGTCTGAGCATATCCGCGAAACGGAGCCCAATGTCTCGACCGCCGGCAGACGCCGGATGATCGCATTACGCCGGGCCATGCGTTGCACACCGATTGCGAGCGTGATCGTAATGAGCGCGGGCAGGCCCTCCGGGATAAGCGAGACCGCGATGCCGACCACCGCCTGAAACAGCTCGACGAAAGTCATGTGTCCCAACCAGCGCCCGTACGAGAAGATCAAGACGCTTAGCACGGCGATCGCCGCCGTGATCGTGTAACCGAACTTCTTAATCTGGCGGAGAAGCGGCGTTTGTAGCGGGCTGACGTTGGCGAGGAGCTCATTTATCCGACCGAGCTCGGTGAGCGCGCCGGTTGCGACAACGACGCCTGTCGCTCGGCCTGAGACCACCATCGTGCCGGAGAAGGCAATGCAGTCCCGGTCGCCGACTGTGGCGTTGACGGAGACGGGATCGATTGTCTTTTCCGCCGGCACAGACTCGCCGGTGAGCGCTGCCTCCTCGGTACGAAGGTTCTTTGCATCGACGAGGCGAAGGTCTGCCGGAATGCGGTCGCCCGACTCAAGCAGCACGATGTCGCCGGGAACAAGCTGATCGGCCGGTATGAGCCTCCTCTCGCCGTCGCGCATCGTGCGCGCCTCCGCAGACAGCATGTTGCGGATCGAGTCCAATGCCTTCTCGGCCTGCCCTTCCTGAATGAACCCAAGAAGCGCGTTGAGCACGACCACCGCAAAAATGATCGCAGCGTCGACCCAGAGGCTCAGCATGAGTTTGGCGAACCCGGCGCAGAGAAGAACGTAGACGAGGATATTATTGAACTGGGCCAGGAACCGGATGAACGGCCCACGCTTCTTGCCTTCCGGAAGGCGGTTTGCTCCATATTTCTTAAACCGATTCGCGGCCTCCGCGGTATTGAGTCCCGTTTCGACAGACGTGGCGAGCTGTTCGACAACGTTGCCGGCCAGAATTGCGTGCCATGACTCAACGGTGCTTGCAGTGCTCGTGTCGGCGTTCGCTTCCACGGTCATTTCTTCCGCTCCTTCAACTGGGCGGTGCCGAGCTCAAGGCCCAAATCCCGATACTGGAGACCACAACAGTTCGAGGATCAACACGCCCAGACCTCTGTCAAAACGGCGGCTTGAAATTGTCCGCCTTAAGAGGCGCACTCCAAATGACGAGCAATTTGACCTATGAAGCTCAATTGATGACCTGTAACATATCAGCAATTGAACAATTGAACGAAGCAAGTCATTGATTCAACGGATTTTCTTCTTCAAATCACTCCTCCTCACTATGCGGACAATACTACATTGATTTTGCGGTGAAAAATGGCTGTGCTCCCATGCCGTAAAGAATCCCTTCACTTTGTTCCGCTTTCCGCCAATAGATAACGAATGACTCCGACTTCTCGGCGGGCATGGTGGACCTGAGAGCGCATATTCACCCGACTTACGCATCGTTTCATTCTGAGTCGAAAGCAGGCTGGAGTTTTTGGCGGCCAAAGAACGGAAGCGGGCCTACACCTTGTATAAGCCCTATCCTCGCTCCTTTGACCCGGCAGCCAAATGTGGCGTCGACCTGGGATTTTAGAAAATTCTCATCAGTTGAGGGGCGTAATTCATAGGTCTCGATGATAGACGTGGACATCCGAAAGATCGGCATTGATCCGGAGTTCTGGTATCCGTTCGCCCGCGCATCGGAACTGCGGCGCGGCCAAATTATCGGCACCTCCTTCGCCGGTGCTCCCATCGCGCTGGTGCGGACCGGCAAGGGACGGGTCTTCGCACTTGAAGATCGTTGTGCCCACCGCCAGGTGCCACTACACGCTGGCGTCGTCTCGGGCGAGTGCATTCAATGCGGCTATCACGGCTGGATGTACGATGCTGCAGGGCGCTGCATCAACGTGCCCTACCTCGATAGTGCACGAAGCCTGCCCAATGGCGTCCATGCCTATCCGTGCCGAGAAGCCCATGGGCTGATTTTCGTGTATCCCGGCCGCGGCGATCCTGCTCGCGTAACGTTCCCGGAACTGCCATCCCACGAAAACGGACACTATCGGACACGATACCTCGATCGCAGCGTCGCTTGTCACTACTCGTTCATGCACGAGAATCTGATGGACATGAACCATCAGTTCCTTCATCGCCGGTTGATGGGAAAAATTCGGACGCGCCTGCTTGCGCAGCGCTGCTCCGGCGATTGCGTTGAGGCTGACTACACCTTCGTGCGCGCGGCGGGTCGGCGGTCGCTCGGCGAGCGCTTCATGATCGAGCGCAAGCGGACACGGGATAGCGGCCACACCCACAACCGTATGACTATTGCCACGGCCTATCCCTATCAGACGCTTCGCTATTGGCCAGCGGGCAGCACCGAGCCGGCGCTCGATCTCTGGAACGTTTACGTTCCGACCGACGCGGAGCAACGCCGCAACCGGACCTTCGGCCTGATGATGGTCCGCCGTCCGGGCTTTCCCGGCCTGATCCATCTGCTATGGCCGTTCATTACCCGCTTCACCGACGGAATCTTCGCCGATGATCGTTGGATTGTCGAAGAGGAGCAGCGCGCATTCGACCGCCAGGGCCGCGATGAGAATCAGGAAGTGTCGCCGGTCATCCTTGCGTTACGCGCCCTCCTTGTGAAGCGCGGCGTTCCAATCCGGCACCCGGGCTTAATTCAAATGCCCCAGGCTGCGCTAAGGATGGCATATGACCATGATGGACTCCCAGGCTGACGTCGATTTCCTCGTCGACAAGATCGCCTGAAGCCGTCATGCGCAACGTGTCGCTCACTGCACGATGCGGTTGGACATGCGGTTGGAGCGCGCGGCACTATACTCGACGACAAAATGAGCCGAAGATTGCGGTTATTCTTCGCCTTCGCTCTCACTCGACTACCTGCCCTAGCGGCTGCCCAACAAGCCTGCCTATAAATCTATCAGTTGATAGGATCCCTTGAAGGGCCTATCAGATGATAGTATTCTTTGCGCGTCTCAAATCGGGTTGGCTACCCGTGAGGCAAGCGTAAGCGGCGGCCTACGCCCCGCGGTAGAACAATCGGTGGCAAGCAAGATGGCCGAAAACGTCCCAGTGCCGCGCAAGACATCAAAGGCGCGAGCGACCGTAAACGGCTATCGCAAGGGTGAGGCGACACGGCAGCGGGTTCTCGAGGTCGCGCTCAGGGCCTTTGGCGAAGCCTCCTACAAGGCGGCGACCACTCGCCAAATTGCCGACGCGGCGGGGGTCAGCCTGCCCACCCTGCAATATTACTTTGGCGACAAGGAGGGTCTTTACCGTGCCTGTGCCGAAGCCATCGTCGAGCGCTATCGCCGCCACACCCGAGCGGCTGGCGCGGCTGCCAGGGAAGCCGTGCGCAAAGACGGTACACCGCACACGGCGCAGCTGCACCTCAGAGCCGTGATCCGCGCCCTCGCCGGATTTCTTGTCGGATCTAGGGAAGCTGAGGGCTGGGCCCAGTTCGTAGCCCGGGAGTTGCGCGATCCCGGCCCGGCCTTCGAAATTCTCTATGAGAATCTTTGGCGGCCGGGGGTCGCGATCACGGCGCGGCTGATCGCCCGCATCCTCGGCGTCCGGGATGGCGATCCTGCGGCCCGTATTCGCGCGTTGCTGCTTCTCTCAAGCCTGTTCGCCTTCCAATCCGGGCGTGGCATCGCCTTGCGCACGATGGGCTGGTCCACAATTGGGCGGCGAGAACTGGCTATGGTGCTGTCAGGCCTCGACGCAGAGATCGATGCTATTATATCAACATTGCATCGCCGCGAATCCGAATGACGATCACCCCGGCGCAATCGCAATAGACGCGGGAGGCATTATAATTCATCGATAAACAATCGAAGACTTTCTCTGTGAAAGAAGCACCTCAACCAACCTGATTTTCGCTAGATATTTGCGGCGCATGGTGAAAAACCGCTCGCCCGATCCGGCAGAAATTCGCGCTCTTGATCTCAAAGGGGAATTTCTACGATTCGCGATTTCCCCAGTTTCAGCGACTATCGGCGTCGATCGCTCCATTTTCAAAATCTGTGGCGAAAGCGGTGTTATTTGGCTCGGCCGGAAAAAGACCGTCAGCGCACACTCGTCAGTTGCCGCGATCGGAAGCGCCGCGGCACCAAAGAGATCTCGAACGGCAGGAACGCAATCGCGGCAATGTCACGTCAAATAAACGAGTGCGCTACGCCAATTCGCGGACAAGATCGATTAGCGCGCGAAGAGGCGAAGGCACGTGCCGACGACCTGGATAGTAAAGGCTGAGTCCCGGAAACGGTGGTGTCCACTCGGCGAGTACTTGAACGAGCCGGCCCGCCCTTACATCCGAAGCCACCTGCCACACCGATAGATAAGCCAATCCCAGACCCGCAACGGCGGCTTCTTGCATGAGGTCCGTTCTGTCCAATGTCATGCGGCCCACAACATCGACATTTATTTTCCTGCCGCGACGTTCGAACTCCCACCGGTAGATGGTGCCGCTTGCCAATCTCCTCCTGATGCACTCATGTGCTTGCAATTCCTGTGGAGTTTGGGGGTATGCGCGACCCTGAAAGTACGCAGGCGAACCCACCACGATGAGGCGTTGCTCAGGTCCGAGCGGCACGGCGATCATGTCGCCAGGAAGATGTTCGTCCAATCGCACGCCGGCATCGAAGCCGTCTTTGACGATATCGACGAGTCGATCCTCGGTCACGATGTCCACCGACATCTCGGGATACCGACGCAGATATTCGAAGATTATGGGCGCGAGAATCTGCTGCGCAGCGCCGACCGACACGTTGAGCCGGAGCAAACCTTTGGGTGACGCCCGGTGTCGATTGACCGCCTCGATGCTCTCGCGGATGACGCCAAGCGCCGGCGCCACCTGGGTCACGAACTGCTCCCCTGCCGCGGTCGGCGATACACTGCGCGTGGTGCGGTTGAATAGCCTCACGCCAAGGCGCCCTTCTAACTCCGCGATCGCCTGACTTAGCGCAGTTGCCGACAGACCAATCTCGGCCGCTGCCGCGCGAAAGCTCCGGCGCTTCGCGACGGCGACCACGGCCTCCAGTTCGACCAGCCTGCCTCGGTACATTATCCCGCTTTCTGCATCAATATATACGCGATTATGCAGCTTATTCGGCGAGTACGCGAGATCTATCTTTTGGGGACTGACCAGCAGCACGAGGCAACCATGCGCCAGTTCAACAAGATCTACATCAACGGCCAATTCGTAATGCCGCACGGAGAGCAGATCGTCGATCTGGTCAACCCGACCAACAACGAGGTGATCGGCAAGGTGACCATGGCGGACGAAATCGACACCAGGAGAGCCATCGCCGCCGCGAAACAAGCGTTCAAGACCTTTTCGCAGACCAGCACGGAAGAGCGGCTGGACTATCTCCAGCGGCTGCACGAGTCCGTTTCCAAGCGCATGAGTGAATTAGTCCAAGCAACCGTTCAGGAATATGGCGCACCACAAGATCGCGCGAAGGGCTCCAACGGTCTCGCGGCGGATATCTTTCTGCACTTCAAGAAAGTTCTGAAAGACGTCGACCTGACCCCAACCGTCGGCAGTTCTGAGGTGCTGCTCGAGCCGGTGGGTGTCGTCGGCATATTCACGCCCTGGAACTCGAGCGCAGGTTCAATCGCCATCAAGTTGGCTCCCGCGATTGCCGCCGGATGTACGGTCGTCATCAAGCCGAGCGAATTGAGCGCCATGCAGACCCAGGTTTTGATGGAAAGTTTTCATGAAGCGTGCTTGCCGCCCGGCGTCATCAATTTTGTGACCGGCTTGGGAGAGATCGTCGGAACTGAGCTCACCGGCAATCCCGACGTCGCCAAGATCGCTTTCACTGGGTCGACGCAGATCGGCAAGCTCGTCGGTAAGAACGCGCTCGACACAATGAAGCGGTTCACGCTGGAGTTGGGTGGAAAATCACCCAACATCATCTTGGATGACGCGGATTTCGCAAAGGCGATTCCGATGGCCGTGAATGCCTGCTACCTCAACAACGGGCAGGCCTGCATCGCGGCGTCCCGCCTGCTTGTTCCCGAGAGCCGCATCGATGAGGTAAAGCAATTGGTCAAGGCTGCGGTCGGAAAAATCAAAGTCGGCGACCCGAACGACGAGACGGTGACGATCGGCCCGTTGGCCAGCCGCAAGCAGTATAGCCGAGTTCAGGACTACATCCGTTCGGGGATCGCTGAAGGCGCGGAGCTGTTGATCGGTGGCGAGGGGCATCCGCACGGGCTCGAGCGTGGCAATTTCGTCAAAGCGACGGTCTTCGCCAACGTCACACCAGAGATGAGAATCGCAAGGGAAGAAATCTTCGGCCCGGTCCTTTCGATCCTGACGTACAAAACGGACGCCGAAGCCATCCAGATGGCGAACGACTCCGAGTTCGGCCTCATGGCATATGTCAGCTCATCCAATCCAGAGAGGGCTAAGCGTGTGGCGCGGCAGCTACAGGCCGGGCGGGTACTGATCAATACGCTGAATCATGACCCGCTCGCGCCATTTGGGGGCTTCAAGCAATCGGGCATCGGCCGCGAAGGCGGCATTTTCGGACTGAAAGAATTTCTGGAGCCAAAAGCCATCATCACCGGGTAGCGTCACGCCAGTCGGTTCTGCGCGCGCTAAGGATCGCCTACAATCGCCATCCATCGATGCGGCTCAGCGACCAATGCTACGCCACTCTGTTCGCGCCCATTCGTTGGCACGTCCTCGTCACTCCCACTCGATCGTACCCGGTGGCTTAGACGTCACGTCATAGACCACGCGGTTGACGCCCCGCACCTCATTGATAATGCGGGTGGCGGTCGCACTCAAGAACTCGTGACTGAATGGATAGGAATCGGCCGTCATGCCGTCGCTCGACGTCACCGCACGCAACGCCAATACATAATCATATGAACGGCTGTCGCCCATGACACCCACCGAGCGCACAGGTAATAGGACGCAGAACGCTTGCCAAATCGCGTCATAGAGATTGGCGCGGCGTATCTCGTCGAGATAGATGGCGTCGGCCGCGCGTAAAATGCGGAGCTTGTCGCGCGTCACGGCGCCGGGTATGCGAATAGCGAGCCCGGGTCCCGGAAACGGATGACGATTAATCAAGCGTAGTGGCAGGCCAAGCTCCCGGCCGAGTGCGCGTACTTCGTCTTTGAACAATTCACGCAACGGCTCGACAAGCTTTAGGTTCATCCGTTCCGGCAGACCACCAACATTATGGTGCGATTTGATGGTGACACTCGGACCACCAGCGAAGCTGACAGATTCGATCACGTCGGGATAAAGCGTGCCTTGGGCTAGAAACTCGGCGCCACCGAGCTTTTGGGCTTCCTCTTCGAATACGTCGATGAATGTGGCGCCGATAATCTTTCGTTTCTCCTCGGGGTCCTCAATGCCATAGAGCTTGTCCAGGAATAAGTCGCCCGCGTCCCGATAAACCAAGGGAATGTTGTAATGGTCACGGAACAGCGTCACGACTTCCTCGGCTTCGCCCTGCCGCAGCAAGCCGTGATCTACAAAGATGCAGATGAGCTGTTCGCCGATCGCCTCGTGAAGCAACGCCGCGACAACGGAGGAATCGACGCCGCCCGAGAGAGCGCAGATAACGCGGCCCTGCCCTACTTGAGCGCGCAGGCGAGCGATTTCTTCGCGCCGAAATGTTGCCATCGACCAATCGCCCCGCAGGCCGGCAACGTGACGGGTAAAATTTTGGAGTAGCGCGGCGCCGTCCGGCGTGTGCACAACTTCTGGATGGAACATCAGACCATACAGTTTGCGACGGTCATCGGCGATAACTGCGAATGGCGCCCCTTCGCTGGTGGCAACCCCACGAAAACCCGGCGGCGGCGCGGTAATGCGGTCGCCATGGCTCATCCAGACCTGATGGCGCTCTCCGGGGTTCCACATTCCATCGAACAGGTCACACGTCTGGCTTATGTCGAGAAAGGCGCGACCGAACTCGCGCTCATGCCCGCTTTCGACGCGGCCGCCCAACTGCACCGCCATCGTCATTTGGCCATAGCATATACCGAGCACGGGGACGCCTAGTTCAAAGACGGCTTGCGGCGCGCGCGGCGTCCCCATCTCCGCGGCCGAGGCCGGCCCGCCCGACAAGATTATGGCCTGCGGCGCAAACTCGGCGATCTCCTCGTCTGCCATATTGAAGGGATGTATTTCGCAATAGACCCCAGCCTCACGCACCCGCCGGGCGATTAGCTGCGTCACCTGACTGCCAAAATCCAGAATCAGAACGTGGTCGGTCATTTTGCCTTACCTTGCGTGGCGGCCGCGCTCGGTATAAGGGCGCGCTCCATCACGGCTACGAAAAAACCATCGGTTCCATGACACGCCGGGGAAAGGCGCAACATAGGCCCGGTGAGTGGACAATCACTACCCACCGAGCGCTGCCACACCTCACTAAGCCGCATCAGCGAAAAATCCGGGTGGGTTTCAAGGAACTTTTCTATTTGCTCCTCATTCTCTTCGCGCAGTAGAGAGCAGGTGACATAGATAAGACGCCCACCGCCTTTCACCAACCGTTGGGCACTGTCAAGGATGTCGGCCTGGAGCCTCGCCAGCTCGATTAGATCTTCTGGTTTCAGACGCCATTTGGCGTCCGGGTTTCGCCGCCAGGTGCCAGTTCCAGTGCAAGGAGCGTCGATCAGGACGCGGTCGAAGCCTTGGGCATGGCGCTTCACCCATTTGTCGCGGTGACTGGTTAACGGCTGTCGCTGGACGATGCTAGCCCCCGTGCGACGCAGGCGCTGGGTGGCGCGCTCCAGACGCCACGCCGAGACGTCACATGCGACGAGATGACCGCGATTGGCCATGCTCGCGGCGAGCGCCAACGTTTTACCGCCGGCACCGGCGCAGAAATCCACAACGCGCATGCCCGGGCGTGCGTCGGTAAGCAGAGCCGCTAGCTGCGAGCCTTCATCTTGTACCTCGACGCCGCCATTCCGGAAAATGGCGAGAGTCGAGAGCGGAATGCGTTCTAATACGCGCAGCCCGATCGGCGAATATTTGGTGCGTGCCGCGTCGATCTTGTCTCGCGCCAGCGCAACCCGTGCCTTTTCTCGGTCCAATTTCAGTGTATTGACGCGGAGATCGAGCGCCGCCGGCTGATTGAGAGCCTCGGTTTCGCGCACTAGGTCGCCGCCGAACGCCGCTTCAAGATGGGGTTCAAGCCAGCTTGGAAAATTTCCGACCACGTGCGTTGGCATATCGCCGTGCCGAATCTGCTTGTCAGTGACCACACTGATAAGCCGATCTTCGTCCTCGCTCAAACTTGCTGGGCGAAATCGGTCGCCGTCGCAAGCGCGTCTGATGTCGTCGGGCGTCCAGCCCTCAATCAGCACCAGCGCCACCAACAATCGAGTGCGGCCATCGGTCGTAAGGTGGGGCGCCACACGGACGATCCACCAATCGAGTTCCGCGCGACGGCGCAGCACGGCGTAGATATGTCCCGTGACCGCGGCGCGATCCTTGACACCGGCGAAGCGATGACGGCGAAAATACTCGGACACGATATCGTCCGCCGGCGCCCGGCCCTGTTCAATCACATTCAGGAGCTGGATGGCCGCCTCGACTCGGGCGCCCGGAGTCATACCCCCTGCGGATAGTTGGGTGCCTCGCGCGTTAACGCGATTTCATGGACATGAGATTCGCGCAGGCCCGCCGCCGTAATCCGTATGAAGCGGCAATTCTCCTGCATTTCGGCGATGGTGCGATTGCCGGTATAACCCATCGCCGCCCGCAGGCCGCCGACCAGTTGATGGATTACATTGCCAACCGGGCCCTTGTGCGGGACCCGCCCCTCGACGCCTTCGGGAACCAGTTTGAGCGTCGATGTCACTTCCTGTTGGAAATAGCGATCGGCAGAGCCACGTGCCATCGCACCGACAGACCCCATCCCACGATAGGATTTGTAGGTGCGGCCTTGGTATAGGTAGATCTCGCCCGGGCTTTCATCGGTGCCTGCGAACAGCGAGCCAATCATGGCGCAGTCGGCACCGGCCGCGATTGCTTTGGCGAGGTCGCCAGAGAACTTGATACCGCCATCGGCTATCACCGGCACGCCGCGTTTGCGGCACACCCCGACTGCGTCAAGCACCGCCGTGAGTTGGGGCACGCCAACCCCGGCAATAATGCGCGTAGTACAGATCGAACCGGGACCAATGCCGACCTTAACTGCATCCGCGCCTGCATCGATCAGTGCTTCAGCCCCCTCCGCGGTCGCGACATTGCCGGCCACGATTTGTGTATAATTACTTAGACGCCGGATACGCGAGATCGCCTCAAGCACCCGTACCGAATGACCATGCGCCGTATCCACTACCAACACATCGACACCGGCATCGAACAGTGCTTCCGCGCGAGCAACACCATCATCGCCGGTACCGGTAGCCGCGCCGGCGCGTAGTCGTCCCTGCTCATCTTTGCTGGCAGACGGATATTTCTCTGCCTTCTCAATGTCCTTTACTGTAATCAGGCCGATACACCGATACGCCGCGTCCACGACGATCAGTTTTTCGATGCGGTGCTGATGAAGAAGGCGCTTAGCGTCCTCACGCTTCACGTTCTCACGCACCGTGACAACGTCGCGTGTCATCAATTCCGAGATCGGCTGCTTTGGTTCGGTGGCAAAACGAACATCGCGATTTGTCAGAATACCGACCAGTTTGCCATTGCTCCGCTCTACAACGGGGATGCCCGAGATACGATGGTCCGCCATCAGTCTTAGCGCGTCGGCTAGCGTCTCGTCCGGATGGACGGTGACGGGATTGACCACCATACCGGCCTCGAACTTCTTGACCTTGCGGACTTCGTCAGCCTGCTCGGCGATGCTTAGATTGCGGTGGATCACCCCGAGCCCGCCGGCCTGGGCGATCGCGATCGCCAATGCGCTTTCGGTAACCGTGTCCATCGCAGCAGAGATCAACGGTATGCCAAGTTCGATTTCGCGGGTGAGACGCGTCTTGGTTTCGGTCTCGGTCGGCAGAACGTTGGATGCAGCAGGAACGAGCAGAACGTCGTCAAAGGTAAACGCCTGACGGAGCTCCATATGTGCCATCCGCTCGATAATTAGAGGGTTGGCGGCTCATCATATACAATGTGGAACCGATGGGAAGAGGTGTCCCGAGTCTCTCGCCGCGCTTTGATGCGGTCCGTTCCTTTGAGACAATTCAACCGTGATACCCCTGCGCGACGACGTAGACTTCGGCGGACTCGGAACGACTCGCCGGCGGTTTGGCGTGTTTTACGCTACTAAAGTCCCGTTTCATCCGCTCCAAAAGCTTTCGTTCGGCGCCCCCTTGAAAAACCTTCGCAACAAAAGTGCCGCCCGGGACCAGCACGTTGCTGGCAAATTCAAACGCTGTCTCGACCAGTGCCACTATGCGAAGATGATCGGTCGATGCATGCCCGATCGCTGGTGCCGCCATATCGGAAAGAATGACGTCGGGAGGACCGCCCAACGCTTCGAGTAATTTATGTTGGGCGTCGTCGGCCAGGAAATCGCCCCGCAATAGCGTCGCCCCAGGGATCGGATCGATGGCAAGCAAGTCGATGCCGACCACCCCACCCTTGCCGGTGCGCGCCACGGCGATCTGTGTCCAGCCGCCGGGGGCCGCTCCCAGATCGAGCACGCGCTGACCGCGCTTGAGGAAATGAAACCGGTCGTCAAGTTCGGCGAGTTTGTACGCCGCGCGGGAGCGGTAACCGGCGCGTTTCGCGGCGGCAACATAGGGATCATTAAGCTGACGTTCGAGCCAGCGTTTCGATGAAGATTTGTGAGACTTCGCGGGCTTTACGCGCTTGGCCGATGTCCGGAAAGTCGAAGGTCGCGCATGCTTCACGATCCAGCCGCCTCTATCAAACTGGCAAGCACTCCTTCGCGGATGCCGCGATCGGCGACTCGCAAACGTCCCACGGGCCAAGTCTGACGCACCGCTTCCAGGATGGCACAACCTGAAAGCACTAGGTCCGCACGCTGAGGGCCGATGCAAGGATTGTCACTACGTTCCCGGTACGACATGCGCAGTAGCATGCGCGACAAGCGGTCGATCTCGGCAAAGCTCAGCATCAATCCATCGACTTGCGTGCGACTGTAGCGTGGCAATTGCAGATGCAGTCCGCCCAGCGTCGTGACGGTGCCCGAACTGCCGAGCATCTGCACGCTTCCCTGGGCAACATATGACGCGATCCTGTGGAACTCGTCGAAGGGTCGGATCGCCGCGCACATTTCCGAGACCATCGCCCTATAGGTGAGCTCACTCACCTCGCGGCCGCCATAGCGGTCGGTCATTGTCACTACACCATGGGGTACCGAGGTGACGGCAAGAATGTCTGGCACGCGGTTTCCCGACCAGCCAAGCCAAGCAATCTCGGTCGAACCTCCGCCGATATCGATGATAATGGCGCGCGCGATATGTTGGTCGAGCAGTGGCGCACAGCCGGAGACAACCAGCCTCGCCTCTTCCTGGCTCGAAATGATTTCGATCGGAATGCCGGTTTGGGCATGAATTCGCTCGATGAAATCCGCGCAATTGGCGGCGCGGCGGCACGCCTCGGTCGCGACATAGCGCCCTTGCGTTACTCGCCGGTGCATCACCTTTTCGGCGCAGACGCGGAGCGCTGCAATGGTACGGGCCATTGCGGGCTCGGACAGTACACCACTTGTCGCCAACCCCTCACCCAACCTCACAATGCGCGAAAAGGCGTCGATGACACGGAAACCCTGCGGTGCACCGCGTGCCACCAGGAGCCTGCAGTTATTGGTGCCAAGATCAAGCGCCGCGTAAATGTTACGTGCTGCGGAGAACTGCATTCGAGGTTTGACCGAAAGCGGCGTGATTTCACTCAAGGGGCGCAAACCCTACATGGACCAAGGATTTATGCTAGCTCAGCACCGCTTGCGAAGGAAAGCATTAGGCTTAGGGGGCTGGACCGTGCCTCTAGATCGAGGTTGTCGGCACATTCTTCTGGGTCGGCAATCCGACGCCCAGAAAGACACGCTTTGGAAAGCGATGCCGATTCAAATTGTTTTGCCCCGGACCGCACCGACCGCTCGAATTTCCTGCCAACCACTTCACAGGGGTTTCCAATCAACCCTATCGCCGGCATTGTTGAAGCGGCAATGAATTAGCGACTGGAGTTCAAACGCATCAAGCCATTTGCCCGAACGCGTTATCGAACTTGAGCCGCAATCTGAACGAGATGACGCCAGGCCCGCGAATCGTGATGAACTCGCGTTCTCCGGGTGCCTTCCGAGAGAACCATTTTGGCTTCGAGAATAGCTACAATTGCCAGGATGGTGGAACGACCCACTAGCGCCGAGCGGCACCATCATGCTATGTGCAGCGCGCCCCGCTGGGGGATCGTCTAATGGTAGGACAGCGGACTCTGACTCCGCCAGTCTAGGTTCGAATCCTAGTCCCCCAGCCAAATGATTTCAGCTACTTACGCAACGATCCTAAGCTGAACTCGACGAAGTTTTGCGGCCAAATCGGCTTTCTTGCCAAGCGCTATCTGCAGAGACTCTTCTCAGCGCTGGAAAAGCCGAGAATTCCCAGGCCCCTCAGTGTCGCGGTCGGCATTTTAGCGCCGGAAGAGTCAATGGCGACGTGACGCGCGAAAATCGGCATTCTATCGTTGCCGCTCGCCGGCAGCGAGAAACTCCTTGCATGCTTTGTCCCAATCAAAGTGGGGAAAAGCTTCCTTGACGACCTCGAGAAAGTCTGGCTGGTTCAGCGTCAGGACATCGGGGCACCACCGCTTGCATACCTCATAACTGTTTTGCCGAAAGGCTGATTGGCTGATCCGCCGCGAGTTGCGTTGACCACCTCGGGGTGTTCCAAGAGCAGCACTTGCGCCGCGTCCTTTGCGCGTATGCCCACTATTACAATGAGGCGCGCACACATAGCTCCTTAGGCAAGGATGCGCCACTTCCGCGTCCGCTCGAGCGGATCGGACGCATCGTATCCCGTGGGCTTGTCGGCGGGCTACATCACCAATACGTCCGAATCTAGTTTTTCGGTACACACACCCCGGAACAGACGAACATTTACGGGCCATTCTAACGGCCAGGCAAGAGCACGAAACGGGCGAGCTGCCGCTCGGAAGATCGGCAAAGCTAACCGGGAATTTTTCTCCAAACGTGAAACGCATCACACTCGCATAACGGCAATGTG
>JASHOB010000168.1 GCA_030041335.1 Alphaproteobacteria bacterium | reverse complement strand
CGTCACGGGTGGCAAACCTTGAGCGTTCCTAGCAATTGGTCAAAATACGATTGATGCCGCGAGCACGATTCCCCGTAGGCTGAGGCGCATTGTTTGATCCCCTCGCGGTTTCGCAGCCGTTTTCAACCGATACGCGAAAGCGCGTTGCGCCGCGATCAACACGATGCGATGCGATGGGACACACGGGACTGGTAGTTGGTACAGCTCGCCGAGGTTCCGGAAAGTTCTGAACCTCCTGGCATTCTAAGGATCGTTCCGCGCCTCTCTGTCGCGGACGGCATCAATGCTACGCGCGCCCTGTTTCGTGTCATGTGGTTCGACTAGGAGTGCTGTGGCGGATGAGGTGCAGGACTTGAGGCATTATCGCTACGAAGTTCATCCCAGACTGAGAAGGAGCCTTCCGCGTTCCGATGATGGTGAGATGGCCGGGTAAGATCGCGGCAGGGAAAATCTCGAACGAGATCGTCCAGCATCACGACTGGCTGCCGACGTTTCTGGCCATCGCCGGAGATCCCGATGTCGTCGACAACCTCAAGAGCGGCTATAAGGCGATTGGCCGCACTTACAAGAACCACATCGACGGCTACAATCTCGTACCTTACCTCACGGGACAAGCGAAGGAGAGCCCGCGCAAGTTCTTCATGTATCTAAGCGACGACGGCGACGTGCTTGGCATGCGCTTCGATGATGCACGAGACTGCCGCCGGCGCGCATTGACAGAGCTAAGGCCGCACGGCCGAGCTTCCTCTCGCGGGTTCTTGGGAGAGGGGAAGAGATGAGGGGCGGGACGACTGGGCTCTCGCTTGCTCGCTGAGCCCCTCTTTGACCGACGGCTCCGCTTGGCTAACTCAGGAGGATTGCCCGAAAAAACCTTGGCCGATGCAAACGCCGACGAGGAGGGATGAGATTGCCGGCAAAAAAGGCCGCGGGCGACGGGCGGCCTCAGCCAGGCGCGAGGCACAGATTTCGAGTTAAGGAAGGCGGCGAGGGAGAGATCCGCAGATGGCTTCAATTACTGCCATGAGCGGCAGCAAGAAACTCGGCGAGCAGCGGGTTAAACTGCTCCGCCGTGCGCCAGAAGGGAACATGCGCGCCATGCGCCAGCAAGTGAACCTTTCCACCCCATAAATTGCGATAATTCAATTTCTCCAGGAACGCATTGTTTACGAACGGCTCATCCCTTCCATTGATAATGGCCACCGGTTTGTCCAAGCCCTCTACAGTCGCCTTTTGATCGACGCCGAGACCCGAAAGGAAGCCTGCAAACACGGCTTCTCGCGCACGTCCGTCGGTACGGCGAGCTGCGTCTAGCTGAAATGCTTCGACATTTTCTCCGTAAATGGCGCTGCAGTATGCGCGCGCCTCGTCTTCGGTGAATTCCGCCTTGCCGGCCAATCCCATCGCCGGGTTTGGCAGGAACGCCTCAGCGAGTGCTTCGGATTTCTTGGGTACCGGTGGCGTGCCACAAAGCAGAAGGCCCCGTAGGCGCGGCAGGTGAGCCATCATCTCAATTGCGATGTGTCCGCCTAACGACCATCCGACGAGTGCCGAATCGTCCGCGCCCAGCGTCTGAAGAAGCTCAATCATCGCTTCGGCCATTCCAGGTATTGTGTAGGCCTGTCGAACATCCCCTCGCGAACGACCCGATGCCCCGTGCCCAGGAAGATCAACAGCCAGGAAGCGATACCTGGTTGCCATCGGTTCGCTGAATTGCTTTGAGAATATTTCCTTACAAGAAGAGTTGCCATGAATGAAGAGGACCGACGGGCCACCACCTCCGGTATCAGCGACGCCTAGCTCTGCCGAACCTGTTTCGATCCTATGGTGCTTTATCATGCGCCTGTACCTCTCCCAGTCAGCACATCTGAAACAGCAAGGATTTTAAGCGATTGAATCGCGGTCGCTTGCTTCCAGTACACCACCAAAGGCCGTGCTGTGCAAAAGCTCGCTCTGCATCAGGTACGCCCGTTTGAGGCAACTGCACGCGCGGGTCCAATTGTGTCGTCAGGATTGAGCCGCCGCCCAACCCGAACTGCTGCTCTTGCGCTGGCAACGACGTCGCGAAATGGTGCGCCTCAGAGTCGGCGCCACCGGATTTGTTGCAGCGGTTTCGACCCAATGCCGGTCGCACTCAGCACATCGCGCAAGCCGGCGGCACCAAGACCAGGGCTGCCGGGCCGCTGACAAAACCGGAGCGAACATGGTGGTCTTCCCTCGTTGATTAACGTCCTCAGGGACAAACGTGCGCGCATTAACAATTTGTGTACAAATGACCGTTGCGTTGCGCTCGCGGCCTCACTCATATGGGTGAGACATAAAAAATAGTTTAGTTTTTGGCTTGGAGCCTAAAGATACGCGAGAAATGCAACCGGCACGAGCAGGTGCTCGACATTGTCGGCAATATCTACGACGCCGCGCTCGATGAGAAGTTATGGGCTGGTATATCACCGGCGATCGCCCTGATGTTTGGCGCTCCCAGCACCCAGCTCCAGCTACGCGACACACGCACCGGCGCAATCGACCGGCTCTCGATGACCAAGAATTATGATGCGAAGGCGATCGCGTTATACCTCTCGTATTACTGGCAACACGACCCCTGGGTTAACGGCGCCTTGAAATTCGATCCATCGACGGTAGTTGCCAACAAGGATTACATCGACGAGTCTCGGCTGATCAACAGCGAATTTTACCATGATTATGCCCGTCATTACGGCGTTTTCCACGTTGTCGGGGCGGTTTTCCCTGTCGGACCCGGCGAACTTGGGGCTTTCGGCGTTCATCGCCCGCAAAACGCCCAGGGGTTCGACGAGCCCGACAAGGCGCTCGTTGCCGGTTTCCTGCCGCATCTGCAACGCGCGCTCCAAATCCGTCGCCGGCTACTGACACCTACAATCGAACATCGGGCGGCGCATGAGGCGCTCGACCGCACCGTCACGGCGACGCTTGTGGTAAGCCGGGACGGCCATATCCTGTTTGCCAATCGCAAGGCCGAACAGCTGTTCCGTGAGGCCGACGCGATCCGTTCCGTTGGCAATCGGCTGGCCGTCGTCGACCGCAGCGCGGGCGACCGGCTCGCCCGATTGATTCGCGGCGCCGCCGATACCGCGGCCTGCCGTGGCGCTTCGCCCGGTGGCGTGCTGGCATTGGAGCGTTTCGATCGCTTGCCGCTGACGGTGCTCGTGGCGCCGTTCCGCCCGGCGCGGGATGGCCTCGGCGCGAGATTGCCCGCGGCGATCCTGTTCATCCGCGATTCGGAAGCGCTAAACCTGGCGGGCAAGGCCCTTCAAGCCCTCTTCGGGCTGACGCCGGCGGAGGCCACCTTCGCCAGCGCACTAGCGAACGGCAAATCGGTCGAGGAAATCGCGACGTCGGTCGGCGTTACACTCAATACTGCGCGGACCCACGTTAAGAGCGTTCTTGCCAAGACTGGCACCAGCCGCCAGTCCCAGCTCGTGGGACTACTATTGCGCTCCGTCGCCGTCATGACTGCAGCGGAGTGAAACAGGAAGAGGCTGAGGCGGATAAAGGCATTGTTTGCGAGACATCGATGCGTAGCCGTGAATGTGCCTATCCGGGTGGTTGGCGAAACCTGTTGCCGTTCGGCCCTAATGATTTCCGCTGGCGCTGGGCTGTTGGACTCACTCGTTTCCGGCTT
>JASHOB010000167.1 GCA_030041335.1 Alphaproteobacteria bacterium | reverse complement strand
CACTAAATCTGCGCGACCGCCGCCCTCGCCCATCGTCGAGGAAACCCGGCCTTGTACTCTCGCCTGCCATCCGCCATCGCGACCGTGGGGAGCGTGTTGGCGCCGATCGTGCGGGCGGCGCCGCGAAGCGCTGGCAAGCCAGGCCGCCGGCGTGACGACATCGAGCGTTCGCGGACGCCGGTCTGGCATCGGCCTCGGACCGACGCCTGCCGGTTGGCGAAGCGCGGACGGCACCGATCGGGACATGGCCCGCCCGGGTTCCCCGGCCACGCCACGTATAAAGCGTATGGCGGGATCTACGGGTAAAGGATAAACTAGAATTTTATGGCGGGAGACGTTTCGGCGGTATCCCGGCGGCTCAAAGAAATCAGGCGCCGCGTCGGGCTTTCGATCCGCGAAGTGGCTGAGGCGCTGGGCATGGAGCATGGCAGCTCCTACCAGCATTACGAGGACCGTTACCGCAAGCCGCTCTTGCCGCTCGACCTGACGCAGAAGCTGGTGCCGATCTTCGCCAAGGCAGGTGCCGATCCGGCCGAGCTCTATGCGCTCGCGGGGGTCGATGCCAGCGGCAGCCATCTTCTCGGCACCAAGCCCGCGGAGGATGATCCCCGCATCATCCGCGTCAAGGAACTCGACATCCGGGCCGGCGCCGGTGCGGCGCTCACCGGCGAGACTGAGACCGTGATCGACACTTGGCAGATTCCAGCCGCAATCATCCGCGGCTATTCGAGCGCACCGGCGAGCGACCTGCGCATCATTGCCATGATGGGCGACAGCATGGAGCCGACCCTGCAGTCCGGCCAGCGCATCCTGGTTGATACCGGCGACACGAAGCCGAGCCCGCCCGGGATTTTTGTCGTCTGGGACGGGCTGGGCCTGGTCGTCCGCCGGGTCGCGTTGCTGCCGCACAGCGAACCGGCGCGCGTCAAAATCACATCTGACAATCCGAAATACGATCCGAGCGAACGCACCGTCGGCGAGGCTCATCTACGAGGCCGTGTCATCGGCCAGTGGCGCTGGCTCTGAGGCACGATCTCATTGGGGCGGCGACATGCCGATAAGGCACCCATTGATCGACGGCGGGGTATGGGACCTGAAGCCGCCTGGGGATTCGCAGGCGCGGTCGGCGCCCGCGGTATCGTCATGCCGTCGGCAGCCGGTGCTCGCGGAACATTTCGCGCAGGCGCGTCTTTAGAATCTTGCCGGTGCCGCCATGGGGAATTTCGGCCACGAACACGACCTCGTCAGGGAGCTGCCACTTTGCCAGCTTGTTCGAGAGGAAGTCCAAAAGCTCGGAACCTTGCGGCTCTCGCCCGGGCTTCTTGACGACAATCAGTAGCGGTCGCTCGTCCCATTTGGGATGCGGCAGGCCAATCACGGCCGCCTCGGCGACATCGGGATGTGCCATCACGGCGTTCTCGACATCAATCGAGCTGATCCATTCGCCGCCCGACTTGATCACATCCTTGCTGCGGTCGACGATTTGCACATAACCCTCAGGGTCGATCACCACAACGTCGCCGGTCTTGAACCAGCCCTCGCTGTCGAGCGCGGCCTTGGTGGCGGGTTCATCCTTGTAATAGCCGGCCACGATCCACGGTCCGCGGACGTGAAGTTCGCCGCGTGTCTCGCCGTCATGCGGCGCTATCTTGCCGTCGAAGCTGACCACCTTGCAGTCGACCAGGCAGATCGGGATGCCCTGACGGGCGCGCACCGCATGCTGGCTGTCCTTGTCGAGCAATCGATGCTTATGTTTCAGCCGACTGACGGTGCCTAGTGGGCTCATCTCGGTCATGCCCCAGCCTTGCAGGAACTCGACACCATGTTTCTCGGCGAACGCCTTGATCATGGAAATCGGGACGGCCGAACCCCCCGACAATACCCGCTTCATCGTGTCGAGCTTCTTGCCGGTCTGCTCGAGATACTGCAGGCATCCAAGCCATACCGTGGGCACGCCGAGACCGATGGTGACGCCCTCGTTTTCGATCAGCTCGCATATGCTGGCGCCGTCGAGCTTGGTGCCGGGCAGGACCTGCTTGGCGCCGGCGAAAGCCGCGCTGTAAGGCGTGCCCCAGGCGTTGACATGGAACATCGGGACAATCGGCAACACGCAATCCTCGACGGAAAGGCCGATCGCGTTTGCCGTGCATGCCGCCATACTGTGCAGGACCGTCGAGCGATGCGTGTACATCGAGCCCTTCGGATTGCCCGTGGTGCCGGAGGTGTAACAAAGCGAGGATGCGGTGTTCTCGTCGAACAACGGCCAGGCGAACGCGGCTTCTTCGGCCGCCAGCAATTCCTCGTAGCACAACACGTTGGGCAATGCGGTCGGCGGCATATGCGCGCGGTCGGTCAGCACGATGTAATGCTTCACCGTCGGCCACAGCGGCGCCATCTTTTCGGCAAGCGGCACAAAGGTGAGGTCGAGAAAGACGAGCTTGTCCTCGGCGTGATTGACCATATAACGCAGCTGATCGGGGAACAGGCGCGGATTGAGTGTGTGCATCACCGCGCCGATGCCGGAAATCCCATAATAGAGTTCGAAGTGTCGGTAAGTGTTCCAGCCGATGGTGGCGACGCGGTCGCTCATGCCGATGCCCAGCCGCACCAGCGCGTTCGCCAGTCGCTTGGCGCGCGCATGAGCGTCGGCATAGGTGTAGCGGTGGATCGGGCCTTCGACCGTTCGGGTTACGATCTCGGTGTCGCCGTGATACTCGGCCGCATATTGAATAAGGCTCGAGATCAGCAGCGGCCGATCCATCATCAAACCACGCATCTATTCCTCCCAATACGAGTCATGTCATTGGGGGAACAGTAACGCGAATAAATACGCCGCTACAACCCTTGCTGGATATTAGACAGCGGCAAGCGCGCGATCGAGATCGTCGCACAGGTCAGCCGGGTCCTCGAGGCCGATCGACAGCCGAATCAGTCCATCGTCGATCCCCAACACCGCGCGTTCTTCCGGTTTGAGGCGAAAATGCGTCGTGGTCGCCGGGTGGGTCACGAGCGAGCGGGCGTCGCCCAGATTGTTGCTGATGAGAATCAGCTTGAGCGCGTTGAGACAGCGGAATGCCGCGGATTTGCCGCCGCGGACCGAGAAGGCGAGAAGCGTGCCGCCGCCCTTCAGGAGCCGCGCCGCCAGCGCCTGCTGCGGATGGCTGGCAAGCCCAGGGTAAAGGACACGCTCGATTTTGGCGTGGCTCTCGAGAAAGGCCGCGACGTGCCCGGCACTCCGATTCATCCGCTCGATCCGCAGGTCGAGCGTCTCCATCCCTTTGAGCAAAAGCCAAGCGTTGAATGGGCTGAGCGACGGCCCGGTGTGGCGCAGGAAATTCGCCAGGTGCTCCGTCAACCAGTTTGCGGGACCGAGAATTGCGCCGCCGAGGCTGCGGCCTTGGCCGTCGATATGCTTGGTCGCCGAATAGATGACGATATCGGCGCCGAGCGCCAAGGGCTTCATCAGGAGCGGGGTCGCGAACACATTGTCGACGAACAACAACCCGCCGGCCCGATGCGTGAGCCTCGCCACCGCTTCGATGTCGATGAGCTCGAGCGCCGGGTTGGAAATGCTTTCGACGAACACCGCCTTGACTGGCCGCGATAGCGCCACTTCCCAGGCCGCGAGATCGCGGCCGTCGACCAATTCGGTCGCGATCCCGTAACCGGGCAGGATCTGCTTCACGATATAGTCGCAGGAGCCGAACAAGGCGCGGGACGCCACCAGGCGGTCGCCGGCCTTGACATAGCAGGCCAAGGCCGCGAATACCGCTGCCATGCCGCTCGCCAGGCCCCGGCATGCCTCGGCGCCCTCGATCAAGCGCAACCGCTCCTCGAACATGGTCACGGTCGGATTGGCGTAGCGCGAATAGACGTAGGCCGACCCCGGCTTGGCGAACGCCTGTTCGGCGTCCTCCGCGCGTTTGTAGATATAGCCCGAAGTCATGAAGATGGCTTCGCTGGTCTCGCCGAAGGGGCTGCGCAAGGTGCCGCCGCGCGACAACAACGTCTGCGGACGAAGGCTCTGAGTTATTGGATCGAACGCGTCGGTCATGTACTGCTCCTGCCGCAAGCCACGCCGACCGGATCGCCGGGCATGAAAAAGCCCCGGTCCCGCAGGGCCAGGGCTACTTCAGCCACCGACCTTTTAGCGGGATTTTTAACGTGGCCGCAAGCCGGTCGGCTCAAATCACCACAGCACCGATGGGTACTACTGCCGTCGGCGCCAGTCAAGCGCGATGGCGCGACGCGGGTTGCTCGGCTAACTTGCGGAGGAGGAGGAAGCGCCATGAGCATTTTCGATCTCACCGGCAAGACCGCGGTGATCACCGGGTCATCGAAGGGTATCGGTCGCGCGATCGCAGAAGGGATGGCTCAAGCCGGGGCCAATGTCGTGATCTCGAGCCGCAAGCTTGAACCCTGCGTCGCCGTTGCGACGGCGATCCGGGCCGCCGGCGGAAAGGCGGAAGCGATCCCTTGTCATATCGGCGATGCCGATCAACGTCGGCAATTGATCGAGCAAACGCGGGAAAGGCTGGGTGCCGTCGACATTCTCGTCTGCAATGCCGCGATTAATCCTTACTACGGTCCGATCGAAAACACGCCGGACGAAATCTTCGACCGGATGATGTCGGTCAATGTGCGCTGCAATCTCAATCTCGCGGCGCTGGTGCGCCCGGCGATGGCGGAGCGCAAATCGGGCGTCGTCATCATCATCTCCAGCATCGCCGGCATCTCGGGCAACGTCGCGCTCGGTGCCTACGCCATCACCAAAGCGGCGGATATGCAGCTCGTCCGCAACCTCGCGGTTTCCTGGGGCCGCGACGGCATTCGCGTCAACGGCATCGCGCCGGGCCTGATCAAGACGGATTTCGCCAAGGCGCTCTGGGACAATCCCGAGATTTTGGCCTCGACCCTCAAGCAAACGCCGCTGGGTCGGATCGGTGATCCCGGCGATGTCGCCGGCGCGGCCGTGATGCTGGCTTCGGATGCGGGAAAATTCATTACCGGCACCACCATCGTCATCGATGGCGGCATCACGGTTGCCAATCGGCTTTAGGCCTCAGCGTCCGGCCACCGTCATGCCGTCGACGCGCACTGTCGGTGCGTCGATGCCGGTTTTGAATTCAAGGTCGCTCGCCGGCGTCAGCGCCAGGAACATGTCCTTGAGGTTGCCGGCGATCGTGATCTCATGGACGGGGTAGGCGATCGCGCCAGCCTGGATCCAGAAGCCGGAGGCGCCACGGCTATAGTCGCCGGTGACGCCATTGACCCCCATGCCCATGAGCTCGGTGATGTACAGCCCCTCGGACACGTCGCCAATCAATTCCTGTCGTGTGACCACGCCCCGCTCGAGCCAAAAATTGGTGGGCGCCGGTCCCGGCGGCGAGCCGGTGCCGCGACTGGCATGGCCGGTCGTCTTCGACCCTAATTGCCGGGCCGAACCGAGATCGAGAAGCCAGGTTTGCAGCACGCCGTCGGCGACGATCTCGCGGCGCCGGTTGGCGATGCCTTCGGCATCGAAGGGCTTGGAACGATGGCCGCGGCGAACGTGCGGATCATCAGCGATGTTGATGCCGGCGGAGAAGATTCTCTGCCCGAGCTTTTCCTTAAGGAAACTGGTGCCGCGCGCGACGGACGGGCCGGAAATCGCCCCGATCAGATGGCGCAACAAACCACCGGCGACCCGGCGGTCATAAAGCACCGGATATTTTCCGGTCGCGACTTTCCGTGCATTGAGTCGGTTGACCGCGCGCTCACCGGCACTGCGACCGATCACGGCCGCGTCTTCGAGGTCGGCGGCGTGAACCGCCGATGAATAATCGTAATCGCGTTCCATCAAGGTGCCCGTGCCGGCCAGCACCGCGACGCTGACACTATGCCCGGTCGCCTCGAATGTGCCGGTAAAGCCGTTCGACGCCACCAGGGTAATGCGGCCGCGGCTCCAGCCCGCCTCGGCGCCTTCGGAATTGGTCACGCCGGCCACGGCGCGCGCCGTTTCTTCGGCAAGCTTGGCGCGCTCGATCAAAGTCGTCGGCGCCGGTTCGACCGGGTCGACGAGATCGAGATCAGGCCAGTTCCGCGTGACTTGATCGCTTGAGGCGAGACCGACATAGGGATCTTCCGGCACCGCCCGTGCCATCGCGATGGCGCGCGTCACCAATGCCGGAAACTCGCTCGGATTGCGTTCGCTGGCCGACACGATGGCTTGGCGCTTGCCAACCAGCACTCGCAAACCGAGATCGAAATGCTCCGCGCGTTCCAGTTTCTCGGTGCGTCCGAGCCGCTGGCTGTGGCTGAGCGACGCGCCTTCCGACAGCAAGGCATCGGCCTCGTCCGCGCCCGCCGCTTTCGCGCGCGAGACGAGATCGCCGAGGAGCGAGAGGTCGTCCATCGCTAGATCTTGAAAATGCGTTGTGCGTTGCCGCCGCGGATCCCATCGCGTTGCCGCGGCGGCAGGGCGTCGACGCGCGCGAGACAGCCGGCCATGTCGCCGATATTGTGCGGGTAATCCGAGCCGTAAAGCACGTGGTCGGCGCCGCCGATTTCGATTGCCATCGCCAATGCCTCGGGACGGTAGCACACGGCATCGTAAAAGATGTGGCGCAAATATTCGCTCGGGGGACGGTCGATGTGCTGGCGTGCCGCGCGCATTTTCTGCCAGCAGAAATCGAGCCGTCCGGCGAGATAGGGCAGGGTCGCGCCGGCATGCGAGGCGATGAGTTTGAGCTTGGCGTAGCGATCGAAAAACCCGTCAAAGATCATGCGCGAAATTGCCAGAGTGGTGTCCATCATGAAGCCGACGGCGGCGACCATGCCGTAATCCGCGATATCAAGCGCGGCGGTGGCGGGCGGCGAGGTTGGGTGCAACAAGACCGGCAGCCCGCGCGCGTCGATCGCTTGCCAGATCGCGGCAAAATGGGGTTCGGTCAGCGAGCGGCCATTGATATTGGCCATGACCATGACGCCGACCGCACCGCGATCGCACGCCCGCGCCAGTTCGTCGACCGCCACATCGGGATATTCCCAGGGCAAGGTTGCGAACCAGCGGATGCGATCGGCAAAGGCGCTCTGCGCCGCCGCCATCTCGTCGTTCACCACGCCGGCGCAGCGCAAGCTGATATCACGGCCGCCCCAGTAGCAGGACGGCGCCGTCAGCGACACGACGGCGAGATCGACATGGGCCGCGCTCATTTCCTTGACCCGCAGCCCGTAGTCGAAATGCGCCGGCTGCGGTGTCAGGAACGGCGCGCCGTCACAATAGACCGCTTCCGGGACGTCAAGGGATGGGCGAATTTCGTAATGCGGCCCGCCATGTTGTCGCAACATCTCGAACCAGGCACGGCCCAGCATGTGGGTGTGAACGTCAATCACGGTCATGCACTTCTCCCTTGGCTTGGAGAAGCTTACCGTCCGAGAACTCCAAGAGGGAGAGGGAAACGACGTCGACGCCCGAGGGCCCGGCCTATGGGCTAGGCCGGGAGCGGCAGCGTAGTGCTTTGGGCGTGCGACGGATTTTGTGTGGCGCCGGAAGGGCGTCTTCGACCCAACCCGGTGCCCGGGGCAAACTCTGCGGTGCGTCGATCGCGGACCGATAATTCACCGGTGGAAGCGTGGTGAAGACCGTGCCCATTGGCGGGATGCCAGCGGCCGCCGCTATCGTCTTTGGTCCGAGAAAATCTTTCCTACTCATCGGGCCCTCCTTCGGAGGTGGAAGGCAATCCGGCAGCCTTGCCGTGGATGGCAACCGCTTCATTTGCCGAGGACAGGCGCCACCGGAGCCGGGGCCAGCAACGGATTATCCCAGCGCAGCATATAGTTGGGAATCGTGCGCGCGATCGCCAAGTTGCTTGCCTCGGCCGCCGCCGACGAGGCCGAGGACGAGGTGTAGATGGCGGTGACGGCAATGGCGGCCGCGAAGAAAGCTGCGATAGCGACAAGGCGAATTGACATGAAAACCTCCGAACCTTGGCCGGCAGCCCAACGAGACTGCCCCGGCCGAACGATACGGAGCTAAAGTGGGTACGACTGTGCACTTGCAAAATGTCATTGTACGCTCGGCAGACATGCAAGACTGGATAGCGGTTGAATGTCGCAGCCCATTGAATTCATGTCACTTTTTTGAAATCGAAATGACCTCTTCGTGAGCCTTGGCGACCGACGCTATCACCGCATTGCACAATCATTGATCACGGTATAAGCCGCGATCCTCGAGCCAGCGTTGCTGGTAGGTGCGCTGCGCTGCCGCGGCGATATCACGCATGTACCAGCCGTTGACTGTGGCACCCATGGCGGCGCCGACCAGCGGAAGCGCCGCCAGCGCCTTGCGTCTGCTAAGGTTGAAGCCGAGCTGTTCTGCGACGTCGCGCGCCAGCAGCAAGATGCTCTCGGCGCCAACACCGCGCCGCGCCGCGCGCTCGCCGATTGCGGCCCAGTTATGAGCCAGCATCGGCGTCTCCAGACCTCGCAACGTGTCGAGTGCGTCGCGCTTTTGCCGCACCGAATTGGCGCTGGCGATCGACAGCACGCCGTAGATGAATTGCCTTTCCTGGTCGCCGGCAGCGGCATAGCCGTAGGTCGCTCCGATGCGGCGGATGGTGCGCAGCGACAAGGTGATGACCGCGGGCAGGTCGACGGGCAGCGAGACGAGGCCGACCGCGCCGGCGACGGCGCCTTCGCTACCGGCGTAGGCGATCGCCCAGTTGCGGATTTGGCGCGCCTCGGAATCGCGTCGTTGGAGATCGGCATCATCGGATGTCCGCGAGGCCGGGATCGTCTTCACCGCCATCCAATCCGACGCCCGCAGCAGCGCCTCGATCGCGGCGGACGGCACCAGCCCCGAGAGGAGACGGGCGACGGGAGACAGGGCGATGGCGCTTGCCCGTTCGATCACGCCGGGCGGTTCGTGGCGCCACGCGCGGATCTGATCGATCTGGCTTTGCTCGTAAGGCGTCGGGGTTTCGCTGAAGGTGGTTGTCATGGTTGAATCATATAGTGTCGGCAGATTATGTTTGCGCGCCGATCGGCGATTTGCCAAAGAGGCGCGATGACAATTGCGAATGACGCGCCCAGCGGCGGTGGCGGCCAGCCGCTTGACGAAATCGAGACCTGGATTTTCGATCTCGACAACACGCTTTACCCGCTTACCTGCAATCTCTTCGGTCAAGTTGAGGAGCGGATGGCGGCTTTTATCATGGCCGAGCTCGACATCAACTATGACGAGGCGCATCGCATGCGCCGGGAATTCTTCCATCGCCATGGCACGACGCTGCGCGGGCTGATGCTTGACCACGGCATCGAGCCGACCCGTTTTCTCGATTATGTCCATGAGATCGATCTGTCCGGCATTCCCGCCGATCCGGTGCTGGTGGCGGCGATCAACCGGCTGCCCGGCCGCAAGTTCGTGTTCACCAACGCCACGGCACGGCACGCCGAGCGGGTGATGGAACGGATCGGTCTCAGCGGGGAGATCGACGCGGTGCATGACATTGTCGCCAGCGAATACCGCCCCAAGCCCGACCCAAACGCCTATGACGCGCTGACGAGAAGGTATGGATTTTCGCCCAAAACGGCGCTTTTCATCGAAGATATGGCGCGAAATCTGGAACCTGCTGCCGCGCTCGGCATGACCACGGCCTGGCTTAAGAGCCCGCTCGATTGGGCGCGTCTGGGCGCCGACCAGCCCTACGTCCATTACATCATCGACGACCTCGCAGGCTGGCTCTGTGCCGTCGAGCCGGCGGCGCGGAAATAGCCCCAATTCGGCCATTTGTCAGATCTTCGAACGTAAGGGGAACAAAAGTCCGCCGGCGCGCCGGCCGGTCCCTATCGGTTGACGAAGACCCCGACGCTGCCCCATGGTGCCCGCCCTGTCAGCTGCCACGAAGCATCATGGACCAAGAGCGACTCGCTGCCATCATCGACGCGGCCTGGGAACGCCGGGACAACGTCACGCCGGCAAGGAAGGATGAAGCCAGCGACGCGATCGAGGCAGCGCTCGACGGCCTCGATGCCGGACGATTCCGGGTCGCGGAAAAGCGCGGCAGCACCTGGCATGTCAACGAGTGGCTGAAAAAAGCCGTGCTGCTGTCGTTCCGCATCACGGACGCGGCGGTCATCAGCGGCGGCCCGGGGGAGGCCACGTGGTTCGACAAGGTCGCGGCCAAGTTCGACGGTTGGGATCGCGCGCGCTTCGGCGCTGCCGGCTTCCGCGCCGTGCCCACTTGCGTGGTGCGGCGCTCGGCCTACGTGGCGCCTGGCGTGGTGCTGATGCCGAGCTTCGTCAATGTCGGCGCCTATGTCGATCGTGGCACCATGATCGACACCTGGTCGACCGTCGGCTCGTGCGCCCAGATCGGCAAAAATTGCCATATTTCCGGCGGGGTGGGGATCGGCGGCGTCTTGGAACCGGTGCAGGCGAGCCCGGTGATCGTCGAAGACGATTGCTTCATCGGCGCGCGCAGCGAAATCGCAGAGGGCGTGCTCGTTGAGCAGGGCGCGGTCGTGGCGATGGGATGTTTCATCGGCGCCTCGACCAAAATCATCGACCGCGCCAGCGGCGAAATCTATCTGGGGCGTGTGCCGGCCTATTCCGTGGTGGTGCCCGGGACCCTGCCGGGCCGGCCTCTGCCCGGTGGGTCGCCGGGTCCGTCCCTGGCCTGCTGCGTCATCGTCAAGCGGGTCGACGAGCAGACGCGGCGCAAGACCTCGATTAACGACTTGCTGCGCGACGATTACGAACGTGACCGCAACGATTGATCCGTTGGCACTGGCCGAAGCGCTGATCCGGGCGCCGAGCGTCACGCCGCAGGATGCCGGTGCGCTGCCGCATCTCGCTTCGCTGCTCAAGCCGATGGGATTTCACTGCGAGTTGAAGGAATTTGCGGAACCCGGCACCGATCCGGTCCTCAATCTCTATGCCCGCTTCGGCGCTGGCGGGCGGAACTTTTGCTTCGCCGGCCACACCGACGTCGTGCCGCCCGGTCCGCGCGACGCGTGGACGAGCGACCCCTTCAGCCCGACCATCCGCGACGGCATGCTTTACGGCCGCGGCGCTTCGGACATGAAGTCCGCGATCGCCTGTTTTGTGGCGGCGGCGGCGCAATTTCTCGCGGCGCGCGGCAAAAATTTCGCCGGATCGATCAGCTTGCTGCTCACGGGCGATGAAGAAGGCGTGTCGATCAACGGTACCAGGAAGGTGCTCGACTGGCTGACGGCGCGCGGCGAAAAGCTCGATGCCTGTCTCGTCGGCGAACCCACCAACGTCGCGGCGTTGGGCGACATGATCAAAATCGGTCGCCGCGGCAGCCTCAACGTCACGATCACTGTCCACGGTACCCAAGGTCACACCGCCTATCCCCATCTTGCTGACAATGCCGCACATCGTCTGGTGGCGATGCTCGGGGAAGTGCTGGCTGAACCGCTCGATCGCGGCAGCACGCATTTCCAGCCCTCAACGCTTGAGGTTTCCACCATCGATATCGGCAATCCCGCGACCAACGTGATCCCCGGCCGGGCGCGCGCGGTTTTCAACATCCGCTACAACGACAGATGGTCGAGCGGCTCAATCGAAACCTGGCTGCGGCAAAAGCTCGATGCCGTGGCGATCGACCACTACGATTTGGCGGTTCAGGTCAGCGGCGAATCGTTTCTGGTGCCGCCAGGCGAGGTCAGTGACCTTTTGACCAAGGCGATCCGGAGGGTCACCAACCGAATACCGGAACTGAGTACCGCGGGTGGAACCTCGGATGCCCGTTTCATCCATCGCTACTGTCCGGTGGCGGAATTCGGCATGGTCGGACAGACCATGCATAAGGTCGACGAAAGCGTACCGGTTCTCGACCTGCGCCATCTTACCGAAATCTACCGGCTTGTGCTCGAGGGCTATTTCCCATCGTCATGACCGCGATTCCCAGTCTGCGTGAAGTATCGTGCGGCCTTTACGGCGCGTGGCGGTTGGCGCGGCTCGATACCAAGGCGATGGCCTGGTTCGATCGCGGGCCCGCAGGCACCGCGCGCTCGTTTTGGGCGGCAATTATCTGCTTCCCCGGCTTTGTCGCACTACTGGCGCTGCGGGTGTCGCCACAGGATTGGGCGGCGTCCGGCGTTGCCCATATCCTTCTGGTGGAAAGCATCGGTTATGTCGTCGGCTGGGCGGCCTATCCGCTGGCGGTGCTGGCGTTTTGCCGCCTCCTGGGCATCGGTGGCGGCGGCTTCGATTACGTCACCGCCTACAACTGGTCCCAGATTCTGGAGACCGGTGTGTTCCTCATCGTTGCACTGATCAGCGTCCTTCAAATCCTGCCCGATGGCTTTACCAGCATTCTGTCGCTGATCGTGTTGCTGCTCGTGCTGGCCTACGAATGGTTCATCGCGCGGGTCGCGACACGTGCCGGCGCCGCGGCAGCAACGGCGCTGGTGTTGATTGACCTCGTTCTTGGCGCCGGGTTGAGCCGCGTCACGCAGAGCCTCTATTGACCGCCCAATCGAGCCCAGGGCCGTTGCTGCCCGTCGTGTTGCCGCGGCCCAGCGCAACAGACATGCTGCGCGGCCTCGCGGACGCGCACGCCGGCGAATATATCAGCGTCGATGAGCTTCTGACCGGCCTCGGCAACCACGCTTTCGGCGTGCTGCTGCTGGTGCTGGCGCTGCCCAATGCAATTCCGGGACCCATGATTCCCGGTTTTTCGGTGCCGTTCGCGCTCGGCATCATTGTTCTGGGCGTGCAGATCCTGCAGGGTCACCGCCGGCCCCTGTTGCCCGCCTGGCTGCGGCGGCGCGCGATCCCGCGCGACCGCTTCCGTCGCTTCGTCACCTATGTCGAGCCGGCCCTGCGCCGCTTCGAACGTTGGTTCAGGCCGCGCCACGCGCGCTTCCTGACGCGGCGCGGCGACCGGCCGCGCGCGCTTGGCATCATCATCATTCTCTTCGCCCTGGTGCTGGCGTTGCCGATTCCGCTCGGCAACGGACCTCAGGCATTCGCCATCTGCATCCTGGCCCTGGGCATTTTCGAGGGCGACGAGAAGGTGGAGACGGCCGGCATCGTCATCGGCGGGTTGGCCACGCTGTTCAATGTCGGCATCGTCATCGCCGGCGTGCAGATGGTCGACTACGCGCTCAAATATCTGGCGCGCTGACCACCAAGAGCGACAGACATCCAATTTATGCGTCGGGGACGCCGCGGCGCTCGCCGGTTGCCGGGTTCGCTCGCCAAAAGGCGAGACGCCCAGCCGCGTCCGCGCCGCTCAAGGGTGGCCCCCTAGCCATCGTCGGGGGCGCGTAGCGACCGCCCATCGTAGATCACCTCGACCAGGTAAAGGCCGTAGGCAGGCGCCATCGGGCCGCCGGCACGGCGGTCGCGCGCGGCGAGCGCGTCGGCGACGTGCTGCGGGCGCCATTGGTGGAGACCGACCAGCTTCAAGGTGCCGACCATGTTGCGCACCTGGTGATGGAGGAAGGAACGCGCTTGAGCGGTGATGCGGATTTCATTGCCAGAGCGCGTGACGGCGAGCCGGTCCAGCGTCTTGACCGGCGATCTCGCCTGGCATAGCGAGTCGCGAAACGTCGAAAAGTCGTGCTTGCCGAGAAGCAGCTGCGCCGCTTCGGCCATGACACCGACATCGAGTTGCGGCGCCACGTGCCATACGCGGTTCCTGTCCAGCATGGGCGGCGCCCGGCGGTTGAGAATGCGGTAAACATAGACCCGACTCTTGGCGGAGCGTCTTGCGTCGAAATCGTCACCGACCGGCTCGGCGCTGAGCACCGACACTTTGGCGGGCCGCATATGATGGTTGAGCGCGCCCCTGATCTTTTCCGGCGCATCGGCGCGCGGCAGATCGAGATGCGCGGTCATCCCGAGCGCGTGAACACCGGCATCGGTACGGCCAGCGCCATGCACCCTCAGGTCGCTACCGCAGTAGAGCCTGACCGCGCGTTCCAATAGCTCTTGCACCGATTGGCCCGTGGCTTGGCGCTGCCAGCCGACCATGCCGGTGCCGTCATACTCGATGGTCAGCTTGTAGCGGGGCATGGCAGGATGGTGGCGAGCCGCATCGGATGGCCGCGAAGAAATTCGGCGGCGCTCATTGCGGCACGGCCTTCGCGCTGCAAGCGCAACAGCAGCAGTGCGCCGTCGCCGCAGGCGATGGTCGGCCGGGCATCAAGCACGGTGCCGGGCGCGGCCTGCCCGGTTACCGGCAGGGCTTCGGTGAGTTTGATGCGCTCGCCCTCATGCGTGAACCAGGTCGGCACACGCGGGTTCAGGGCACGGACCAGACGATCGAGTTCGGCCGCCGATTTTCGCCAGTCGATCGCGCCTTCTTCGCGGCCTAATTTCTTTGCGTAGGTGACGCCGCTTTGGGGCTGAGCCCGGGGAACGATCTGGCCCCGCGACAATCGGTCGAGCGCCGCGACCAGCAAGGCGCCGCCGACTTGGCTCAGCTCATCGTGCAACACCACCGCGGTGGCGCGCGGACCTATCGGCACGGTTTTGACGAGTAGAATCGGGCCGGTGTCGAGCCCTGCTGCCATCCTCATGATCGTGACGCCGGTCTCGGTGTCGCCCGCAAGAATGGCGCGCTCGATCGGCGCGGCGCCGCGCCAGCGCGGCAGCAGCGAGGCATGCACGTTGAGGCAACCAAGGCGAGGTGCGGCGAGCAGCGCCGGCGGCAGGATCAGACCGTAGGCGGCGACGATCGCGGCGTCGAGCTCAAGAGCCGCCAAATCCCTGATCGCCGCTTCATCGAGCCGTTCCGGGGTGTGCACGGCGATCCGGTGCTCGACCGCGAGCGCCGCGACCGGCGAGGGCCGGGGCTGGTGACCGCGCCCGCGCGGGCGCGCCGGCTGCGAATAGACGGCCCTGACATCGTGGCCGGCCGCAATCAGGGCGGCGAGGCTGGGCACGGCGAAATCGGCGGTACCCATGAAGGCGAGACGCAAAGGCATGGCGGGAGCTTAGTGCGGATCGGCAAGCGATTAATATCTCCTTGGAGCGGCGGGCGTGGCGGTGTGCGCGTTTGCCTCGCCTGGCGAAATCGGTTCACGGCCGGCGGGTCGGCGCTTCGGTGATCGCGAAGCTTCAGATCAAAAAGAGGGATGGTGCGATCAACGCTGCGGCAGCGCCCGGTCTCCTGCGGGTAAGGGCAGTTTCGTCCGGCCCGCGCGGCGTGCAATCAAGCGACATCGCTTGAGCGCGCGCCGCTCCTTTCGAGCGCCGACGCACCAATCGGTTCGTGAGATATGCAGTAAACCGGCTATGTCCAAATCGTTATCTATTTTACCCTAGGGTCCCCGGGGCCCATCGAAGAAGGCGACGCAATGGCACGCCAACCCCGCCCGTCCCGCCCGCGCCGAATATCGGCCCTGGGCGCGGCGTTGCAGGCGATGCGCAAACAAAAGGGACTGAGCCGGCAAGCGCTCGCCGAACGCACGGGTGGCCTGCGAAGCCATGTCTCGGCGATCGAGAAAGGGACCGTCAACCCGAGGGCCTCGACCCTTATCGCTCTCGCCGCCGCGCTCGGAGCGGAATGGGTGCTGCTCCCCCGCGGCGAGGCCGCGGAAGCTCGCGGCCTCGCCGGGCCGAGCCGCAAACCGGAGACCCCTGCGAGCACACTCGATGACGTCTATGTGCCCGATCCGGAGGCGGAAGATGATGCCGGCTGACCCTAAAAACCGAGCCGGCGCCGAGGTGGCGGGCGTCTATTAGTGATTCCTATTAGGCGCGAGCGTCCTATAGTTGCGCCATGACAATCCAGGAAGCGGAAGCAACGACCTGGCCTTGGCTCAAATCCTATCCGCCGGGCATCGATTGGCAGCAGAACTACCCGGGCCGGCCGATCCATGAGCTGTTGCTCAACGCGGTTTCGGCGCATGCCGACAAACCGTGTCTCGACTTTCTCGGCCGTTCCTACTCCTATCGCGAGCTGGGCGATCGGGTACGACGCGCCGCCACCGGCTTGGCCGCGATCGGCGTCGGCAAGGGAACGCGGGTTGCCCTGCTCTTACCCAACTCGCCAACCTATGTAATCTGCTATTTCGCCGTCGCCATGATCGGCGGCACGGTGGTCAACCTTAACCCGCTCTATGCAGCCCGCGAAATCCGCCACCTCGTCGAGGATTCCGGCGCCAAAGTGCTGGTGACGCTCGACGTCAAACAGCTCTACGCCCTGGCGGCCCCCCTGCTCGGCGGCACCACGGTCAAGACCATCGTGGTGCAACGCATGGCCGACCTTCTGCCGGCGGCGAAGGGCCTCTTCTATCGCTGGTTCAAACGCGGCGATGCGGCGGTCTGGT
This sequence comes from Alphaproteobacteria bacterium, assembly GCA_030041335.1. Classification (GTDB taxonomy): domain Bacteria; phylum Pseudomonadota; class Alphaproteobacteria; order ATCC43930; family CGMCC-115725; genus JAATGI01. Next base: position 17,394 of record JASHOB010000167.1, on the reverse strand, counting down.
CGCATGACGCTCATCATCTCGATTTCCGGGCGCTCACCGCCAACGACGGGACGGTCAAACCGGCGGCGATCGATCCGGATCACGACATCGCGGTGCTGCAATATACCGGCGGCACCACCGGCGTGCCGAAGGGCGCGATGCTGACGCACCGCAATCTGTGGGCCAACACGCAGCAATGTCACAGTTGGCTGCAGCAGACGCCGGGCGGCATCGAGCGCGTCCTCTGTGTGCTGCCGTTCTTTCACGTCTTTGCCATGACCGGCGCCATGAATATCGGCATCGCATGCGGCGCCGAGCTGCTGCTGATGCCGCGCTTCACCATCGACGCGCTGTTCGCGCTGATCAAGCGCAAGCGCCCGACCTATCTGCCTGGCGTGCCGACGCTTTATACCGCGATCTACAGTCATCCCAAGGCCAAGCGTGTCGATCTGTCGTCGATCAAGATTTGCGTCTCGGGGGGTGCCTCGCTGCCGCTCGAGGTCAAGACTAAATTCGAGACCGCAACCGGGTGCAAGCTGATGGAGGGCTACGGCCTGTCGGAGACGGCACCGGTGCTGACCATCAACCCGATCGACTCGGCGCGTTCGGGCTCGGCCGGCCTGCCGGTACCGGGCACGGCGATCGAGATCGTTTCGACCGAGGATGCGCTGACCGTGCTGGCGCCGGGCGAGCGTGGCGAGATTTGCGCGCGCGGTCCGCAGGTCATGGCGGGCTATTGGCACAAGGAAGTCGAGACCGCTGAGGCGATGGCGGGTGGGCGATTTCACACCGGCGATATCGGCTACCTTGACGCGGACGGTTATCTCTTCATCGTCGACCGCATCAAGGACATCATCATCGCCAGCGGCTACAAGATCTATCCGCGCCTGGTCGAAGAAGCGCTCTATCAGCACCCAAACGTGGCGCAGGCGATCGTCATCGGTGTGCCGGATCCCTACCGTGGCCAAACGGTGAAAGCCGTGGTGCAGCCGCGCGCCGGCGCGACCATCTCCGAAGCAGAGCTGCTCGATTTTCTCAAGGACAAGGTGTCGCCGATCGAGCGCCCGCGAATGATCGAATTCCGCGACGCTCTGCCGCTGACCCCGATCGGCAAGCCTGACAAGAAAGCTTTGCTGGCCGAGGAAGCGGCAAGGGTTTCACATTGATGCTTTTGCCTCTGGCGGCGCTTGAGGTCCGTTCGGCACCGTCGCACGGCGGGGCGGCGCACGGTCGCTCTTGGCCCGAACCTGATCGCTATGGAGCAGCTTGCGATGCGCGACAAGGCGATCGGGAAGTTGCCCTCGCGAACCACGTCAGTTCGCCGCCAATGAGTTGCCCCGTCGTCGCGGGTACCTTCGGTCATGGCGTGACATCGGGCGCCTAGGGTGGTGACGCCGCCGTTGCACGCGCCGATCTAAACGGCAATGCGGGATCGACCGGTGACAGTTTGCGGCTTCGCTCAGTTGCGGTAGGAGGGGTCGATCCGATCGAGTCGCCGCAGCAGTGCCGGCCAGGCCAGTGCCCCGCTCGCCGCGTTCGTCACCGCCGTCGCCTGTTGCTGCGCGGTTGCAATAATGCCGGGATCGATGGGGATGAGCGGTCCGCCACCGGCCTGCGCGCGCACCTGAATGAGGCACGCGGCCTCGAATATGTACATGAACAGGAAGGCATCGGGCACGTTGTCGGCGACGGTGATCAGGCCATGGTTGCGCAGCATGAAGAAATTTTTGTCGCCAAGGTCGCGCACCAGGCGCGGCTTCTCATCGTCGCGCAAGGCCACGCCTTCATAGTCGTGGTATGCGAGCGAAGACAGCACGAAGATCGATTGCTGCGAGATCGGCAACACGCCGTGCTTCTGCGCCGACACCGCGACGCCATTTACGCTGTGAACATGGAGCACGCATTTTGCATCCTCGCGGGCGGCATGGATGGCGCTGTGAATGGTAAAGCCGGCGGGATTGATCTCATGCGGCGACGCCATGACCTTGTTGCCGTCGAGGTCGACCTTGACCAAGTTGGACGCGGTGATCTCGTCGAAGGTCATGCCATAGGGGTTGATGAGGAAGTGGTCATCGCCGCCCGGAACCCGCGCGGAGAGGTGCGTGAAAATGAGATCATCCCAGTGAAAGTGGGCGACCAACCGATAGGCGGCCGCGAGCGCGACGCGCGCTTGCCATTCTTGCGCCGAGACCCGGTCGCGAACGGTGGTCGACGATTGCTGCGGTGTCATCGCTGCACCTCGCTCGGTTAGTGATCCAGACTCGCCGTGACGCCGCGGATTGACATCCCGCCGGTTATGTTGACAATGGATACATCATCATGTACCCATTGTCAACATTTTTGGAAGCCGCCGTGCCAAAAAAAAATCACGCCACCAAACCTCAGCCCTATCACCACGGCGACCTGCGCCGCGCGCTCATCGAGACCGCGCTCGACCTGGTGACCGAGGAGCAGGACTGGGCGTTCTCGCTGCGCGAGGTGGCGCGCCGTGCCGGCGTCAGCCACCACGCGCCCTATAACCATTTTCCCGGGAAGCTCGACCTGCTTGCGGCCGCCGCCGCCGTCGGCTTCGAAAGGCTGCGTGACGGCATGCGGCGCGCCATGGTTGGCATCGACGATGCCGACGCGCTCCTTGTCGCGATCTGCCGAACTTACGTCCGTCTCGGCCTCGAAAATCCCGCGCTCTACCGTCTGATGTTCGGTCCGGCGCTGTCCGCTGCCGGGTCCGCTGCTCGCCCGACGATCGCCAAGGCGGCTGGTGCCGAGGCCAGAGCGGTGCTGGAGGAAGTCATCTTGCGCGGAGCCCGTTCCGGCGTTTTCGCCGTTGCGCCCGGGAATCCAGAGGAGGTCGCCCTGACTGCGCTATCGGCCTGGTCCGCCGCCCATGGCTTGACCATGCTGGTGATCGACAAGGTGCCACCGGCCCACCTCTCCCTCGACGGTATCATCGAGCGGCTGCTGGGCATGGTCGTTGCCGGCCTGCAACGCCCGCAAACCAAACCGCCGATCGCGCCCGAAGGCGCGCGGCCAGGCACCAGCCTTTAAGGGAAAGCGCGGGCAAAGGCCAAATCCGCGCGGCTCGGGCGCTGCCGGCGATCACCGCGCGCGACCGGGCATGCGGCGGATCGGGCCACCATGGCGAGGGGACAAGCGGCGCGCCCCGGATAAAATTAGTGGTTACCGCGGTCCTCGCGCCAGAGATCGAGCTTTTCTTGCACCGGGCGGTCGGAAAAGCTGAACAGCACCGATTCCTCGTCGGCGTGATGGAAATGCCGATACCAGCTGGGGACGACGAAAATATCGCGCGGACCCCAAGTGAAGAACTGATCACCGACATGTGTCAGGCCGCGGCCTTCGACGCAGACATAGACGGTGCTGTCGGTCGAGCGATAAGGCGCCGTCGAAAACTCCTTGGGCAGCAGCTGCATGAAGGTGCCGATGGTCGGCATGGCGTGCTCGCCGGTAGCCGGGTTGATGAATTTGAGCTTGAGGCCGTGGCAGGCGTCCCAGTCCTGCTCGCGCTTCATCGTGTCGAGCGCCGCGCGGGTATGCTCATAGGGGTAGGTAAAGACCGGCGAGGTGCGGGTCTTCGGCTTCCAGTCGACCGGCATCAGCCCGGCTCCGAAGCGCGCCATCGAATCGCCGGGATGGCGCGTCTCTTCCTGGCTCTCCGCCGCGGTGCGTTCCTGAAAGCTGGTGTCGAGCAGATTGACCAGCGGCACGTCGAGCCCGTCGAGCCAAACCATCGGGGTCGCGGTGGTGTTGCCGTGATCGTGGAACGTCCACGAGGGCGTGATGATGAAGTCGCCGGGATTCATATAGGTGCGCTCGCCGTCGACCGCGGTATAAGCGCCCTTGCCTTCGAGGATGAAACGCAGCGCCGAGGCGGCATGGCGATGGGCCCGCGCGATTTCGCCCGGCAGAATCAGCTGCATGCCGGCAAAGAGGGAATGGGTGATGGAGGATCGACCCTTGAGGCCGGGATTCTCGAGCACCAACACGCGGCGCTCCGCCTCGGCGGCGGTGATCAGCCTGCCTGCCCGCTCGATGAAAGGCCGCACGTCCTGATACTTCCACATGACCGGCTGCACCGGGGTCACCGGCTCCGGCGTGACCAGACTGTGGAGCACCTCCCAGAGCGGCGCCAGATTGCCCGGCGCTATTTCGCGGTAGAATGCTTCGCGCTCTGTGGTGTGGGTTGGGACAGAGCCTTCCATGGTCGCCTCCTGGCGCCGGTCTGCGATTGGCCCGACTCTAGCGCCTGATCAAATGAGTTTGAAACATCCATGAGCCGGGCGCCAGTCGCCTGCGAGCGCTCGGCGGTTGGAGCCAAAACGATGCCGCCCATTCGCGGTAAGGCGGTCGCCATCACCGGTGGGCATTCGCCCACAAACCCGCACCGCCATCGCCGCGCCGGAGGCATCGCGGCGCCGGGCGAAAGTGAGGGGGCGATGAAGCGGCGGGCGCAGATCGGGGCATCAATTCTTTTTCTTCGTTGGCAAAAAAAGGCGCCCGGCCAGGGGGGATTGACCGAGCGCCGGAAGCGCGGGTCCTGCGCCACGTCGGGCGGCGCTGAACAAACGGCGGGAGGGTCCGCCGACCGCTTCTCCCGATAAAATGGCGGTTTCGGAGCTAGGGGAACAATGCCGAAAGCGCATGGCAGCCGTTGCCGCAGCCGCATGCCTCATCCATTGATAAGTGCAGGCGTTGCCATCGACATTGGTGCCGGCCAATGGCTTGTCGTCCAAACCGTCCTCCGGCATGCTGATTTTTTGCCAACTGCTTTAAAATGATGCCGGCCAAAAACGACAAAACCGAAACCGCCACGTTAACGGAGCCGGAGCGCCCGATCGATCTCGGCCTATTGCCTGACCTGATCGGCTACCATCTGCGCAAGGCACAGCTCGCGGTCTTTCAGGATTTCGCGCGCACCGTCGGCGCCGGCGAACTCACGCCCGCCCAGTTTGCGGCGCTGGTGGTAATCGAGCGCAATCCCGGCTTAAGCCAGACCGGTCTCGGCCAAACCCTGATCATCGACCGCTCGACCCTGGTGGCCATTATCGACCGTCTGGAGACAAGAGGCCTGGTCAAGCGGGCCGACTCGCCACGCGACCGGCGTTCCTACGCGCTCCATATCAGCGAGGCGGGTCGCGACCTCTTGCATGAGCTGGTGGCGCGCGTGCGTGCGCACGAAGCTCATATCGCGGGCGATCTCGACGCTGATGAAAAGGCGGTGCTGGTCGGGTTGCTCAGTCGGATTCGCCGGCCGGCGGCGTAGCGCCGACACGCCTCGCCCCAGGTGGCAAAAAGGGCACGGGAGAAGGGGTTTTCCATCACCCGGTATTCCGGGTGCCATTGGATCCCCAAGATAAAATCGGCGCGCCGATGTCGGACCGCCTCGATCAGACCGTCCGGTGCCACCGCCTCGACCGCCAGGTCCATGCCGAGTCGGTCGATACCCTGCCAATGCAATGAGTTCACGACCATCTCGGACTGGCCGGCGAGGCGCGCCAGCGCGCCGTCGGGGCTCAGCCGCACCGGGTGAGCAATGTATTGGTAACGGCTTTCGACCGGAATATGCCGCGAGCGATGATCGATGTGCCCCTCAAGCTCGTGTACCCTGGAGTGGAGCGTTCCCCCAAGCGCGACGTTGAGCTCCTGGCAGCCGCGGCAAATCGCCAAGATTGGCACATCGGCGCGTACCGCGGCGCGGATCAGGGGCAAGGTGAGGGCGTCGCGCTTGACGTCGCGCGGATCGTCTTCGTCCGGCTCGGCAGGGTCGGGAGCGCCGCCATAACGCGCCGGCTCGATATTGGAGCGGCTGCCGGTGAGGAACAGCCCATCGATGCGGGAGACGATGTCGTCGACGCTGCAGCGGTCGGCGATCGCGGGCAGCAGCATCGGGATGGCGTTGGCCGCGTCGTGAACGGCAACCACATATTTTTCGGCTACCCAGTGGGTCGGGCGATTGCTGGCGATCGCGGTGCAGCAGGGAATGCCGATCAGCGGGCGGGAAGACATGGCATCGACCTTTGTCGCACAACGATCACTATGCAAGACCCATTCCGCTAATGAACTGGAATTCATCATGCCGCTAATGCGGAATCCGGCCTTGCGTGATCCGCGGGTCGATCCAGTCGAACAGCAACGGTGGTATCGCCATGCCAAAGCGCGGGTCGATCAAGGTAACGGTGACGGGACGGGCCTGAGCATCGACGATCGTCCATTGGCGTAACTCAAGCGGATGGTCGGCGAAGGTCAAAGTGACGCTGCCGAGCTCGGGATGCGCGGTCTCGACCATGGTCACTCGGATCAGACCGGGCTGGTGCTCGAAATGCGTAACCGTGACATCGCCGTTTGCGCTGATGTCGGGACGCAACAGAAACCAGGCGGGTGTGTCCTCGACGCGCGTCTGCGACAATTGCTCCAGTTTACTGTCCCAATAGTAGATGCCGCGGCCGTCGGCGATGATCATCACGGGCATTGGCGGGTCGTACTGAAGCCGCAGCTTGCCGGGCCGCTCCACATAGATCGTGCCCGACGAGTTGCTGCCATCGGCGGCAATCTGCTCGAAGCGTGCTTCCATGGTGTGGATGTTGTTGAGATAGGCCACGACCCGGTCAACGACGGCACGGTCCTGTTCACTGAGGCTGATCGCGCCCGCGGGTGCCGCGCGCACCGACCGCGGCGCCATCGCCATCGCCCCCAAGAGCAGGCCCTTCAACACCAATCGCCGGCGCACCAGCTTTTCCATTACCATCTGCTTGCGGTTCCCAATCCGTTTCGCCGACGCTATTCGGCAACCGGCGACGAACACGGTCACGACAAATATAGGGCTTCAACTGCGCCCTCAGTAGGGCCGTCCGTCTTTGTGCCGACAGCGCGACTGGCGTCGTGGCGGGCGCGGTTCATGTCGTCGTCGGAGAACGCGGGTGTCGCCTGGTGTGATCGCCGATTTCGACGCTATCCACATCGGCGGTGCCGTGGTTGACGAGGTGATGCATCGGCGTTGGTGATCGGTATCGGCCCGCCTCCGAGAACGTCGTCAGCTCATCCGGTGCGGCGTGAAAAATGGCGCCGGGCGCGAGCCTCGGCCTATTGACGTCGAAATCGGCGCGGCCCAAGAAACTGCCGAAACGCCGTTCGTGGCGTCCCGTCAGTGGCGAGGTCAACGGTTCAGAACCATTGGCGTGGCGGGCTTGCGCCTGGACGTCTGCGGCAGCACGAGGGTGGGACAGGGAGTTCCCGCCGTGATCAAGCCAGGAGCAGCGCTGCTCGAATCCGGTCGCGTAGCGGCGCATGTTGCGATGCCTCATAGTCCAGCGGCGGATCGCGCCACTGACCCGCGGGATAGGTCCAAACCGGCTGGGTGATGCGGTCCGGCGGCTCCCAATCGTAGCGTGGCACGACATGCGCGTGCAAAACGGGCGCGGTGTTGCCATAAATCGCGTAATTGATCCGGCGCGGGCGGCACACTGCGCTCAGTGCGCGGCCGAGCCGTGCCATGTCGCCGAGAAAATCGCCCGCGCGATCATGGTCGAGATCCTCCAGTCGTCCGATCTCGGGACGGGCAAAGAGCACGCACCAGCCTGGCAGGAACTGGGCGTCGTGGAGAAAGACCAGGCCGGTGGCGAGCGGTGCCACGAACATCGGATTCTCGCCGCGCGCCGCCGCGCCGAAACGGTCCGATTGCCAACGGGTGTCGTCCGTCATCGCTTCGCCTTTGCCAGCCTGCTGCCGCTCACGGGCCATTGAACCTTAGCGGATATCGGGCGCCAGAACCTCGCGCTTGCCGACATGGTTGGGCGCCGAGATCACGCCTTCTTTTTCCATCCGCTCGATCAGCCGTGCCGCCTTGTTGTAGCCGATTTCGAAACGGCGCTGCAGGTAACTTGTCGTCGCCTTGCGCTCGCGGCACACCAGCGCCACCGCCTGGTCGTAGAGATCGGCGCTGGCGCCATCGTCGGTACCGACCGGCGCCGCGCCAAATTCGTCGACCTCGTCATCTTCGGTGATGTCGTCAATATAGGAGGGCGGCGGGCCGCTTTCCTTGAGGAACTGGACGACAGCTTCGACTTCCTTGTCGGAGACGAACGGACCATGGACGCGGGTGATGCGGCCGCCGCCGGCCATGTAGAGCATGTCGCCGCGGCCGAGCAGCTGTTCGGCGCCGGCCTCGCCCAGAATGGTGCGGCTGTCGATTTTCGAGGTCACTTGAAAGCTGATGCGAGTCGGGAAATTGGCCTTGATGGTGCCGGTAATGACGTCGACCGACGGGCGCTGCGTCGCCATCATGATGTGAATGCCTGCAGCGCGCGCCATTTGTGCCAGGCGCTGCACCGCCGCCTCGATGTCTTTCCCCGCGACCAGCATCAGGTCGGCCATTTCGTCGACCACGACGACAATGAGCGGCAGCGGCTCGCTATTGAGCGATTCTTCCTCGAATTGCGGCGCACCGGTCTCGGGGTCAAAACCGGTCTGGACCCGGCGGGTAAGCACTTCGCCCCGTGCCTTTGCCTCCCTGAGACGCTGATTGTAGCTGTCGAGGTTGCGCACCCCGAGCTTGGTCATGGCGCGATAGCGGCCCTCCATCTCGCGCACCGTCCATTTGAGCGCGACCACCGCCTTTTTCGGATCGGTCACGACCGGACAGAGAAGGTGCGGGATGCCGTCATACATCGACAGCTCGAGCATCTTCGGATCGATCATGATAAAGCGGCATTTGTCGGGCGGCAGGCGAAACAGCAGCGACAAGATCATGGTGTTGATGCCGACCGACTTGCCGGAACCGGTGGTTCCGGCAATCAACAGGTGCGGCATATGGGCAAGATCGGCGGTCACCGGCGCGCCGCCGATATCTTTGCCGAGCAGCAGCGTGAGACGGCCGTTGCTGCGCTCATATGCCTCCGATGACAAGAGCTCGCGCAGATAGACGGTCTCGGCTCTGCTGTTGGGCAACTCGATGCCGATGACGTTGCGTCCAGGGATCACCGCCACGCGCGCTGAGATCGCGCTCATCGAGCGGGCGATATCGTCGGCGAGACCGATGATGCGCGAGGCCTTGATGCCGGGCGCCGGCTCAAGCTCGTAGAGCGTCACCACCGGGCCAGGCCGCACTTTGTGGATTTCGCCACGGATACCGAAATCTTCGAGCACGCTTTCGAGAAGGCGCGCGTTCTGCTGCAACGCCTCGGTGCTCACCAGTGTTCCGCGCTGCGGCGGCGGCTCGGTCAGCAAATCGAGCGAGGGCAACTCGAATTCGATGCCGAGATCGAGCGAAGTTTGCCGCGCCGCTTCGGAGCGCTTGGGCGCGCGCTGCGGTTGCGCGATGTCGGCGAGCTTGCGCGGTCGGGCGAGCGGCAATCCCCGCGGTTCGTCGCGCCCGCGCGTCGGTTCGGCGTCGCCGATGATCGGCTCGCGGCGTTCGCGCTCGGCCATCGGCTCGCGTCGCGGACGCCGCAGCCAGCCGACGATCCCCGGGAAGGCGATTCGCGGTTTAGCCGCGTTATACTTGAGGGCGGGCGCCGCCTCCTGGTGCCGATCGTCGTCTTGCTCTTCGTCGCCGGCGGCGTCCGCGGTGAAGCCGGTGATGTAAAGCAGAAGGAGTCCCGCCAGCGCAGCGGCCGCCATCGCCGACACCGGGGCAGCGGCGCCGAACGGATCGAGATAGTGCCGCGCGATCGTGCCGATGACGCCGCCGAAGCCGACATCGTGCGGCCAGCGCTGGGGCGGCGGCACGATCGCCAGCGCCAGCGCGGCGCTAAAGAGAATCGGCGGGGTCAGCGGAATCCGCAGCCACAGCCGCTCGAGCCAGCGTCCCGCCAACAACCGAACCGACCAGTCGAGCGCTATGATCGGCAACAGCAACGCCGCGGCGCCGAAACTTTGCACCAGCATGTCGGCAAGGTCGGCTCCGAACCAGCCGAGCAGATTGGTCGGCAACGTGTCGATCGCGTGATTCCACGACGGATCGTCGTGGTTGTAGGTTGCCAGCATTGCCGCGAGCAGAAAGGTCCCGACGAGAAACACGAAACCGGCAAAGGCGAGGAGCGAGCGCAGCAAATTGGGCAGCGGCAGCGCACCTCTCGCCATCGCGGTCACGGTCACCTCAGGGCTCTTACAACACCCGCAGGAGCCGGCGCATGCCGGCTGCGACGGTGTCATCGTCATGCACGATGGCGAGGCGGATGTAGCGTTCGCCCGGATTGATCCCTTGCGCGTTGGCGCGGCCGATATAAGGCCCCGGCAGCGACCGCAGACCGGCGTCGCGCCACAATTTCAGCGCCGCGGCTTCGCCGTCGCCGACATCGAGCCAGAGAAAAAATCCGCCCGGCGGCCGATAAAAGCCGAACCGGTCCTTCAGAATTTCCTCGCAGATGTCGAATTTACGGCGATAGAGGCGCCGGTTCTCCTCGACATGCGCTTCGTCCTGCCACAGCGCAACCGCGGCCTCCTGCAACGGCAGCGGCACCTGCGCGCCGCCGTAAGAGCGCAATACGCCGAACTTTGCCAGCAAGTCGGGATCGCCTGCGGCAAACCCGATCCGCAGCCCGGCCGCGTTCGAGCGCTTCGACAGCGAGTGGAACACGAGTACGTGCGAGGTGTCGCCGCCCATCGCGGCGCAAGCCTCGAGCCCGCCGACCGGCGGCACGCGGTCGTAGATCTCGGAATAGCATTCATCGACCGCCAGCACGAAATCGAACCGCCGCGCCAGGCCGATGAGCTTGCGGAAATAATCGAGATCGGCGCAGGCCCCCTGCGGGTTTGCCGGAGTGCACAGATAAAAGAGCGCGGTGCGCCGCAACACCGCTTCGGGGATGGCATCGAGATCAGGCAGAAAGCCGGTGCCGGCGGTGGCGTCGAGCGGCATGGTCTCGGCGCCGGCCATATGCGCGCCACCGCTATAGACGAGGTAGTAGGGATTGGGCATCAGCGCGATGGGCGGCTGGCCCGCTTTGCTCTCCGGAATCGCCAAGGAGGCCAGCAGGTAAAGCCCCTCCTTGGTACCCGAAAGCGCAACCACATGGCGACCGGCCTCGATCATGCCTTGCGGCAGGCGATAGCGCGCCGTGAGCCAGTGCGCCGCCGCCGTGCGCAACGCCTGGCTACCGCTCATCGCCGGATAGCGGTTCCAAAGATGACTGTTCTCGGCGATGACACGCGCCATGAACGCCGGCGGCTCGTGTTGCGGTTCGCCGACCGACATCAAAATCGGGGTTTCGTTGGCACGCGGCGTCACCGGTCCCAACAATTTGTTGAGCCTGGTAAAAGGGTATTCTTCCAAAGATTGATATTTCGCGCTAAGAGGCACGACTAATTCCCGGACTTAGCAAGGAAATATTGGACTGCTCACTATAAACTAGCGAACCGGCGCCGCCAAGTCCCACGACAGTCGAGTTACTCATAATTCATTAAGCAAACCTGGCCCCACGGCCATCGTCGCGTCGCCGGCCGGCCGCGCCCGCCGGTGACCCGCCACGGTGCACCCGGGCGGCGGTTCGCGTCGGGTCGGAAAGCGCAAGCGCCTCATCCACGCCTCCGGTATCAGAGTTCCGTGACCTCCGAGGGCGGTGACGCCGGCGTGGCGGTCGCCGGAAAATGGCGCTCGAGGATGGCGGCGCAAGCGGCGATGGCCGAAACGAGCGCCTCGGCCACATGGTCGGCGCGGCAAGCGGCGACGAAATCGGCGATGATCTTATCCCACGCCGCCTGATCGACCCGCTCGTCGATCCCGCGATCCGCCACGATCTCGACGTGCCGCTCGGCTTGAGCCACAAACAGCATCAGGCCGACATCCCCCGGCGTGCGATCATGGACCAGCGCCGCGAACTCGAGGCGCGCCAGCTTTCGCGCGTGCAATTTTTTGACCCGCCGCGGCACCAGCCAATACCGGACCCGATGATGGTGGAGCAGCGCATCGGCGGCGACGAACAACGCCGCCTGCAGGGCGACGATCCACCATGTCGCGAGCGCCGGCCAAGCGAGAGCGACGATGTCGCCCACGATCAGGGCGATCAGGGCTGCCCACAACATCGGAAAAGCGGGGTAGTCGTCGCTCGCGTGGGCAATGACGACGGCAAAACGCGCCGCCGTCCGGCTTTCGGCGGCGGCCACGGTGGCCTCGATTTGATGCCGCTCCGCATCGGACAGGCCGCGCATCACCAGCTCCCCGAAGCGCCGCCGCCGCCGAAGGAACCGCCGCCGCCCGAAAAGCCGCCGCCACCACTGAAGCCGCCGCCGCCAAAGCGAAGGCCGCCCCCCGACATGGCGCCGAGCCCGTAGCCGAGCATGGCCATGGTGCCGCCCCCGGGGCCACCGCCATGCCGGAACAGGCGCCAAAAGACGATCCAGATCATGACCAGAAGCAGCAGCATAGGGACGAAGCCCCACGCCCCTTCGGCCTGGGCGGGGCGGGATGGCGGCGGAATGGCGGCGCTGGCGCCGTTCCACCCCAGCACCTGCAGGATCGCGGCGGTGCCGGCAATGATGCCTTCGGCATATCTGCCTTGGCGAAACGCCGGCAGTACGTCCTGATTGATGATGGTGCTGCAAACCGCGTCGGTGAGTTCGCCTTCCAAGCCATAGCCGACTTCGATGCGCACCTTTCGCTCGTTTGGCGCCACCAGCAGGATCGCGCCGGTGTTCTTGTCTTTTGCGCCGATGCCCCAGAAGCGGCCGAGCTGGTAGCCGTAATCCTCGATGGCATTGCCTTGCAGGCTCTTCACCGTGGCGACCACGACCTGCCTTTTGGTCGCGGTCTCGAACTGGGCAAGCAAGCTCGTGAGCTGCTGGCGTTGGTCGGGCGACAACAACCCGGCATCGTCAACCACGCGCCCGGTCAAGGGCGGAAATTGCGGCGCCGCAAGCAAAGCCGTTGCGATGACCGACCACAAGGCGGCAATCGCGAGCACGCCCGACCGCAGACACCGCATGGTCAGAATTTGACCTTGGGGGTTTCCTGCTCGGCGGCGGTGATGGTGAAAGTCTCTTTCACCTTGGCGTCGGGATAGAGTAGCGCGGCCCACCAGCGGCCAGGTATCGTGCGCAGCTCGGTGTTATAGGCCTGCACCGCTGCGATATAATCGCGCCGCGCCACCGCGATGCGGTTCTCGGTACCTTCCAGCTGGGATTGCAGCGCCAGGAAATTCTGGTTGGATTTGAGGTCTGGGTATTTCTCGACCGTGACCAGCAAACGGCCGAGCGCGCCGGTCAGTTGCGCCTGATTCGCCTGGAATTGCTGGAAAGCCTGCGGGTTGGTGAGGATATCGTCGGGTATTTTCATTTGCGACGCCGACGCCCGCGCCTGCGTCACCTCGGTCAGAACGGATTTTTCCTGCGCGGCAAAACCCTTCACCGTCTCGACCAGGTTCGGGACCAGATCGGCGCGGCGCTTGTACTGGTTCAGGACCTCGCTCCACGCCGCCTTTGCCTGTTCGTCAAGACGCGGGACGTTGTTATAGCCGCAGCCCGAGAGGCCAATGCCGATGAACACAAGGAGCAGCACCTGCGTGCCGCGCTGCGGCCAAGAGCCGAACATCGCATTCCCTTTCCGCGGTAAAGCTTTTGCGGGAAGCCATACTCCTTACCGCAGCAAGCGGCAATGCAGGGCGCGATCAAGCACGCTTGTCGCCGCGGTCGAAACCACAAGAGCACTTGACGCTCGCGCGCGTGGCGCCCCACGTTCGCGCGCACGTACAACCGATCGCGGCGCGCCACCAGTCCCGCGAGCCCGCCGCCGCCGCGGCTCAGGATCGGGACGCGGCCGACATCGGCGGCGGCCCTGCGGTCGACGAGGGCACCAACCAGCTCATCGTCGTAGCCGGTGAGCAACTCCTGATCCGCCACACAGCAGCTCCGCTGCCGCTGCCGTGCCGGCAGTGCCAGCGACCGGAGCCAGCGCCGCCGACAGCAACAGGCGCCCGTTGGCAGAGAGGTCGCGCAGCCGGTCAACCGCGGGCGTAAGCGTTTTTGCTGCGGTGCGACGAGGAAGCACAATCCGCGGGGGGAACGAGAGGCTATTCTTCACGATATCAAAAGCGGTTGGAGAGGCGTGGCTGTGCGGCGGCGACGCGATCAGACTTTATATATTGCACCGATAAGCTGAAAAGAGCAGATCAGAAATCGAGATCGGCATAATGGCTGGGGGGCGGTGCGCCCGGGATGTGGTCGCTCAGGATGCCTCGGAATGAGGGTCGCGACTTGACACGGGCGTACCATTCCTTGGCCGGCTCATGTTCGTCCCACGGCACGTCGCCGAGATAATCGAGCGCCGAGAGATGGGCGGCAGCGCTGACATCGGCGAGGGAAAAATGCTCGCCGGCGAGCCAACGCCGCCGCTCCACCAGCCAGCTGATATATTGCAGATGGTGACCGATATTGATCTTTCCGGCGCGAATGCGCGCCGAGTTCGGCTCGCCGAAGCCCAAAAACCGCTTCATCATTTTTTCCCCGACCAGATTGTCGGTCACTTCAGCGTTCATCTTGATGTCGAACCAGGCAACGAGCCGCCGCACCTCGGCGCGGTCGAGCGGGTTGAGACCAATCAAGAGCTTGTCGCGATAGACTTCATCGAGGAATTCGGCGATGGCGTCGGGACCGGCGAGCACCGTGCCCTCGGGTTCGATCAATACCGGCACTTCGCCGGCAGGATTGAGGGCCAGGAATTCCGGACGACGTTCCCAGACGCGCTCGAGCTTCATCGTGAACTCGAGCCCCTTTTCAGCGAGCGCGATACGGATTTTGCGACAGGTCGGCGACAGCCAGAGGTGATAGAGCAAACGCATCTTTAGGGAATTTAAGCGCGATTCGCCGTGCTTGAATAGAAACCTGAATCTGTTAACCCAACAGCATAAGCCTGAGGCAGGCGGGCTGAGGCGGTTTTGGGCGGGGCTGCGGGACGACCGAATGGCTGGCGAGCCGACGCTGTCGTGGCCCTTCAATCATCGTCACGGACTTTGCGTCACCGGTGCAAAGCGGCCGCCCTTGCGAAAGCGATCGAGATAGGTCGGGAGCACCAATTCGAGGGCAGTCGGCACAATGCCGAGCGCTTCGAGCCCGGGCATACCCGGCGCCACGACATTGTCGATCTGCAACAATTTGACTTGATCCCGCGTCAGCGGCGGATCGGGCAGGAATTCGCCGACATAGGCGGCAATTGCCGCCACGGACGTCGGCACCGGTAGCAAGAGCCGCGGCCGGCGGATCTCCCTCAGGAGCAACTCCATCAACTGACGGAATGTCAGAATCTCGGGCCCGCCCAGCTCGAAGACTTTGGCTGCGGTTGGCGGCCGGTCAAGCGCGGCGAGGATCGCTTGCGCGACATCGCCGACAAACACCGGTTGGAATCGCGTCTCGCCGCCTCCGATCAATGGCAAGACCGGTGCCATCCGTGCCATGGCCGCGAACCGGTTGAAGAGATGGTCCTCCGGCCCGAACACGAGCGACGGCCGGAAGATGGTCGCACCGGGAAAGGCTTCGAGAACGGCCGTTTCGCCGGCGGCTTTCGATTGCGCATAGGCAGAGGGCGAGCGCGCATCGGCGCCAATCGCCGAAATATGGACAAAACGTTTCGCCCCGGCACGGGCGGCAAGCCGCGCCAGCAAAGCCGGCCCGCGATGATGCACGCGATCGAAGCTGCTTCCCGCCATCGTTCCGGCGGCGCAAATCACGATGTCGGCAGCTTCGATTAACTGCGCCAGGGGCGCTTCTTCCAAGATGTCAACATCGATGGTCGCGATCTGACCGACATCGCCCATCGGGCGCAGGAATCCGGCGCGCACCGCGTGCGGCGATGCGACCGCGATGACGGCTCCCCGCGCCGCCAGGCGCCTGACAATGTCGCGGCCGACGAAACCGGCGCCGCCGACAATCGTGACCCGTTGATTCTTCATCGCCATCTTCTATACAGCCAACTTGCGCCTGCGGTGCACCATTATGAATGAAAATGGTGGTGGGGCGGGCCGGTTTGTCCGAACCTCTCCACGGCGATCGTGTTGAGGCTGGCTTTTCTGCGGTGGCTAGCGACCCCGATAAACAGTCCGGCCCGCGCGGCGTAGAGGTATCATTCTTTGTCGCCCCTGTGAACAGGGAGCACGCGTGGCAGTGTCTCGATTGTACCTGCGGCGTCACGGTCGCCACCTGGTGAAGAGGAGGTGTCCATGCAGGTCATGGCTGAGCGGTGCTGCGGGTTAGACGTTCACCAAGAAACCGTTGTGGCGTGTGTTCTGGTCGGCACGCCTGGACATCGGCCGCGGAAGGAGGTGCGAACCTTCCGCACGATGACACGCGAGCTCGAGGCATTGTGCGACTGGTTGCGGGCGGAGGGCGTGACCCATGTCGGGATGGAGAGCACCGGCGTCTACTGGCGTCCGGTCTACACGGTACTGGAGGGGCATTTTGACCTGATTGTCGGCAATGCCCGGCACATTCGAAACGTGCCGGGGCGCAAGACCGACGTGAAGGATGCCGAGTGGATCGCCGACCTGGTCCGCCACGGCCTGATCACCAAGAGCTTCGTGCCGCCGCCTCCGCTGCGGGAACTGCGGGACTTGCTGCGCTATCGCCGCAAGCTCATCGAGAGTCAGGCAGCGGAACGCAACCGGCTGCTTAAGCTTCTGGAGACGGCGAATATCAAGCTGGCGAGTGTCGCCACCGACGTCTTCGGCGTCTCCGGTCAGGCTATGCTCAAGGCACTGATCGAGGGTAACGCCTCCGCCGAAGAGATGGCCGGCCTTGCCAAAGGGCAGCTACGCCGCAAGCGCGACGAGTTGGTGCTGGCACTCGAGGGCCGGGTCGAGGAACACCACCGGTTCTTGCTGAGCATACAGCTTCGCCGGCTCGAAACGGCCAAGCAGGATATCGAAGCTCTCGATCGGCGCATTGCCGAGCGGCTTGAGCCATACCACCTGCAGCAATCTCTGCTGATGCAAATCCCTGGCGTGGATTGGGTGGTCGCCGCGGTTTTGATCGCGGAGATCGGCGTCGATATGAGCGTGTTCCTCAGCGTCCATCATCTGGCCGCCTGGGCAGGCGTCTGTCCCGGTAACCACGAGAGCGCGGGCAAGCAGAAGAGCGGGCGCAGCCGCAAAGGCAACGTTCATCTCCGCACCATGCTCGTTGGCGCGGCGATCTCCGCCGGCCGCACCAAAGGAAGCTATCTCAAGGACAAGTTTTACCGCCTCAAGGCCCGGCGTGGCGGCCTCCGCGCGGCCCTCGCCATCGCCCATAAGATCCTCATCGCCGCCTATCACATGCTCGCCAAAGGAATCCCCTATCGCGACCTGGGAGAGGCCTACCTCGACCAGATCGACCACACCCGTACCGCCGCCAACCTCAAGCGCCGGCTGGAACGGCTCGGCTACTTCGTCCAGCTCCAGCCCAAAGAGGCTCCCGCAGCGTGAACCATTTTCGTGGCAG